>CAYVKP010000010.1:0-2984 GCA_964452165.1 uncultured Gammaproteobacteria bacterium | reverse complement strand
GGTTACCAAAAAGCTTAAATTCAAAAGACGCAATGTGTTGGGGTACAGGATGTTGTTCCATGAGTAGGTAATCGGGTAAGCGGGTAGCCGGGTACCTGGGTTAGTTTTTCCTCCTAAAGTTAATTAGACTGTTGATTTGTTTACCTAACACAACATACTTTTGTCTTAAAGAATCTGACGCACCAAACAAGTCTGCATAAACATCTCTTATTAGAAGCAATTGTGTTTCAACCTCTGCCCCGGAAGCTCGAGATTCGATAAAAAACTTAATCTTGTCCGCCCGTGAGTACCGAGACTCACCCTCGGCAAGATTAGACTCAACCGATACTGCCGCACGTCTTATTTGACTAGTGAGCCCAAATAGTTCCTCTTTTGGTAGTTTTTTTGTAAGCATATATATTTCTACAGTAAGTTGATGTGCAACTTGCCAAACCTTAAGTTTTTCATAGTTACTCATCCTGGTTACCTGATTTACCCAATGTCCTGCTCACCTGTTGAGTTTGTGATTTTCTATCTCAAACTCAACATAACATGTGAAACAAGGGTCGGAAAGTGGATCAAAAGTAATCACTTAAGCCTATATTTTCACAACTCTTTCCTTCTAATTACTATTCAACTGGGGCAGTAGCTTGCTACTGGTACGTAGCACGAATATACTGAAACTATGCCCGATCAGCCTGATAAAGATACCCTTAAAAAAATAGTTGGCTGGTCCGTCGCCTATTATCAAAACCCCAAATTAGGCAACAGGCAAAGAATTCCAACAGAACAAGAAGTCTATAAGCAGTTCGGTATTGAAGTACCCCACGAAGTACTCGAATCCCATGTAAAAGATACTCTAGGCATCAAAGAGCTGGAATCCCACGAAATGCATCAGGACGACAGCAGATATGCCCAAGAACCGTCGGCAAACCAAAAAACCCAAAATGGTCGCAGGCCGGGACCATATTCTAGCGTTGGAAAAAGCTACTCTCCAACGCAATTTTTACAGGCAAAGCAACAAGCTACCCTTGCTAAAGATCTTGAACCTGCTATTCAAGAATTGCTAAAGGATTTAGATGTAAAAGGTCTTACACCAGACCAGATCAAGCAAATTACTAGCGAAGCATCCATGGAAGCAGCAAGGCAAACAACCATGGAGGCCTATAAAATCCAGGACGTTGGTGAAATTCCTGCAAGAATAGCCGACAATCTCACACAAACCCTTATTGTTCACCCGGAAATTGCGGATAAATTAAAGCTGGATGAGTTAAAAATTTTTGAAAAAGCGGCAAAAGCAACCTCAGCCGCAGCAGAGAAAAATAAGGATTCTCTTGAAAAACTTGCAGCCATTACAGAAATCAACCGTCTTGTTGGTCTTTCCGACGCTAGCGAACCAACAATTTCCATAATCAGCCAGAGTACAGAAGACATAGCCGCACAAAATACCCCATTAAGCACCCCAACGGAAAAAAACACGCTGGAGGCCGGCTTTTCGAAACGTTATCTCGATGCTTACAAAAAAACCTTAACAAACGACCTGAAAGCAGTTCCAAACAAGCTTCCTTCACTTGAACAGCTTCAACAGATAAAGGAAAAAGCTCACACCCAGGCACTTAAACAGGCTACTGAAGGATTTTATAAAACAGAAAATGGCCAGCAAATTGGACAAAAATTTAACACCAAACATGTTGCCGGAACAATTGCCAATGAGCTAAACCTCGCGAGCTCCACCGATTCCAAAATCCCAGCCACACTCAAAATTCCACTGCTGGGCACACTGAGTTTCTCCAACCAAAAAGAAATGCACGCGGCCAGCCTTGCCGTGCTTGCTCACGACCAGCCGCAGCTCGACAAAGCCATAAAAGAACAGGCAGCCATTATTGAAAGATTTAAAAAGAAAAAATCACTAAGCCACCAGGAACTCAAAGAATATCAGTTCTCCAAAAAACTTTACGCGAGGTACATGTCAGCCAAAGCATTTGCCGCAAAACAGCCTGGCAAGCAGGCGGCCTACATGAAACTTCTTTCCAAACCGTTTGGCAATCGGGGCGAACTCGTTTCTCAGTCTGCCTGGCAGCAAGAACGCTTTATGAAAACTTTCCTGCCAAGATCTATGTGGAATAATCCACGCCTTGTAGCAGCCTTAAGCTTTTCCAGAATGGGCTACAGTTTTCCAAGACAAAGCATACCCTCTATGCTTCCCCAAAATATCAGCTGGTTCAGTTCTTCCTACACCACAGTCGGAAGATCACCAACCGTCTGGCAGCCTAGCTCCTCGCCAGGCATGGTATTTCCCCAAAGGCCGACATCCTCCTTTATGAATCTTACCGGACAAGTTAGTCAGTCTGCAGGGACCATGGGATCAGCAGGCCGGGCAGGAACAAACATCGCAGGATCCGCCGCCAAAGCCGGCGGCGCAATTAGCTCCATCGGTGGAACCGCAAAAAGCCTATCCGGGATAGCAAAACTCGCAGGCGCTGCAAAGATGTTAACTCCGACCGGACTCGCAGCCACAATCGCCCAAAGTAAAATTGCCAGAAAAATAATCGCCGGTGCCGTTGCAATTGGCGGTTATTTACTGCTAATGCTTGGGGCAAAAATATTAGGTGCAATTGCCGGACTGGCGTTTGGAGCCGTAACCGGCCTCCCGCTTCTGGCTATCCCAGGCGTAGGCCCTTTCCTTTACGGCGGGTGGGTAGCCTATTGGACCGCCCATGGGTTTCTGGACCCTTTCGGCACATTTTCTACAATCGTAAAAGCATTGTCTCTGCCAGGAAAAGCGCTCAGTTTTATTAAAAGCGGTTTTGGGATACCTTCTGCAACAAGCAGTATTCTTGGAGGAATAGGGTCAATTTTCGGCTCTGCCGGTAGTTTCATAACAGGAGCAGGACAAAGCATTTTGGGAGGAATAACCTCAATAGGTGGCAACCTACTCGGAGGCATATCTGGCGGATTAAATCTTTTGGTCGGTGGCGGCCTGGGAACATCACTTTCGGCGGCAA
>CAYVKP010000009.1:0-3171 GCA_964452165.1 uncultured Gammaproteobacteria bacterium | reverse complement strand
CTTCATGAATGAGTACCAGAACTGAGAGGAGAAGAAGAAAAACAAGTGCAGTAATAATCACTAAAACATTATATCATTCATAATCTTGCAAATAAAGGATTATGTTTTATAATATAATTATATGGCGGAGCAAAACGAAGGACATGAGCCAAAGGCAGAACAAATAGCAGATCAGTCAAAGAAAGTACCCGATACGGAGATAACTGCACGATTTAAGACTAAAGACTGGAAATTCTTGGATGATGTGAGTTCGGGCGTCGACACAGGTATTATTCCAGACCCAGACTCTGAAGAATATAAAGAATAAAAAACTGTTTCATAAAAATGGATCTGATCAAAGGCAGACCAAGCAATTCCTAATATTGAATTAATAATTTATCCCCGCTGTACAATAACTTTTTTGCTCATAATAACTTGCAAACAAGCGCAAAATTCGCTAGTCTAAATAGTATATGAGTGAAGGAGGCGGTGGTGGATTTGATAATTTTAAAATTCCTGGAAATACCGAAAGTGGATTTGATCCGGTAGCTGACGATAAAAAATTCGAAATTGAATCAAAAGAAAAAGATAAAAGCCTAATACAACGGCTTCTTCGCAAAGCTGATGAAGATAGTGAAAAATTGGGATTTTTTGAAAGACATAAAGTAAAACGTGTAGAAAAAAAAGCTGCAAAAGCAGAAAGAAGAGCAGAAAAAAGAGAACGTAATGCGTTAAAAACCTACTCAGCTGCAACTGAAGCGGGAGAATATTTAAAATCAGCAGATGAACAAACTCAAGCGAGTGAAGCAGAAAGAATTACACAAGATGCAAGCCGCGACCCCCTCCTCACGGAAGCAGCGCAGCAAGTTGTAAGAGAATCGAGAAGAATTCCTGAGGAGCATGTTGTCAATAGATTTCCGGAAGCATTTAAACTCCCGGAGCAAACAGTCGGCAATTTAGCGAATGCTCTTGAAGAGGTATTAAATCAATGGGGCGCTACTCCAGATGAGATTCGAACAAATATTGAAGCTGCAGGTAATCCGGAAGTATTTAAATCTATCTGGAAATTGACGGAAGCCGAAATACAGGATAAAGGCGAGCAAGATAATAAATTAAACGAAATGAAGGAAGCTGCCAAGCTGAAAACGGAAAATGATGTAGCCTATGAAGCCATTACTGACCCTGAAAATTCTGCATTACGAACAGATCCGGAAACGGGAAGACTTATGGTAGACGTAACTCCTGACGAGGTAGACGGGAAACCAACAGCAACGGCAGGTCGAGAACCTGGAAAACTTTATAAGACATATGACACAACAGTAATCGGCAATGTAAAGATGTATTTGGATGTATTTCAAAATACAATAAGAACACTTGTGAGCGCTGGAAAAGCAGCCAAAAGTCAAGCGGATGGTAACCCAATCACGCTTACCTATACAGAAAATCCGGAAGCAGATGGAGCTGTGGCAACACTATATGATTACCTAGATGGAATGGCCACAACTACTGGAGATGCAGCAAAAGTATTCAAAGATCCGAAAAAAGTAGATACGCTACTTAAAGTTGCAACCAAATTAACCAAGGATCAACAACCGGGAATCACAGATAAAGATGCAGAAATATTGGCAAAGCAGACAATAGCAGATGGGCCGCAAATGCTTGAGAAGATGCATGCGTTTTATGATGCAGTAAATAAAAAACCTCTAGAATGGGGTGGTGCTCCTGAGATACCAGAGGGAGTTGATTTTTCAGAAGCACAGGCAGCGACTGCCTAACTCTGCATCAAAATATAATTATGAATGATTCAGGGCAAGAATTTGATACGCAAATAGAGCAGATTCCGGCCGGTGAAAAAAGA
The DNA here is from genome assembly GCA_964452165.1 of uncultured Gammaproteobacteria bacterium. Lineage (GTDB taxonomy): Bacteria > Patescibacteriota > Microgenomatia > Levybacterales > GWA1-39-11 > GWA1-39-11. The sequence goes on along the minus strand of CAYVKP010000009.1, from coordinate 1,334 downwards.
CAAATATCTGGTAGCCATAGCGCTGTCCATCCTGACGTAGCTAGAACTCTGCAAGATATTGAAAATAAATTTTATATTGAAGAAGGAATTGGGGCTGCGCAAAAATTCGCCAATAGAAATCTGGAAAAGCCTCATTCATCAACAAAAATTGAGAGGGAGATAGAATTGCCCGATCGCCCGCCTGAACTTGATCCTATTCAAAACTCTGAACTATCAAATGTTTTAAAGGAATTAGTTGAAAGATTCGAGAATGACCCTGCTGCAATCACGTTTGAGGATTTAGGAACTATAATTGAAGCTGACAGACAAGACATGCTTGGAAGAGAAGACAGCGTTAATCGCATAAAAGCATCCATCAATGTAGCCAAAGAATACCTTCAAGATCCTGAAAATATCAAGAAGAAAATGAATACAGTTAATATTTCACTGATTCAGGATGAAAAAGGTGCATGGATTGCCGAGCCGGAAGCTCAAAAAGGAGACTTTTATCTTACTTATACCAGAAGTAGAATTGTTGACTTGAGAAAACCTTTGCGACTCTATGACCTGGATATTGCTTACATAGGTCATGTGCAGAAAATATTTTCAAAAGTGATATCTGGAGAATCAATAAATGACGATGAGCAGAATCAAATTGCAGAATATTTAGAGGGACATAAGGAGGGCATGGAAAAAGCTGGTATGTCGGCTACTGAAGAATTTGAACTACTTGATATTCTTAAAGAGAGAATCAAATCGAACTAAAATAATCTAAATCTGCATCAGTTCTGTTTCTTTTTGTTTGCCCCAATCTTCAATTTTTACAATAGTCTCATCAACTACTCTTTGCACATCCTTCTCAAGACGGGTAATATCGTCTTCGCGACCTTCATATTCTTTTTTGATATCAATCATTGCTTCATGTCTGACTTGGCGCACCATGATTTTGCCATTTTCAAGCTTTTGGCGCATTGCTTTTATAAGCTCTTCTCGTCTTTCCTGCGAGAGCGGCGGAATACTAATGCGGATCAGATTTCCATCTATATTTGGAGTAAATCCTGCATTTGCTGCTTCAATTCCTTTTTGGATCTCGCCAATTATTGATGCGTCGTATGGGGTGATAACAAGTGTGGATGTGTCTAGAGCCCCAACAGTTGCCAGTTCCATAACTTTCAACTTTGCAGTTCCGCCATAAGCGTTGATGATGATATTTTCAACAAGTGAAGGTGTTGCACGACCTGTGCGGATAGTATCCAAATCCCCTTTGAGGATATCCAGTACTTTTTCAATTCTTTGCTTGGTTGATTCAACTAACGGATCCATAATTTATTAAATCTTTCCTATTCCAGGACTTC
>CAYVKP010000008.1:0-3860 GCA_964452165.1 uncultured Gammaproteobacteria bacterium | reverse complement strand
AGAATGTGGATAATATAGGTCCCAACCACATCGCCGAAGCCCTCCAATACCGCCCCAGAGTCGAAAATGCGGTTAACTAAATTTTGAGCCTTATCTCTTTTTCGACGCAGAAAGGAGATAAATTCGCCAAGTAACTAATAATTTGGAACCATTGACACAATCTAAATTTTTTATTATATTCAAATCATGAGCGATCTATCTCACGAAGCGCCTCCAGTAAATGAAGGTTTGGAATTGCTAAATAGACTAGAAGGCTTAGCTCCATTTAGTCCGTTACCGGTAGGAGAACTAAAAGAGAAAGGATGGGATCACTTCTATGGTTACAGAGAAAATAATCAAGATGGTTCGCCTAATACGGACCACCTCAGGCTAGTAGTTGATAAAATTACTCGAGAAGTTAAGAAGGATGTTTGGGACTTATGTAGGGCTGAAGATGGAGACGAGCAGGGCCACAAGGACCATGTTCGTACAGTCTTAAAAAAATTAAACGAAGAAGGTGAAAGAAGAAGTGCAATTGTCTCAGGTTAATTTGATAACTATATCAATTTCTGCTGTTTGCCGGATTTATCATCAGGATGCTTCGCGCCGATATGTTCATATGCGGCTTTTGTGGCTATTCTTCCCCTGGGAGTCCTTTTTATAAATCCTAACTGCAAGAGATATGCCTCGACCAGATCTTCAAGGGTACCACTATCCTCAGAGATCGTTGAGGCAATTGTCTCAATCCCAACAGGTCCACCTGAGTGCTTATGAATAATTGCTTCTATGTATTTGATATCCAGCGGATCAAGTCCTTTCTCGTCCACCTCAAGCATCTCAAGCGCTTTCTTGGTTGCATCAAAATCGATATTCCCATGTCCCTTGACCTGTGCATAATCCCTGACTCTTTTGAGAATTTTAAGAGCGATTCTCGGAGTACCCCTTGCTCTCATCGCAATTTCCTTGATGCTGTCTTTGTCGATATTGATAGTTAGTTTTTTTGCAGCTTCCTGGATGATCCTTCCAAGCTCCTCAGGAGTATAGAAATTAAGCCGATGAGTTACCCCAAATCTGTCCCTCAGTGGCGCTGAGAGAAGACCCGCCCGTGTCGTGGCACCAATGATAGTGAACTGTGGCAAATCAAGCCTAACGGTCCTTGCAGATGGTCCTTTGCCTATGACAATATCAAGAGCATAGTCCTCCATAGCAGGATAGAGTGTTTCCTCAACAGTCGTATTGAGTCTATGAATTTCATCGATGAAGAGAATGTCCCCTTTCTCAAGATTGGTCAGAATTGAGGCAAGATCTCCCGATCTCTCAAGAGCAGGCCCTGAGGTTACACGGATATTGGCTTTCATCTTGCGGGCAATGATGTGAGAAAGGGTTGTTTTACCAAGTCCCGGAGGACCATATAGAAGTACATGCTCAATTGCCTCCTCCCGCTTGGTGGCTGCCTCAATAGCGATCTGAAGAGATGCCTTTATATTCTCCTGTCCATGAAAGTCCTCCCACGAGTTGGCACGAAGAGAGGTGAACATTACTTCCTCCTCGGGGGTTACTTTTTCAACTTCGGGTATCTTTTTGGCTTTAGGTTTATCCATAACTTTTAAATTCGAATGTCGAAGCACGAAATCCGAAACAAATACAAAATATAAATTTCAAAAACTTACTCTGACTTTCTAATAATTGAACCAAAAATATTCATAAGTTCTGTTGCTTCTTTGATTAACCGCAACCTCTCTTTCTCTAAGTCTTTGTTTCCATTTGTATCCACCAAATTTAACCAATATCTGCTTTCTTTTACTTCTTTTCTACTTATTTTAGCTCGAAGCACAAAATCTTTCTTACTAAATGCCTCATTTGCTTCTATATAATTTGCTCCTACTGAACCTGATGATCTTATTAGTTGTTTTCCATCTTCAATGTTGCCTATTGTTTTTGGTAATAGTTTAACAAAGACTCTGTTGTCTTTTGCAAACTGCAATGTTCTATCCTCCAAATCGTACTGTTTTGTATTTTCTGACATTTGATATTGTTTCGAGTTTCGAAATTCGGATTTCGGATTTACTTTCCAAGATACTTCAGTGCTAGTCTTATCTTTTCCTCAACCGTCTCACCTTTGCCCTCAAGCGCTCGAATCGCTCCTTGTGATTCAGATGTGCTGAAGCCAAATGTCTTCAGAGCAGCCACAATCTCAGTGCTGCTTGAGGAATCTTCTGACAAATCCAGATCAGTTCCTCCGCCTATCTTATTCTTCAGCTCAATTATGATCTTCTGAGCGTTTTTCTTGCCAAGTCTTGGCACAGATGTGAAAAAAGCAACGTCATTACCGATAATTGCATTGATGATTTGAGATCTGTCCCCGACTGAAAAAATCCCACTTGCTGTCCTGCAGCCTACCCCCGATACACTGATAAGATATTCAAACAGCTTCAAATCCGAAGGATCTGAGAAGCCATATAATTCCAAGACGTCTTCTCTGACATGAGTATGCGTATAGAGCTTTATAGCCTCTCCTAGAGCGTTTATCTTTGCCAAAACGGTAATTGGAACCAAAACCTTATAGCCAACTCCGTGAACATCCACGATGATATATGGATCCTCTCTGTATTCAACAGTTCCCTTCAGCGTGCCTATCATACTGCTTATATTACCACAAATGCGGAATGAACATTTTTGTCCGCTTCATATAACTTTGATAATCCTCGCCGAAATGCTTAGTCAGCAGTTTTTCTTCCAGTCGGGCTTGGTAATACGCGCCTGCAACAATAATTAAGGCGCTAAATACTAAGTAACTTTTAGCAACCAATTCACCGCCAATTAAACCCAAAGCGAGGCCGGTGTAAATTGGATGGCGGATATATTGATAAATCCCTCCAGTCACAAGCTCTTGTTTCTGCTTAATTTGGTATTCATATGCATGCGCCCAATTTGTGCCCAAAGTTCTTCTGGCTGAGATTGCAACACTTGTGCCAATAATAATCATAAGGAGTCCTATTATTTGAATATTTAATGCCCGATTTGGTATCTGCAAAAGAGATAAGCCCAATAATTGCAAAATTAATATTGCTTCCGCTAAACGTAAAACTAATTTTCTAATATTGTTTTTATGAAAAAACGGCAGCTGTTTGGTTTTTGGCTTTTCCCGATCAGCAGTTCGCTGGGTAATAACCCAATAAATTCCCCAACATATGAAAATTGCCAAAGCTGTAAGTCTTAACATTACATCATACATATTAAAATTTCGTCATTCTGGTAAGCATTGCGCATCCAGAATCTCTTGCCGGAGTGTCAAAGCGATCCTGGACACGGCCAGGATGACGATTTTGCGTAAGGCATGTAAATCAGACATGTAGTTATACATTTTTCATTTTATAAGAAAATGCGTGGGTCACGGCAATTGCGAGAGCATCAGTCGTGTCATCGAGCTTGGGGATACTTTCCAGCTTTAACAATATTTTTATCATCTGGCCAACCTGCCCTTTTTCAGCTCTACCATAGCCTGTTACGGCCATTTTTACCTGGAGTGGAGTATAGACTGCGAGCGGGACTTTACTTTTGGAGACAGCAAGCATTATCACGCCTCTTGCTTGTCCCACGATAAGAGCAGTCTTGGCATTGGTGTTGAAGAACAAATCTTCAATGCCTACAGCATCAGGCTTGTGCTCCTTGATCAATCCCAATATTTGGTCGTAAAGATCTGTTAATCTTTCACCCATTTCGGTCTTTGCCTCTGTTTCAATACAACCATAGCTCTTAGCTATTAGCTCTTGGCCATTTGCTTCAATTATTCCATACCCCGTTCTTCCAATCCCCGGATCAATTCCCAGTATCCTCATACTTTACTTATTATAACGCTTTAGTGTAAAATACATAAATAT
>CAYVKP010000007.1:0-9314 GCA_964452165.1 uncultured Gammaproteobacteria bacterium | reverse complement strand
GCAGAATTTTTTGGGTTTTAGTTTTTCAGGAGTGTTAAGCTTGTTTCTGCTTGTGATGTAACCGCGCTTTCCACACACGGTACATGCGAGTCCAAATATTTGTCTTGCTCCACCTTTTTTTGCCATTAGTCGCTATTTTAGCAAAAACGAGCGCGGAATGGAAGTATTACGACCTAGAGATTTGTTGCGTCGGATTGTTTGACCCGAACAGTTTGGGCCATTTTGTGTGTAGCAAGAAACGCAAGCGCGTCAACGTCCGGATCAAAAAGCTCGACCATATCAAGATCAGTTCTGTCAAAAACTCTTGCCCCGGGAATTTTTCCCTGACCAACAGATTCCTTAGTTTTCTTGTACTCCTCGGGTTCCAAATAAAAATCCACGTCGCCGACTTGCGCGCGATATGGATCCGGCTTTCTTATATATAAGTAGGTGTAGGTTGTCTGCGGTACGTCTCCTTTGGCAGGGATCGCGATGGACTCATACAATTTGAAATATTTTTGCAAGAAGTTATCTGAAGTCTCAGTCAACTCTTTTCGAACACCCGTTAGGAATTCGTACTCTTCATCATAATGACAAAATATTCCAATATTGCCGGCGTTTGGAAAATATCTTCCGAAGGAGTTTTTGCAAAGTTCGTAGCAGGCAAAATGCGTATATTCGATTGCCCGGAACAATTTTTCTTTGCTTTTTATCGGACTGAAACGATAAAGTTTCATTTGGAGCCCTCGACGGGAATCGGACCCATGACCTAGTTCTTACCAAGAACTCGCTCTACCACTGAGCCACGAGGGCAAAACACAATTCCGAACTTAAATTTTAACAAGAAGGGGCGAATTTTGCCAGCCCCGACCGTAGCGGGGTAAAAATTACTTTTTTATGCGGGTTTTGTAGAATTCCTCGACCGCCGAACGAAACTCATCTAGAGTACCGTTGTTTTCTATTTTATAGTCTGCATTCGAACCAATTTCGGGAATCTCAACTTCAGTCCCGGCTTTTTCTTCTTTTAGGAATTGGTCATATGTTTTGGTCTTCTCGTCAACTTTCTCCCCTCGCCTCTTGAGGCGATCATAGCGAATTTTCTTATCAGCGGTAATGTAGACTAGAAAACTATTTGGAAAATTCTTAAGCATGGGTACATCTGTCTTCCAACGCACGCCCTCGATAATTATAATCTCTGCCTTTTGTTTTTTTATTCTTGTCTCAGCAGCTCGGGTTACCGAACCTTTACCGTATTGATTATCCATAATTATTGCCATGTTTTGAAGATTTGAACGAGTCAGAGGAATTCCCCAGGTATTTAATGTTTGGGCCAAAACGTCTGAGAAGCGAAGCTTTGCAACTTGAGTTGGAGCTGCAGCGGCACGAAAAAAAGTGGTAAAAGTATCCTTACCTGCCCCATTCTCCCCAACAATTCCTATAAGGTATTTCATTTGTCACAAAATAATGTGCCGTGTCCAGCTTGCCTGAACATGGCACTGAACAAATACAGTGAGCGAAGTGCTAGGTGAGGGATTTGCACCCCCGTAGCCCGAACGGGCGCGTGTTCTACAGACACGAGCGATTGACTACTCCGCCAACCTAGCTTAATAAGTAACGACTCTATTTTACAAAATTCCTGCCTCGAATTAAATAGTCTGCTCGTTCACCCTAGATTGGCCGTTGATAGCATGTTAAATATTCCTCGCAATTCTGTAAAAAGTCTTTCAAAGAGGCTTATTTTTCTTTTCTCGCGTAGTTTGGACATTAATAATAGAATAAACTCTAGAGATGGTCTCTGTCAATAGGTAAAATAATCTTATCATAATCTTATCTTCATGACCCATTTCACAGACTTTTCAGCTTCAAAATCAATGTTGACATGCATTTTGAGTTGTGAGAAGATGATTTTGCATGAAAAGTTTTTCCTACTTACTCTCTCCGGTTGTCAAAAAAGAGCTCGAGACCATAGAAATTAACCGAGCAAAGCAACTCATTGAGATAGTTCCCCCAAAAAAAGATATTAGAATAAGGTATGACAGCCTCATTGATATTATCTCCTGTTCTCTTAGACTATCCGGTAAGTCCGCACTCAACAGAGAGATCATCTCTGTACTAAGGGATAAGAAAGCGACAAGATTATCGGGCGATATCGTGGCTATCAAGAAGGCGCATGACTATTTGAGATATTTTCTCTTCCTCACCGAAGAAAAGATAGAATCCCCAAGGATACTACAGCTTCTCAAGACTATCCAAGGCGATAAAAAGATAGATAAACAGAAAGTTGAAGCTATAAGCGAGTTTATTAATACAAATCCTGAACACCCTATTGTGCAGGCGGCACTCGCTTTTATCCTAATCTCCCAGGATTTACCACAAGATAATGATAATATCAAACTATCAACTATAGTATCAAAAGGTTTCTTATATAATCACGGTTACGACTTTCGGGGAATGCTAAATCTGGAGGAATTTTTTATCTCAGACCTCATGAACTTAGGAAAAAAGATAAAGGACGCACATGACTCGGGAAATTTATCCTCTTTTATAGAGTATTACATTCAGGCTCTATCAATCCAATCGGAAAAGACTATTAGATTACTCAGAACCAAGAAAACTGAGGAAAAAACTCCCGACATTTTTTTCAAATTATCAGAAAGACAGATGCGAATCTTGCCACTTTTCGACATACCCAATGCCAAAATTACCAATAGAAATGTGCAGAAAGAGTTTGGCGTATCACAAATTACAGCCTCGCGGGACCTCGCCAAGCTCTCCTCTCTTGGCCTTATTTATCAAAAAGGTCGTGGCAGATCCGTATACTACGTTAAAGCCTAGAATTTGACAGGAATGGAGCTTTCCTATATCATGGCCGGACTATGCTAACTGAAGCAAAATCAGCGTACGGCGAGGTACAAACCGAGTCTTATTTTGAAGAAGTCCGTGGCTTATATAGAAGGTTTCGTAAGGATCCGAACGAACCGAATCTTCATAAGAAACATCTGCGGGACGGCACTGTTTCAATTGCCAGACTTAATATGCAAGGCAAAAGAGGTTTTTTTGTCTACGTTGATGGATTTGCATATTACATTACTCAAAACGGCATAGAGCATTATTCAATGCCACCAATTGGCGGAACTACTATCCACAAGGGTGGAACCAGTGTATTCGTAGACACTCCGCATACGAGAAATATCGCGGCAGACGAGCTGGTCTCCTGGACTCTATCCATGGTGAAACGTAACAGGGTATTAAATTTCCCCTACCAGCCGGAATTCAGGACCGACAGAAGCAGGCGCTCGACTTGACACCAATTACCTATTCCTCTATAGTCTCATTGTGGCTGATAATTCGCTCCCAAAATTGGAAGAATTGACCGCTCTGACCCCGCTTGACGGAAGGTATCGTGGCAAGATCGCGCCTCTTGCAAAGTATTGCTCCGAACAAGGACTAATAGAACTGCGAATTGAAGTTGAAATAAGGTATTTAATTGCACTCGCCCAAGCCGAAGTAGTCAGAAAATTAAATTCCGATGAAGAAAAGTCACTCACCTCTTTGTACCAAAATCTATCGAGTGGACAAATTGAGGAAGTCAAGAAAATTGAACAAGAAACTCGCCACGACATGAAAGCGGTTGAGAGGTTTCTAAGAAACCAATTTGAGAAATTGAGTCTTTCCGACCTTACTGAAATGATTCATTTTGGCCTCACGTCTGCCGATATTAATAACCTGGCCTACTCTCTTATGTTAAAGCGCGCAACAGAAGATGTTGTCTTGCCCAAAATTGAACAAGTCGTAGATGCTTTATCAGAAATGGCAAAGGCAAATAAAGATTTGGCGATGCTTGCTCGCACTCATGGTCAACCGGCTGTCCCGACAACTCTTGGGAAAGAGATGGCAGTGTTTGTGGCAAGACTAGATAAACAGGTCGAACAACTTAGTGAAGTCGAATTGACGGGTAAAATCAACGGGGCGGTTGGAAATTACAACGCTCTCGCGGCGACTTACCCTGAAATTGATTGGGTGAAGTTTTCTGAAGATTTTGTTGGCTCGCTCGGACTCACAGCTAATATCTTAACTACTCAAATTAATAATTTTGATGATGTTGCGATAGTGTTTCAGACAATTGAACGGATAAATAATATTCTAGTCGGTCTTAACCGGGATATTTGGCGCTACATTTCAGACGGCTGGTTTATCCAGGAGAACGTAAAAGGTGAAGTTGGATCATCAACCATGCCTCAAAAAGTAAATCCAATAGATTTTGAGAATAGTGAAGGAAATCTTGGAATGGCAAACGCATTGCTTGAACATATGGCAAGAAAACTACCAGTCAGCCGGCTTCAGAGAGATCTCACCGATTCGACAGTAACTCGCAACTACGGCGCGGCGCTTGGATACTGTCTAGTTGCTTACGAAAGTCTTTTGACAGGACTCGGCAGAATCAAACCGAATGTCGAACAAATCACAAAAGATTTAAATGAAGACTGGTCGATTCTAACTGAAGCAATCCAAACAATACTGCGTAAAAATAATGTTTCTGATTCCTATTCTCTAGTCAAAAATCTTGTCCGTGGCAAAAAATTGAGCGAAGAAGATTACAAAAAGTTTGTAATCGAACTTAATATCGACACGGAAATCAAAGCTGAACTCTCAAGGTTAACACCTTCGAGCTATATCGGCCTTGCTTCAAAGCTTACGGAAAAACTAAGATAACCAACTAATCCCTGAGATAATCCCGGACATCTGGCTTTCTTTTGCTTGTCTTTCGTCCTCCCTTTACACCTGCAAGCCTGTAACCTCCATAATCTACTGCCGGCTCCTCGTAGCGATCTGTATCAATTGTTTTGATACTTCTGACACCGTTATCACGCAAAAGTCTCTTAACTTCTCCCTCATCATTACTTGGGACAGCAAATGCGACCATTACTTGGTTTTCTTCTCTGCTGTAATATTCAGATCTATTAATCTCTTCACTTCTGGCACCAGTTAAAAGCCCTATTATTCCACCTGCTGCTGCACCTATTGCAGTTGTAAGCAGGGTTAAGCTCGTGTTTGAAGAAAGTCCAAGCAAGTGGTGGAGTGTATCCATACGTATTCCAGGAATGAGTGGAGCAATAAGCCCAACTAACAATCCTAAAACAGCGCCTATGAAAATCCCCATGATTGTGTGGGAAACTCGCGAATCGGAAGCGATATTCGTTGCAGGGTTTTCAAATAAAAATTGCCCATCCTCTGCTGAAATCATCGATATATCGTGACTTTCGTAACCGTAATTTAGCATTACGTCTATAGCGCGGCGGGCGAATGCTCTATTTGGAAAAACTCCTATTATTGTCTTTGCCATTTTATTTCACCTCCCTTTGACTCTCATCTACAATGTAAGCAGAGCTGATTCGCGAACTATAAATAAAGGGGTAAGAGGTAGGTAAGAATAATTGTGTTGTAAGAATCGAATGAACCTAAGCTCTACTTATTCGCTGGCCGCGAGGGTCTCCGAGGACTTGCCCCTGTTCGTAGACTTTTTCACCTCGTAAAAATGTCGCAACGGGACGTCCTATTAAACTCTGCCCTTCATATGCTGACCACTTATTCTTTGTAAATAAATCGTCCGGGCGAACTGTCCACTCATTCTTTGTATCGATAACTGTAAAATCAGCATCTTTTCCTTTTGCAATCGCACCTTTCTGTTCGTACCCGAATATTTTGGCGATATTTCCGGACGTCAAGTTAGACAAGCGAACCAAACCCTCTTCAAGAGAATTCGAACCGAAATGTTTTACCCAGTTCGTTACAAGTGCCGGTAGTGACTCCTGAATATCCGGCATGCCGCTTGATGCTTCCCACCAATTTTTGCCTTCCTTCTCTTCCTTTGTATGCGGAGTATGCTCTGAAACTATTGTATCGACCTGTCCATTTCGAACTCGATCCCAGAGTTTTTTCTGCTCAACTGGTGCTCTTAAAGCCGGCGCAACATTTATAAAATTGCCATACTTTTTATAGTCGTTTGTGTTAAATGCAAGCTGATAAGTGACGGTTTCGCCGTAAACATCCACTCCAATTTTTCGTCCAAATTCAACCGCTGCGAATTCATCTGCGGTAGATAAATGCAGTAAATAGAGCTTGACGCCGAACTGTTTTGCCAGCGCTATCATTTCAAGCGCCGCTGTTAAAACGACAGATTGATTACGTGCTTCACTCCAAGTCTCCGGGTCTTTTCTTGCCAGTTCGTCTCGGTATTTTTTAGTGAAATAATCTACGAGTTGCTGATTTTCGGCGTGAACCAATGCCATAATTTTTCTTTTTCCCAAGATCTCAAAGATTCGCGCAACATCACCAAGATCAGGAATTGTTGTTGGGGTAGTTGCGTGCCCCGCTGTGAATATTTTTACTCCGGTAATTAAGTTTTTATCTACTTTTTCAAGCTCGGGAATATCTTCTTTTGAAACTCCCATGTTAATTGCAAAGTCCGTAAACGAACTCTTCTCGTATAACTTTATTTTTTGGCGAACGAGGTCTACCGTTGTCGTAGGCGGCTTGGTATTTGGCATGTCAAAAACGGTTGTATAACCCCCGGCCAAGGCCGCGGAAGTCCCATGAGAAATATCTTCCTTGTATTCAAATCCCGGCTCGCGGAAGTGCCCATGAACCTCGATTAAACCCGGAAGAATGTAAATACCGGGCTGACCGTAGTCAAAATCGGCTTTAGAACTGGAAGGACTGACGTCAACAATTCTCCCATTCTCAACCTCAATTGTGCCCTTGAAGATTTTATCCGGGGCAACTATGGATCCTTTAATTTGCATGGGTTAGGCCCAGACGATTGGGGCAGTTTTGATTTTAAGTTTTCCGCTTCTATCACGATAAACATATATATTCTTATCCCATTTTTTGCTCGTTTTTGGAAAGTCTTCTCTACGATGTGCGCCGCGACTTTCCTTTCGAGTTATCGCAGATAATATTATTGCCTCGGCCGTCTCAAGCATTCTGGCAAGTTCAAAAGCTTGTCTTAGATCAATTTTTGACTTAACACTGACGCCTTTAGCCTCTCTTTGGAGCTTTTTAACTTCCGCAAGTCCCTGCTTTAGGAGTTTTTCTGTTCTGATGAGTCCGGCTTTTTCCCACATAACTCTTTTTAATTTTTTCATAACATCAAAGGGCTTAGAACCCGTTTTTCTGGATGCAATTTCCCCGACTCTTTTCATCTCCTGATCAATATCTGCTGTAGAAATTACCGGTTGTTTTTCTTTCTTTACAAGCTTTGAAGTCTTCTCCCCTACTCTTTTACCAAAAACCTGAGTCTCGCCAAGTGAATTTCCGCCCAAACGATTTGCGCCGTGTATAGAACTTGTGACTTCTCCCGCAGCATAAAGTCCTGGGACCGGAGTCTGCCCCCACTCATCAATTCTTATTCCTCCCATTATGTAATGCATTGATGGCGTTATCTCCATCATTTGTTTTCGGATATCGATCCCAATCTTCATGTGGTTTTCAAAAACATCCGGAATCAGCTTCTCTGCATCTCCTTTTTTCCAGTGAGTTATATCAAGATAAACTGCCCCGTGGGCGGTTCCGCGGCCTTCAGCAATCTCTTGATAAATTGCCCTAGAGACTTCATCTCGACCGGCAAGTTCCATTCTTTCCGGTTGGTAGCGTTTCATGAACCGCTCGCCATTTTTGTTCTTCAAAATTCCTCCATGACCGCGTACTTTCTCAGTGATCAACATTCCACGAATCTTAAGCGGCCATGCCATACCTGTGGGATGGAATTGGACGAGCTCCATATCTGAGAGATTTGCTCCGGCTTCAAGCGCCAAAGAAAATCCTTCCCCTGTGTTGCTTGGATCATTGGTATTCGTCTCATAGAGCATTCCAAGTCCGCCGCTTGCCATAACTACCGCCCTGGCGCTGATTACCTTGAATTTGCCTGTCATAAGATCCATAACATTGGCTCCCACCACCACTTTGCCTTTTTTGTAAAGCTTGGTAACAAAGTGATTATCCAGATATGAAATTTTTAATCGTTTTATCTCGGCTACCAAACCGTTCATTATCTCGCGTCCCGTGTAATCCCCTGCGCAAAGATTAAGAGGCGCCGATTGTTTTCCACCGGCCCACGTATAAAAAGATCCGTCAGGAAGACGATCGAATTTGACACCATATTTTTCCAAGTCGTAAATTCGGTCCGGCATTTCCTGAGTAAATATTTTGGCAAGTTTGTGATTTGATAGATGCCAACCTCCGTTTACTGTGTCGTCGTAGTGTTGCTTTGGGGTTGCAGGAGCTTTTATTGCAACGTTTACTCCACCCATCGCCTTATTGGTATGGGCGCCTCCCATATCTTCTTTTGAAACGACCAAAACTTTTGCACCTTTGTTAGTGGCTTCAATTGCGGCGCGGAGACCCGCTCCACCCGCTCCAATAATTAGAATGTCAGTTGTCAGTAGTTGATAATCTTGCTTGGGGCTTGAGGTTTTTTTGCGTTTTGTTTGCTTCATTTGCGCATTTTAACTCTTTTTTGCTTTTTCCTCAAGATACTTTTTGCCGTGCCCTATCGCTATATTGATTGGCACTTCTTTTTTACAAAGAGGACAATCTTTTTCTTCCCATGCCTCAACTTGTAACTCGGCGAGTGCTGAAAAAGGAACTCCTACGCTTTCACTATTAACTTCCTTGGGGTTGCGATTAACCATAACCGCCACCGCAGAAACGACGCCCCCTGCTGCCTTCACACTATTTATTACTTTTATAACTGACCCTCCTGTTGAAGTCAGGTCTTCAACAACTAAAACCTTCTTGTCTTTAACCAATTTGTCGTATCCCCGAGTAAATACCTGATTTTTCTCCGCGTCTTTTTCCGTATAAACTCCCAAAACGTCACCCACGTTGATGTTTGATAAATGATATGCAGTCCACTGAGACAAAATAATTCCTCCTAAAGCAGGTCCTGCCACAACTTCCACGCCAAATCCTTTTGCGTCTTCTGCAAACAGCTCTCCAATTCGCGAACTGAATTCCGTGTGTGGATACAATGCGTCTTTATTGATGTACATATTGGAATGCTTGCCGGAGGTCAAAACAACGTGGGTGTCTGCAATTAATGCTCCCGAGGTTTTGAGCATTTCTATTACTTCGCCTGCTTCGTCTTGAATTGTATCTGCCATGATTTTTATTAACTATAGCGGCACGGAGTGTCAAAATCAACCCCGATTTACTCGGGGTGAACAGTATCAATCTATAAAGAATGTGAACAATTAAACTGAGCCGTCTCAGGGATTCGGACCCTGGACCTGCTGTTTACAAAACAGCTGCTCTACCACTGAGCTAAGACGGCAAGT
>CAYVKP010000006.1:0-24383 GCA_964452165.1 uncultured Gammaproteobacteria bacterium | reverse complement strand
CGGCTCACTTCGCCTCGCCAACTCCCAAGTGGGTTGCGGGCACAGTACCACGTTTTCACTTCGTTCAAATGTGGCACGCAAGATAGTCGATATAAATAGAAAAGTTGATCAAGAAATCCACAAAGCAAATCAGGAAAATTATCGGCATAACCGGACCTCTTGGAAGCGGTAAGACTACTGCGTCCAAAATTCTTCAGGAAAAAGGTTATACCAACTTTACCTTCTCAGATGTCATCAAGGAAAAAGCAAAGAAAATGGGGAAAGCCACAGATGATAGGAAAATTTTGCAAGATATAGGAGATTCACTTCGCAAAAAATACGGCAATGATATTCTCGCAAGACATACCTTCAAACGTGTTAAGGCTTCCAATATAGAGTTTGTAATAATAGATGGAATTCGCAATATCGGAGAACTTACCTATATTAAAGAAAAGGGTGGCTATATAATTGGGATTTATGGAGATATTGATGTCCGTTTTAGGAGAATTAGTAAAAGAGGCCAATTTTATTATGGTAAAACAAAGGAAGAATTTGACCGCGATGAAAGGCGCGATTGGGGGCAGGGGCAAAAATCATACGGACAACACGCGCAAGAATGTCTTGATGCATCAGATATTGTAATTGAGAACAATGGGACTCGTGCCGCCTTCAAGCATAAGCTGCTCGAGGTGATCCTACTCTAGCTATTTCTTAGTTCTTGACGTTGCCAACGGTCGGCCATATATCCATTAGGTTTTGTATGAAGCTTTGGAGCATACGTCAGATACCCATTTCTAATTGTGTGATGACCAAAGCGGTCATTAATTCTATCAATCGTTTGGGTAATTAAATCTTTTTTTGGATCACCAAATAGCGGAATAGTATCGTATTGCTCTTCTATTAAATTACCTGTCCAAATACTTACCTGACGTACATATTCGGGGTTCCATTTTTTAAAAAATTTCTGACAAACGTCAAAAATATCAGAAGAAACATTAGTATAGTGACCTATTGTTTGTCTTTGTCCAAAGGATTCATCTCCGTGTAGAAAAAGGCCTATTGTTCTGCTCTTCATCTTAAGTCTTCGTAATTTTATAGCAATCTCTTCGCATAATTCGTAAATAATCTTGAGATTTTTCTGCTTATCATAAGTATTTTCCGGCAGACAATAATTGCGGCCTACGGATTTTGTCTCCGTCTCTTCAAGATAAGATATCACCGGAGTATCATCAATTCCCATTGAAAGAGCGCGAAGATTTTGAGATGCCACATTTCCAAACTCGGCTTTAAGCAAATACATTGGGTATTCCTGGAGTTGTTTGAAGTTGAAGATGCCAAGTAAATTAAGTCTCCTTTTATACCTTTGCCCAATTCCCATAATATCGGAAAGGTCAATACCGGCAAAAATTTTATCTTTGTTGTTTTTATTAATTTCTGCAAATCCATCGGGTTTATTAAGACCTGTTGCAAGTTTGGCGAGCAATTTATTATAAGAAATACCCATTGAAGCAGTAACTGCAGAACCTACCTCATCGCGAAGCTTTTTCTTAAACTCCTCAACCACTTTTATTGCAGAACCGAAGAGGGGCAGGGTATTGCTTAGATCAATAAATACCTCATCCAGAGAAAATAACTCGACTATCGGAGAATATAAGTTGGCAATCTCTAGTAATTTTTTTGTTATTTCAAGATACCGTTCAAAATCTGCCTTAACAAATTGAATTTCAGAACAAAGTCGTTTTGCCTCCCATGTTGTTGATGGACTTTTAATACCGAAGCGTTTTGCTTCACGAGATGCTGCAATGACTGCATTTCTGCCATTTTCGGCAGTTATACCAATGGGTTTGCCCCTAAGATTAGGATTGAAATGTTGCTCGCAGGAAGCAAAAAATGAATCAAAATCTACATGAAGAATTGTTCTATTCATCAAAGTAAAATCCAATAGATATACATCTTAATTAGCTTACGAAATAACAAAAGCATAAGTTAATAATATACGAAGTTTATTCGAAAATAAATAGAATGAAAAGCGAACAAAACATATCAAAAAAAATCAACACATGTTTTTTAAGCCTAAATTTATAAATCTTACGAGTGGGTACTTGACCTTTTGAGTTTTTTTATCCTATTATTAAAGTAGCTCGTAATGAGAAATATTATTAACCTTATTAAGGTAGGAGTTATTCTTATAGCTATTCTGTTTGCCGTATCTTCTTTGTCTTCGTCTGTAAAAACAGCATCGGCACAAGCCTGTACGGCTCCCGCACAAGTCACTGGAGTAAAAATAGATTTTCCAAGTTGCGTAGGAGACCAATGTAATTTAACTCAAGCAAACTGCTCGTGGACAGCTGTAACCGGCGCAACCAAATACCAGGTTACGGTAACGGAGGTTGAGAGCAGTACAGTTGTTAAAAACGAACAAGTAACGGCAACCAACGACGTGTTTAACGTTAACCAAAATAAAACGTATAAGTGTGATGTTTCAGCTGTTAACGCTTGTGGCGCATCGGGACTTGCTGGCACATTCTCTCTTTTCTGTAAAGTGGATCCTCTTGTCAGTCCCACGGCTGTACCACCTACACAAGCCCCTCCTCCCCCCAGACCTACTTTGCCTCCTACAGGTACCATAAGTACGTCAGTTGCGATTGGACTCGTCAGCATGATCTTTCTTACCATCGGAGCATTTCTTGTGGTTTTGTAAAGTGGCATGGACGATCAACCAAATACACAATCTTCCGAGAACATTACCCCCAATGGTCTACCCAAACCTCTAATTGTTGCGCTTGCGGGAATAGGTCTGGCGTTTCTCATAGTTGTCGCTTTAGTTTTAATATCGGTAAAAAATTCCGGCAAAAAGAGTTCCAATATTACAAAGCAGACTATTACCACAAATCCCACCCACAATAGTAATTTTCAAGCACAGAGAGAACAATATATGAAAGCTTTGGCTGCAAACAAAAATGATACCCAAGCACTTTTGGGAATGGTTCAGTCGTACTCAACTGAGGGGAATGAAACGGGAAGCGAGACCGAACAACTTAAAGCGTCCCAACAGTATATTGATAAGTTACTCAAAGTTGATCCTTACGGGCGCGATACACAGCTCGCAGTTGGTTATGCTTATGAGACCGCAGGGGATTATCAAAAGGCGCTAGGGTATTACAAAGGGGCAACAGAAGTTGATTCAACTTCAGCAATGGCGTGGTTTCGCCTTGGGCATGATTTAGAGTTTTTAGGCCAGCGTCAACAGGCATATCAATATTATGATAAAGCCTATTCCATTGACCCCAACAACCCGTTGGTTCTCATGGCACGTGGTAACCAGCTGATGTCTGGGGGTAACCCCCAAGGCTCATACGAGTCTTTTCTTAAAGCATCAGAACAACCAGACATAGATAATACCCTCAAGGCGGATGCATTGACTGGGGCGGCTTCTGCCCGCGCAGTGCAGGATAATTATCAATACATAAGTGACACTTTAAAATTATCAAAAGAAGCAGTTGACGCTGATCCTAGCTTTTCACCAGCTCTTGCAACTTATGGTTACACTCTATATCTAACTACGCCAACGAACGGAGATAAAAGTCAGGCCTTTGATTATCTAAGGAAGGCGATTGAGGCAAACCCCAGAATATCAAAAAATTACCTTACGTTATCCAAATTTTATAGAGTGAAAAGCGATTACCCAAATGCAATAAATTATAATAAACAAGCAATAGATAAAGCAGATGACGATAACACTTTGCTTTCTGTGGAAGCACGTACCCTAAACAAGGGAATGTACGAATACGAGCTAGCAAGAACTTACTACATGGCCAACCAGTACAATTTAGTCATACCCACATTGAAAATCGCAATTCAGCTAAATCCGGACGTTATGCAAACGCTGAAAGAGGACTTCACAAACAATGGACAATTTACAGACTTTGCGGTAAAACCTGAGTTTATATCTTTGATGGCAAAATGATGATTAATATATTTAAAATTTTTATGTTGCGGCTTCTAATCATCTCTACCTTCATTCTTGTTGCTTTTTTTGTAACTGCTGCTTCTAATAAAAGCTACGCCATTCAAGCTTGTTTAAATTTTCACACTACGGGCGACCCCACGCTAGACGGTCAATGCGTAACAACTCCTCATTGCTCATATTGTTCTGATAGTGCCAGCACCAGTCTTGGGAAAACGTGTACCAAGGATACCGACTGTACATGCAATGCCGATGCGTATGCCTTTTGCATGAACCCGGCTAAAAGTATTACTGAGGAAAGCGAATGTCACGGAGAACCCGGTTGCCTTACTGCCTTGGCCAAAGTAAATGATCTGATACTACACGGTACGGGCGCATACATCCAGATTGCAGACGATGGAAGCTTTGTTGTCTTATGTACAAATGGGGCACAAACCGGCCTTAGATATTATCCAACCCCAACAGTTACTCCAACCCCAACTCCCACAACTCCTCCTGCGGCTTGTGGTCTAGCATGTTCTAATGATTTTGGCTGTCAATCAGCACGTGACGGTTGTACCGCTTGTGTTGAGAATAAGTGTGCTGTACCGCCAACGCCTACGCCAACCATTACTCCAACTCCAACTATCACACCAACTCCTGTATTCCAGCCACAGTGTAGCTGCGATGGAATTTCCAACACGGACATTTTCTCAGGTCAGCAGATGACGATTACTGCGAACGCAAAAGTCCCGGCAAACATTGCGTCAACCCAGCAGGTCTTGGACCAGTCATTCGCACTGTACAAAGGCGCAGATACTTTAGTTACAAGACTTGCCCACGCCGAAGCTGTGCCCGCCACTCAGGTTTCTCAAGCTGCAGATTTTGTGAGATATCAATCGAAATGGGTATTCACAATGCCCGCACTCGAAAAAGGACAGACATACAGAATTGGAGCACAGCTCAATTGTCAACCAAAGACAACCGGGTTCAACTTCACACCGGTAACTAACAAGGCTGTTCTGGGCGCACAAGATGACAACACCTCTTATATCCAGAAACTTCTTAATATAATCGCAGCACTTCTTGGGAGAGCGCCGGGACAAAATATTGCTGTGAATATTCCGCCTACTCCAACACCCGTAACTGTTTCGAATACGGCGCAGTCTGACAATGTAACTCCGGCTGAAAATTCCATTCATCTTGGTGCCTTTGAGCCGGCTGAAGTTTATGAAAAAACATGCGATTACATTAAATTCCGCTACAACGGATTTTAATCGCGATTCCTGCAATCTAATTAGAATCGATTTCGACTATCAGCCCGACTTGATTTATATGTCCAGCCTGATCTATATTTAACTTAGGACCTATGAATAGTTCTCAAATCAATTCAACCACCGAAAAAGAACTTCCTGTTGCAGAAATAACTTCAGGGAAAAAGTCCTCAACATTAAGGAAAGTAGCCTTAATATTAGGATGCGTACTTATAATATTGATTATTGCCGGGTATTTTTATTACTTTTATACACCGGGGAATCCAAAAGCGGGTATTTTAGTCAATACGGGCGACACTGAGCTTGCAAAAAATAATTATGCAAACGCCCAAAATGCCTACGCTAGCGCATTAAAAATCGACAAAAATGATCCTCTAGCTCAATCCGGTCTAATTAATTCAATATCTTTAGTTGGCAATCAGACAGGAAAAGAAAGTACGCAATTCAATCAAACCAAACCATACATTGACCAGGCGTTAAAATCAAACCCTCGCAACCCGGTGGTTTTACTTTCTGTTGGATACGCATACGAAACAGCCGGGAATTATGAAAAGGCTTTAAGCTACTATACACTGGCAACCGACGTAGATCCTAATTCTTCTGAGGCATGGTTTCATAAGGGACATGCATTACAATTTTTAAATAAAAGTGGTGAAGCAAAGAAAAGTTATGATAAAGCTTATTCACTTAATCCAAATAATCCTCTTGTATTAATAACTCGGGGAAATGATTTACTTACTGAAAAGAAGTTTAATGAGGCGTACGATAATTTTAATAAGGCTTCCAAAAATTCAGCTCTCTCCCCTCAAACAAGATCTGAAGCTTTGACCTCTGCATCGGTTGCTAAAAGATATCAATCAAATACAAATTCTAACTCCATGAATGAGGCCTTGTCACTTTCAAAACAGGCTATTGATGCTGACTCCGGTTTTTCACCCGCTTTGGCTACTTATGGCTTAAATCTCGCCATGACAGGAAGGATAAATGATGGGATAGCATATCTTGAGAAAGCAATTAGCGCTAATCCCAGGATAAGCCTAAATTATTTTGAATTGGCAGAGATCTTGAGAAGCAATAATGACTATACTAACGCTATCAATAATAACAAAAAGGCAGTGGAGAATGTGGACAATGATAATACTTTAGTGGGAGAGTCAAACAAGTCTTCTGCAAAGGGGATGTATTTATATGAACTAGCAAAAACTTACTCGGCATCAGGTTTATCGGTTGACTTGCTACCTATCCTTAAAGAAAGTTTTGGTTTAAACCCAAATATGAAAACTATTCTAAGAATTGACCATGATAAGTATGGCTATTTTAAAGACATATATAATAAGCCGGATTTTTTATTATTAATCAATTCCTAAAATGAAACGTTTAGTTTTACTCTTAATTATATCCTTGTCTTTTATAATTTTTGCTTTTCGTGCATATGCTCTTGGAGGGGAGGGAGACGGTGGAGGAAACGACGAAAACAGCGATGGAGGACATATAAGCTCTGACTTTGGGGTACAAAATGGGAGTGGAACATTCGGCAATGGCTCGGGGGGGTCTTTTACTAACACCGTAAATCCGGATGGATCCGTAACTCAGACATGTGGAAATGGACTAGGAGGTATGACGTATGCAGCACCACCTGGAAATGGCGGTGAAGGTGGTGGTGGCGGAGAAGGAGAAACTCCCCCGCCAACGGGAAGTAATTACTGCATACCCGAAGGACAATCGTGTCCACAATTTGCTCAAGCAGTAACTTGCCACCAGGTGCACCATCAGTATTGTAGTATAGCCACGCAACAGCATGGAGCATGTACGATTAATAATTACGGTGGGCATATGGGAGTTCCCACTACGGCCGGCGGACTTTTTGGAACTCAAACAACAACTAGCACCGTTTGTTCTCCTTTGGAAGATGGCACGCAAGGGGCAGAAATTCCCTGCTGTAGTGGAGTATGTAATAACGGGGTTTGTGGAGATATTCCTCCACCACCGACTTCAACCCCCGTTCCACCCGATCTAACCCCAACACCAACGGTTCAACCGCCGGCATGCGGAGTAACATGTTCTAATGATTTTGGTTGTCAGGCAGCAAAAGATGGTTGCACTGCGTGTATTGCAAATAAGTGCATAGTGCCGCCCAGCCTTACTCCTCTCCCGACGAGTACGCCTGTTCCAAGTCCTACCCCTACGACCCCTCCTGCAGCTTGCGGTTTAGCATGTTCCAATGACTTTGGTTGTCAATCAGCAAAAGATGGTTGTACGGCTTGCATTGCAAATAAGTGTGCTGTGCCACCAACGCCTACGCCCACGCTTACTCCAACACCCGTTTTTCAACCACAATGCACTTGTGACGGTATACAAAATACGGATAT
This sequence comes from uncultured Gammaproteobacteria bacterium, assembly GCA_964452165.1. Classification (GTDB taxonomy): domain Bacteria; phylum Patescibacteriota; class Microgenomatia; order Levybacterales; family GWA1-39-11; genus GWA1-39-11. The sequence goes on along the minus strand of CAYVKP010000006.1, from coordinate 16,815 downwards.
TTTCTCGGGTCAACAAATAACGATTACTGCTAATGCTAAGGTCCCCGCAAATATTGCCTCAAAACAGCAAGTCCTAGATCAATCCTTTGCTCTCTATAAGGGGGCGGATACTTTGGTCACAAGACTTGCCCACGCGGAGGCTGTTCCGGCTATTCAAATTTCTCAAGCAGCAGACTTTGTCAGATATCAGTCGAAATGGACATTTACAATGCCCGCATTGGAAGCAGGGCAGACATATAGAATTGGCGCACAACTTAACTGCCAACCAAAGATAACCGGATTCAATTTCACCCCTAGCACAAACAGGGCAGTTTTGGGTGCACAAGATGACAACCCTTCTTTTGTTCAAAAATTACTCAATATAATTGCAGCACTTCTTGGAAGAAGTCCGAGTCAAAACGTTGCGGTTAACATTCCGCCTACTCCAACACCTATTACTGTCTCGCAAACTACTAATTCCATTAGTGTTACACCCGCTCGAACCTCTCTCCAGTTAGGATACATTCAACCGGGTGAGGTTTACGAAAAAACGTGTGATTACATTAAATTCCGTTATAATGGTTTTTAAGTCCTCTTGATTTATCCTTTGTTTTTGATCTATGATTAATTTGTAGATGGAAAATCCTGATGTAAATTCTGTAGCCAATCCTATTCAAAATTTGTTCTCAGGTAAAAAGAAAGTCTTGATAGTTTTGGTTATTGTTATCCTGCTTGTTTTGGTTGGTTTTGAATTTATCATAGGAAGTAAACACCAAAACAGTAAAGTTACAAAACTTATTGAGAATTCCAAGATCGCCGTGATAAAAGGCGACTACAAAACCGCTCAGGCAAATTACAACCAGGCTCTTAAAATCGACAAAAAGAATTCGCAGGCGTTGTCAGGCATGATTGATGCAATATCTCTTGAGGGAAATAAAACAGGAAATGAATTTGACTCATTTAAATTATCACAGCCCTATATAGATGAGGCCCTGAAGGACAACGGCGGCGATACGGATGTTTTGGTGTCGGTTGGATATGCTTACGAAACGGAAGGGGACTACCAAACAGCTTTAAAATATTATGAGAAGGCTATAAAAGCGGATTCAAAATCTGCAAGTGCCTGGTTCCATAGAGGTCATGTTCTCGAATTTTTAGGAGAAAAAGACAAGGCTGACTTGGATTATGAAAAAGCTTTTGAGCTTGACCCAAACAACCCACAAGTATTGATGGTTCACGGTAATATTCTCTTGTCCCAAGCCAATTTTCAAGCATCTTATGAATCATTTAAAAAGGCTTCTCAGCAGCCTTTGATTGACAATCAAACAAAAGCTGAAGCCCTAACAGCCGCATCCTTTGTTAGAAGGTCATATGATAATTTTGAACACATGACGGATGCACTCGCTTTGTCAAAACAGGCCGTTGAGACAGATCCCACTTTTTCACCTGCTCTTGGAACGCATGGATACAACCTGATCTTGATTAAGAAGACCCAGGAAGGAAAAGAACTCATACAGGAAGCTATTAAAGCCAATCCAAGGATAACCAGAAACTATTATTATATGGGTATCACCTTGAGAGGAGAAGGTGATTATGAAGGTGCGCTCCAATACTTAAATACTGCTATCTCAAAAGCCGAGGATGATAATACGGTTTTTTCACGAGAGGACAGAGCAGCTCTTAAGGGAACTTATACATATGAGCTTGCCAAGACATACACCATTGCAGGAATTCAAACAGACACTTATTCCTTATTGGCCAGAGCTGTAGAACTCAATCCAAATATGAAGTCGCAAATAAAAGCAGATTACGAAAAGATAGGATTTTTTAAAGAGCTATCTAACAATCAACAGTTTTTAACAATGATTAACAGCTAATATGATAAAGAAGCTACTGTTCTTATTTTTGTTACTCATAAGCTTATTTTTCTTACCCGGAAAGTTGCCGAAAGCTGAAGCTATTGGGAACGCCGCATGGCTTCAACAGCAACAATTACAGCAACAGATAAGACAAAGATTAATACAACAGGGCGCTCAACAGTGCGATGAAACTTGCCAGGTTGCTGCATCAACGGCTGCAAGCCAAAACGGTTGTGAAGGCTTGACCGGAGGGGCGGCACAATTCTGCGCACTTGCAGCTTCAGAGGGACCCGTACAGGTTGCAATAGCCCCTGACGGTTCTGTTACGATTGTATGCTCAAATGGTGCAGTCATGCATTTTCCCCCCGGTTTAGTTACTTCCCCCACGACCACACCTCCCACGATTGTACCTCCCACACAACCCCCGCCACCAGTATCTTGCGGACAACCATGTAGCGACGATAATTTCTGCGTAACCCAAAATAATGCGGGCGGAGGAGGGTGCACAAAATGCGTTGGAGCGCAACCAATACCTACACCCGATACAAACGGCCAATGTCCAACCGGCTTTACAGCTGTGGGAGCCGGAGGCGTATCAGCTGGCGGAGGCCTGAAAGGAGGCCCCGGGGCTGCGGATGGAGCCGGTGCGAACGTTGTGTGTCAGGGTGGTCAAGGAACTTGTCAGGCCCCACCGGTAAACACGCCTACTCCTCTTCCGACGAGCACGCCTGTTCCTAGCCCAACCCCAACAACTCCTCCTGCGGCTTGTGGAACTGCATGTTCTAATGATTTTGGTTGTCAGACAGCAAAAGATGGTTGCACGGCTTGCATAGCAAACAAATGTGCTGTGCCACCCACTCCAACGCCAACTATTACTCCAACTCCGGTATTTCAACCCTCGTGTACTTGCGATGGAATACAGAACACTGACATATTCACGGGGCAACAAATTACTATCACGGCAAACGCAAAGGTCCCGGCAAACTTGGCTTCTAGACAACAGGTTCTTGACCAATCATTCGCTTTGTACAAAGGCGCTGACACATTAGTCACGAGACTTGCCCACGCGGAGGCTGTTCCGGCGGTCCAAATCTCTCAGGCGGCAGATTTTGTAAGGTACCAATCGATCTGGAAGTTCACAATGCCCGCATTGGAAGCAGGGCAGACATATAGAATTGGTGCGCAACTCAATTGTCAACCAAAGACAACCGGATTCAACTTCACCCCGAACACAAACAGAGCAGTTTTGGGAGCACAAGATGACAACCCTTCTTTTGTTCAAAAGTTGCTTAATATAATCGCAGCACTTCTCGGAAGAGCACCTGAACAAAATATTGCGGTTAACATTCCACCTACTCCAACACCGGTGACTGTTTCAAATACAGCTCAATCTGCCAATGTAACTCCTGTACAAAATTCTCTTCAGCTTGGCGTTATCCAACCCGGAGAAGTTTATGAGAAAACCTGTGACTACATTAAATTCCGCTACAACGGCTTTTAAAATACTTCTTGTCATAATAGTGTAATCGTCGTAAAATGTGGCCATGTCGATGGCACGTGAACCAGAACCCCCAAGACGTCAATTGATAAGGCACGACCCAGTTGCAAGTCGAGACCTTTACCTTAGAAGCCTAGATAATCTTACCGCGGTAGACGGGAGAGAAGTTTTGTATAGCGCAGACCTAAGACCATTTTTATCCGAAGGAGCCCTCCACAGGAATCGCGCTTTCGTTCAAGTAGAATGGTTAATCAAAGTATCTGAGAGTGGTTTTCCTGATGCTCCCAGCATATCCGATGATGAAAAAACTGTCCTAAGAGGAATTGCTGCGGATTTCGACCCGAAGCACGCGGCTGAATACGACCACTTTGGAAGAAATGGCACACTTGCCACAGAGCACGATGTAAAATCGGTCGAGTTCGGCGTTGATGAACAACTCGATAATTTTGGGCTAGGGAGGCTTAAGGAGTGGGTGCATTTTCCATTTACTTCGGAGGATCTCAATAATATTGCATGGAATATTGGCGTCAGAAATGCTATCAATCATGTTGTTCTCCCCCAACACCTTGCAGTCATGGATAGGCTTGCAGGATTGTCAGAACAATATGCAGGCTCTCCTTCCAAAGGCATCACTCACTACCAAGACGCAACCCCAACAACAGTAGGAAAACGTTTTTCCCATCATCTCTTTATGCTTTCAAAGGAGATTGACGACATGAGCAATCTAACGCTCGGAGCTAAAATCAACGGTCCTACCGGTAATAACAATGCTGTAAAATTCGTCGAACCGGGATTTGATTATGCGGCCTTGGCAAGGGAATTTATTGAGGGAATGGGCTTTAAATACATTGAGAATACTAACCAAAGAAATGATCACCAACAAATGGTAGACCTTCTTAACAAGATCAAAAATATTAATGTTATAGAAGAGGGTCTCTCAGAAGAACTGGGACTTGGAATTCTCCTGAAGTGGTACCATCAGGTTGCAATACCCGGGCAAGTTGGATCCTCAGTTATGCCTCACAAGGTCAACCCATGGAGACTCGAGGTCGCAAGAGGGTACTTTGAGCAATCGAGTTCTATGATTGACGGATCAACCCGCGGCCTAATCCAAACAGCCTTTGAAAGAGATGCTAGCGATCACCCTTGGGAGAGATCTTATGGAGATATGATGGCGAGAAACTTAATTGGAGCGGCATACCTTGAAGAAAGTCTTGATATGCTTGAAGTTGACGAACAAAAGGTTCTGAGGGATTTACAAGATACTCCTGAAGTTTTGAGTGAAGCGGTTCAGATAGCAGGAAGAAAGCTTGGAGTGGAGGGCGTATATACGATAATTAAAGATGAGACAAGGGATAAAGAAGTTGACCTTACGACAATCAGGGACATTATTGATAGAAGAATACCCGCGGGTGAACTGAAAGATAGACTCATGGAGCTTAAGCCCGAAGATTACTTAGGTGACGCGCCAGAAACCGCTCGTAAAACTGTTGAGGACTATCGAAAATTAAGGAAAAATGTCGAGAGGGGAATTTTGGACCCGGCAAAAAAGTTTGACGCAATTTTGTTTGATTTTGATAATACGCTTAATTTTGGTGACAAGGATGAGCTCCAGGCACGACTGTCAGAAATAGCCAGACGCTTAGGCATGGACTTTACCGAAGATGAGATCAGGGAATTTGGCAACAGGAGTGACTATAGGGAGATGAGAAGACTTATGGTCGAAGAGCACACCAGAAGAAATTCTGACAGTGTCCTGTCGCAAGCCGAGTTTGATGAAATTGGAAATCAGGTGTCAGGCAGCCTAGACCATTTTTTCTATTTAGGCGATTACGTAATTGAAGGATTAAACAAACTAAGGGCTGAGGGAAAGAAGCTAGGACTCGTAAGCACTCGTGGTCCTAACTCACTACCGCGGCTTCTCAAAATGCACGGCCTGGAGGATATGTTTGATGCTGTAGTTTATGTTGGAAGAGGTAGCGGGAATGACCTAAGACCCAAACCCCACCCGGAACCAATTGCAGTAGCACTTAGAGAGATGGGCATAGAAGACCCAAAAAGAGCAATTTTTGTTGGAGACAAACAAACCGACGACATTATTGCCGGCAATGCTCTTGGTATGACTACGGTTCACATTGGAGACGAGGAACCCGATCCTAATGGTGCCATACCTGATTATAGATTTCCCAACCTACAACCACTCATAAATCGTTTTGCCAGAAGCTAGATAAGTTTACTTCTGAGCCTCAAATATTGTAAAATAACGTATCCTGCGTACCATATGCACTTGTGCTGATGAACGTAGTGAAGAAGCACCTGTAGCTCAACGGATAGAGCAATTCTCTTCTAAAGAATAGGTTGTGGGTTCGATTCCCGCCAGGTGCGCACATTCGTTGAGGCTGGGCGAACGTAGTATACTATATATATGGTGGTTGTAGCTCAACAGTAGAGCGCCAGGTTGTGGACCTGGAGGTCGCGGGGGCGGCACCCGTCTTCCACCCCAAGTTTTTTTAGTTTCAAAAAACTATATCTAACTATCTAGCCCAAGACGGGACTAGGACCTTCAATGTAATGTTATGCGAAAACTTAAGGGATAAGGAAAGCGTTTTTTGCGTTAGTTAGTATAGCTTTTCTACTTTCTAGTAAGTTTATCTCCTTTTTTTGTTCATCAAATCCCACAACGTCCTTCAAGTACCATGCTCCATCGGCTTCGTACAGCGCACCATCTTCAGGATTACCTTGTATTGGACCCTCATACGTGAGGAACTTCACCCACTGATACTTTTGCTCTGTAGGCTTTGTCTCTACAAGAGTCTTGTATAAATTTGGATTATCTTGTGGTTCAAGGATGATTCCTTTTTCTCCTGACTGTGCATGGCGTACTTCGAGAAACGATACATAATTATTTACGTTCTCGCCGCTATACTTTGCTCCTTCTAGCTTGCTTTTATGGACACTGAAGCTCAATCTATCACCAAACTCATCGAAGAAATAGTTGCTGACAAACGAATAGGGATATGAACCATCATAGCCATCAGCTGGTAAACGAGTATTTGGAATAGAATATATCTCCTTGGCATCTTTGCCCTCTAAATCTGACACTTTCAAGCTCAAGTTGAAAGTTCCATTGGGCTCAACTGCTGTCTGGTCAACAAAGGCTACTTTTGTTCCCTGTTTGTTAATTACAGCGTTATACCACTGCTTTGCTGTATTTGTAACGGCTCCCGTGTTCATATCAAGAATTTTGCTTATGTAATAATTTCCAGTGATGTAATCGTTGCTATAGGAGAGATAGAGTATGTCCTTACCTGCATACGCGACTTTATAGGTATTATCTAGTTTTTTATCATCTGCGACTATTTTATTTTGCCTCGTTGCTAAGTCATACTGTGTTATTTTTCCGCCTGTTCCAGGTCCAATTTCTGTTGTGTAGTATACTCGGTTATTAGAGTTATCGAGATAGACGCCTGAGACATAGCCGTTATCCCCTTCATCTCTCGTAGCGTTTGGTGAATAGTGTACTTGCTTGTAGATGATAATGTCTTCTCCTGTTGTTAAGTTAATTGCCCCAAGAATATTGTATTCAACTTGCTCTTTATCTTTTTTCTCCCAGTATGACTTGGTATAGACTGCCGTTTTATTAATAATCCCATCAATATTTAGTGAGAAACCACCTCCATAGTCGGTCTGTTGGATCTTAGGGAAGTAAAAGGAATACACTTCATGTTCTCGTTGGTCCTTGAGGCTTGAAGTATACAGCTTGCAGCTATTAGGTTGTCTTTCTCCACCAAAACAGCGTGTATACACAAGAATATTACTCATGGGGAAAGCTTTTTGTGTAATTGGTGTTTGGTTATTTTTTTTTGCTGTTTGGTTACTAATGTTTGAAGTCTTTTTTCCTAGTACAAGTAACATGAGAGTAGAAAGTACCAGTAATAAAATAAAAACAACTAGTACTACTAGTACAGGAAAGGACTTCTTAACAGGAGTTGGTGGGATACCTGGATTTGTCTCAACTGGATTAGTATTTTGTATTACTGCGTTTTCCACTAATTCTAGTGTTCCATATCTCTAAGTTCTAGTCAAGGAGAGTATAAGTCTTAGGAGCTAACAGCTGTATGTGCAGTTTTGTAAAATACAATTTCCTGAAGCGACAAGGTGCTATAATAAGTTCTAATGTCGTTCGGTAGACTACCCAAAATACTTAGGCAACACTCAAGTCTATTCACATATGCCGACAATTCGTTTTGAAACAAAACTTTTAAAGATAAAGGACTGGACCATTCTCAGAGTTCCAGAAGAGGAAAGCGCGAAGCTTCCGTCAAGAGGCATGATAATGGTTGCCGGAACTCTAAATAATATTCCTTTTAAGACTTTACTCGAGCCTGACGGGAAATACGGAAAAGGATTAAAACCGAGTCATTGGTTCCGCCCCGACAAAAAATTACTAGATAAAGCAAAAGCTAAAGATGGCGATACAGTAAAAGTCTCACTTGAACCAACCCGCGAATGGGTAGAACCAGAAGTTCCTGAAGATATGGAAAAGGCTCTCAAAACTTCTCCTAAGGCGTACGCGCTATGGAAAGATACTGCGCCTCTTGCTCATTGGGATTGGGTACGGTGGGTGAGGGCGGTAAAAACTGCCGAAACTCGTCAAAAACACTTAGAAGTTATGCTCGATAAACTAAATAAGGGGATGAGGAGGCCCTGTTGTTTTAACCGCAATATGTGTAGCGAACCCTACGTATCCAAGAATTGGACCCTCCTCGCGCCAACGAGTTAGTATAATAAAATTATGCCGTACATTCTTTATGCCTGGATTGCTTCCATCTCCTCGTCGCTAGTTGTTATCATCAGCAAGTTAACTACCAAGCATTCCATTTCAAACCCCTGGCTTTTTAATTTTCTTTGGACGCTCGTAGTATTGATTTTTATAGTTCCCCTAGCGCTTCTTAATCATGCTTCAGTTCCTAGATTTTGGTTCCCAATAATTATTGCCGGGGTGGGGCAGGCCTGTTTTTATGTTCTTTACATCCTTACAATTTATAGACTGGATATCTCAACCATCTCTCCACTGTTTAACTTTAGAACGGTGTTTGCTGTTCTGCTAGGAGTTTTATTTCTTCAGGAAAAGTTTACCCTGTATCAAAGTTTTTTAGCGGCAGGAATAATTATTGCTGGGATTTTTGCGACAATTGATGAAAAATTTAGCATTAAGTCCTTCCTTAATCCTTCCGTAGGAATAGCACTACTGACTATGGCAACACTGGCTATTACAAACGCCGCAACCAAATGGGCGACAGGCTATAACGATGTATGGACAGTAAATTTGTGGTTGAGTATTATTGGGTTTATAGTCATCCTACCAACATTTTTTCTGTTTAAAAAAGACTTGCTTAAGATTAGGTCTCGTCAACTATTACCAATAGGACTTATGGGAATAGGTCAAAGTGTAACTAATTTTGCTTTAACTACAGCGCTTGCTGTAAACGTTGGGATTACTTCTATTATTATGGCTATACCATTTTCTATGATTTTGGCCGTCGCCTTTTCAGTGTTTGCACCTAAGCTTCTTGAGAAACACACGGCAAAAGTATATGTGATTCGTTTTGTTGCAGCGATAGTTATGATTTGGGGAGCACTACAGCTATCAAGATAGCTAGGTCATTTTGCCTGGTTCGACACTGTGGCCGCCAAACTGATTACGAATAGCAGTCAATATTTTACCAATATACGAAGGTTTTGACTGTGACTCTTTTCGGAACTCGACCGAATCCTCAATTACTTTTGCATCTAGTCCTAGCTTTTTAGCAGTTTCAGCGGTAGCAGCTCCTTCGCCTGTGAATCCTACAGCTCCCGATAATTCCGAGAGTTCGTCTCCAAACTTTTTAAACCCGTCCTCAAGCCAACCCACCAGTCTAGATTCAACAACTGATCCATTCTGATAAATCGCTGTAACATCGGTCATATTCAATTTGTATGGCCCGTTTTTGAGTAGATTGAATCCCTCGGCGATACTCTGCATCATTCCATACTCAATGCCATTGTGAACCATTTTTACAAAGTGTCCCGCTCCGATTCCGTCAAAGTGTTGGTACGCCCCAGATTTGGCCATTGATTCAAACAATGGTTTTAATTCCTCGAACAGTTCTTGGTCTCCACCAACCATTAAACACGCGCCGTTTAATGCTCCTGCGGGACCTCCTGAAATACCTATGTCAATAAATTTAACGCCTTTATCCTTAGCAAGTTTCGATCTGCGAACCGTGTCCTCATAGAAAGAATTAGCCCCTTCAACAATGACATCTTCGGGTTCAAGCTTTTTTATGAGTTGTTCAAGAACTTCATCCGTGGGTTTACCCGCAGTAAGAATTGTTAAAACAACTCGGGGCTTTGCAAGTTTCCCGACTAATTCTTCAATAGAGTAGGCCCCATCAATCCCTTCTTTTTCGAGTTCTTTTGTATCGTCAGCAGTCCTGTTATATCCCACAACATGCCAACCCATCTTGGCAAGACGTCTGGCAACGTTGCCACCCATTTTCCCAAGCCCTATTATTCCAACTTCTTTTTTCATATTTTTTCTACATCTAAAGTTTTCCCTAAAACCTTGCGCCCCGGGCTATAGGTGGTAAGCGGGACAACATCATCTTCCCAAGCCCTAACAATAGGGTCTATAAATGCCCACATTGCTTTTACTTCTTCTGTTGAAACAAACAACAATTGATTTCCTAATATACAGTCAAGCAAAAGTTTCTCGTATTCCTCTATGTATTGCGCATTTTTGCGTTCGTCACGGTAAAGAAAATTCAGCTTCTGTTTCTGCATCTCAAAATCCAGCCCGGGCTTCTTCGACCAGAAATCAATCGATATTCCTTCTTTGGGCTCAAGTGAAAAAGTGATTTTGTTTTTGTAGTGAACCCCCGGAGGACAAATACAAGGTTCTGTATGTTTAAAGGTAATCACAATTTCCTTCCTTGCCTCTATTCTTTTTCCGCCCTCTATAATTATAGGGGTGCCTTTCCATGCTTCACTTGAAGAATGAGTACCCACCTTAAAATATGTTTCGGATTTTGAATTTTTTTCTACGCCTGCAAGCTCGAGATACCCTTTGTACTGTGCCCTCGCTGTTTGGTTGATAATCTCCTCATTCGTGAGAGGCTTGAGGGTCTTCAAAAATTCAGCTCGGGTCTTTCTTACTTCTTCTGCCTCAAGTGCTTTTGGTTCTCCCATCATGGCAAGGGCAACCATTTGAAGTGCGTGGTTTTGCCCAACATCACGCAATGCCCCAACCCCATCATAAAAATCCGCGCGGCCCTCAACGCCTATATCTTCAAGAACTCTGACTTCAATTTTCTCCACATACTCCTTGTTCCAAAGGTCTTCAAAAAGATCATTTGTGAATCTGAACGATAAGATGTTCTGAAGCATCTCCTTTCCCAAGTAATGATCTATCATGTAAATCTGCTCCTCTTTAAAAAGTTGGCTAAGCAACGCGTCTAGTTCTTCCGCTGTTTTAAGATCTCTTCCAAAAGGTTTCTCGACTATAACTCTTGTCCAGCCCTCTTCAGGCGAGCAGGGAAGAGTAAGCCCGGATGATTCAAGGTGCTGAAAAATTGATTCGTAATTTTGAGGTGGAACGGCAAGATAAAACAATTTATTCGAACAGACTTTCCACTCGCCGTCAACGTATCCTAGATACTCAGCCAAATTTTTATAGGAGGCGCCGTCATCAAACTCTCCTTTTTTATAGACAAAGTACTTTAAAAATTTCTCAATGTCCTGACTTTTTGGCTTACTGCGCTTATTTTGGGATAAAATATTCTTGACGTGTGTCTGAAAATCTTCATCAGACCACTCACGTCTTGAAAACCCCACGATACGAAACATTGATGGTAATTTGCCCTTGATAAAGAGCTGAAAGAGGGCGGGAGTAATCTTTTTTGCCATTAAGTCTCCGGTTGCTCCGAAGATTACAAAAACTGTAGGTATATTTTTCGTTTTTTGCTCCATGGACAATACATTTTAACACTTATTTTGACGGGGGCCAAGCTTAGATTAGGCCCAAGTGTTTGTATTTCGATTCTTGTTTACCACGCTATCTATAACGCCTACTCTTGGCGGGGCGAGTAGAGATCGCGACTCTTTGTGGTTTTTGATCAGCTAAGCTAAGAATCCTGTCCTGGACTGCCTTAACATCAACTTCCTCTATGCTGCTTAATATTTCCGGTTTCAAGTCTGGTTTGTAGTTTAATTCTATTGACCCCTTGAAGGTGGGATGGAAGATGGCTCCGTTATCAAAGTATCTGTCTGTGGCAAAAACTGCACTACTTCCATGAACCGTATCAAATCCTACCCCAACGGCTATAGTTCTTCTATATACAACAGTATCCAAATGAGCTGGCACTATGGAGGTAGATGACCCATAATGACCCCAACCGCTATGACTCTGCTCCTCAACAAATTCCTCCCGTGGTCTAGTCTGATCAACCAATCTTAGTGCCACATATCTGTAATATTCAGCGTCTATATTTGACACTACGGATGTATTGCCGCCTCCCCAAATTTCTTTAGCAACATCTTTTAGGTAACCTCTCACTTCTGGTTCGATACTGGTAAAGTGATGTGATAGATATGTTTGAACTTCAGCTGACCACATACTCTCCGCTTCGAGATTATTTAATCTTTCCTGCTCCCGTCTTCTGCTCTCTATCTCAAGGTCCAAAATACGTTGACGTTCCGCTTGATTTTCAAGCGCAGCTTGTTCTTGTTTTGAAGCGAGAAACGACCTCAATTTTTCTGTCCAGGTGGTCACGCCTGCATTATAGCACTTCTCCTAAAACTATCCCATAGCATTACTTCATCAAACTAGTCAACAGATTGAGCTTAAATTTAACTCCTGATATAATTAGGACTTGTGCGGGAGTAGTTCAGTGGTAGAATGTCTCCCTTCCAAGGAGAAGGTCGCCGGTCCGAATCCGGTCTCCCGCTCATATGCCCATTAATTATCATACGTATTCAACTGCAAAAGAGGCGACTGACAATGCTACTTCAAAGCTAAATGAGGTCTTGGGTAAAACCATAGAGTCTAAGACACCAACGCTACTTCTAGTTTCGGGGGGTTCATCAATAGCTCTTCTAGACCGAGTCAACGAAGCTGTCTTGGGCTCCCATATTACGATTTCCGTTCTTGATGAACGGTACAGCGACAACCCAAAAGAGAATAACTTTGCACAAATTGCAATTACTCCTTTCTATTCAAGAGCTATCGGGAAGGGCGCAAGGTTTATTGATACGCACGTGAATGGCCGAACACAAATGCAACTGGCAGCAGATTTTAACAGGGATCTTGGCAAGTGGTTCGATACAAATCCCACTGGAACTGTTGTCGCAACTATCGGAGTAGGGCCAGATGGGCACACTTCCGGAATGATGCCTTTCCCCGAGGATCCTGCGAGATTCGAACAGTTATTTGAGCCGAGTGACCCGAACAATTTTGTTACCGCTTATGATGCCACAGGAAAAAATCAATATACGGCGCGCGTTACCACGAATATGAATTTAATGCGTAAAATAGATACGGCGATTGTTTTTATCACAGGTGAGAAAAAAAGAGGAACAATTGAACGCCTAAGGGTTGCCACTGGAACATTAGCCGAAACTCCGGCCAGAATTATCAACGAACTAAGAAACGCTTACTTATTTACTGACATACGACCCTAACTCCTAACGCAACTCTTACGTTCTCCTTAAATTGCTTTGTGACAAGCAATTTATACTTGGCCTATGGGATTAATAGAAGCGGTAGTAGGACTTTTGATCATTATCTGGCTCGCAGGATTTTTCCTCCACATAGCAGGGGGCCTAATTCACATATTGCTTGTCATAGCAATTATTTTGATTATCATTAGATTCTTAAGGGGAACAACCCAAGAAGGGAGGTAAAAATGGCTAAAAGAATTGGAGTAGCAACAACAATCGGCGCTGCAGCAATCGGTGCAGCAGCAGGAGCGGCCGCGATTGCTTTATCTAACAAAAACAGCAGAAAGTCAGTCGCTAAAGTTGTAACCAAGATCTCGGGTCACGCACAAAGTATGGTTGCGGACTTGAAAAAGGATCCCAGGGTCAAAAAAGCGTTAAGAAATGGATTAAGACTGATGAAGGATACTGACACAAAAACAAGACCAATGGCAAAAAACGTTACTAAGAGAGTGAAAGCGGAAGCAAAAAGAAGACTAAAATAAATGGATCTACAGAATATTTTTTACATAGTTGGAATTGTGGCAATGGTTTTGTTTATAGTATTGATTGCCATTTCTATATACCTTGTTCTTCTGGTGAGAAAAGTAATTATCAGTACTGAACGCAAGATCTTGAGAAAAATCGTAGAATATACTAAGCCCGCCGACGTACTTAAAGGATTGGCCTCAAGTGTCGCAGGAAACTTGCTTCTTAAACTACGAGACAACTTAGGTCTACGATAACTATTTTGCAGGCCAGGGGTAAAGTGCTACTTCGCTTATCATAAACTCCTTTGTTTGATCATGTCCATTGGCCATAATTACTACGATATCCTTCTTGGAACGCAAACTGTTTTCCCATAATAACTGTTTACACATATGGCAAGGTGGCGTGAATTCATCTTTTGCCAAGTCCTCACGTGATGCTACTGCAATAGCAATGATTTCGTTTGCGTCTCCATGGGATGCCGCGTGGGACAGAGCCGCCTGTTCGGCATGTAATGTTAAGGAAGCAGTATCGGACCCGTAGTTTGAAGCTGAATATATGTCACCGGAGCTTGATAAAACCGCAGCTCCATAAATATAGGGAGGCTGAGTGGTGGAGGGATACACACTGGAAAGTGCGGCCTTCGCCTTCTTAACAAGTTCAATTTTTTGGTCTTGGGTTATTTGCATAAAGATGTCGGGGTGACAGGAATTGGACCTGCTACTTCTCGGTCCCAAACCGAGCGTTCTACCGATGAACTACACCCCGATTTGTATATTCTAATGTTTTTACGCTCATAACTCAATATTCATGTATTGACAAATGCAACTGAGTTGCATATAATTTGCTCATGAGTGTCAAAGACCACAACTGTGCAGAAGAACTGCGAAGTGTTAATTTGAAATCCACGCCTGCCAGAATTTCTGCTTTAAAACTTTTTGAGAAAACTGAAAATCCAATTGATGCCAATCAAATTACTCAGTTTCTTAAAAATGATTTGCAAATAGATCGCGTTACAGTGTTTCGCATATTAAATTCTTTTGTTGAGAAAGGACTTCTGCGAAAACTCGAATTTAGTGAAGGAAAAGCTCGCTATGAACTCGCTACAGAGGATCATCACCACTTAATCTGCCAATCTTGTGGTTCTATCGAGGATATCTCAGACTGCAATATTGATGCGCTCGAAAAAGAGATAAAAACTAAAAAGAAATTTTTAGTCAAACAACATACGCTGGAATTTTACGGGCTTTGCGCAGATTGTCAAAACTAATGGAAGCAATAATCCTATCTATATTTACGTTTATCTCAACTACAGCAGGCGGAATTTTTGCCCTTAAGAACAAGGATAAGTTGCACCTGGTCATGAGTTTTACGGCAGGAGTTCTTCTGGGTGTGTGCTTTTTCGATATATTGCCGGAAGCGCTTAATATAATCAACGAAAATAAGCTACAAATGTCTCCCATGTTCATAATGGTGGTTATTGGATTTTTGTTTTTCCATATCCTTGAGAAGACCATAACTATTCACGTCGCTCACGAGACTGAGTACGCCAAACACAAACACCCAACTATAGGGATTTTGGGCGCAAGCGGTCTGTCTTTTCACAGTTTTCTTGATGGCGTCGGAATAGGACTTGGGTTCCACATTAATCCCCACGTAGGATTACTCATTGCATTGGCAGTTATTGCTCACGATTTCTCAGATGGCCTTAATACTGTCACATTAATGCTGACCCACAAAAATACCACAAAAAAAGCTCTGAAACTGCTCGCCGTCGACGCTATAGCACCGGTTTTTGGCGTTTTGGCGACTTTCCTATTTCGAATTCCTGAGACAGTATTAGTCTTATATCTTGGATTTTTTGCGGGATTCTTGCTTTATATAGGAGCGAGCGACTTACTACCGGAAGCCCACTCTGAACATAGCTCTTTTAAAATGATTGGGTTAACTATTCTAGGAGCTGTTTTTATCTTCGCAGTTACTCGCTTCACCTAAATTGATTATGATAGAATTGTCTTCGTGGGAAAGCTTCTCGTAACATTTTTATTATTGTTCGCGTTTCTCTCTGTTATACAGCCTGTTTTCGCCGAATCCCAGATTAAGGAAGAGTACATTAAGGCTCAGGTTGTTAAGGTTATAAATCAAGGAGAAGTCATTTCGAATGGTCAGAAAAATCTTTACCAGGACCTTGAGGTAAAGACGAGTAGTGGACAAACTCTTTCTATCCATTACGGGGATCCTGTGAGGCTAACAGCAGACCGTGAAGTTGCGGCCGGAGATCAAATAGTTATCCTTAAGTCTACGAATCCTGTGGGTAAAACGAGCTACTCTGTTTATGATAAGTATCGTTTTAATAACGTGCTGCTAGTTATTTTGTTTTTCGTGATTCTTGTCTTGGCTATCGCACAGCTTAAAGGTGTGGGCTCGCTTGTTGGACTTATTGCAAGCCTTGCCGTTATTTTGTTTTTTATCGTTCCGAATATTCTGAAGGGAGCTGATCCATTATTCATCAGCATTGTCGGTTCAATTATCATTTTATTTATTAGCACTTATGTTGCACATGGGATATCAAAACAAACAACCGTTGCACTTGTCTCAACCTTTATCTCTTTGTTTATAACTGCATTTCTTGCTCATTTATTTACAAACTTTTCGAACCTATCGGGAGTTGGAAATGAAGATATTGCCTCTCTTCAAATCGGTACTACGAGCATTATTAATCTAAAGGGACTTTTTCTGGGTGGAATAATTATTGGCACCTTGGGAGCTCTTAACGATGTTACGATTTCCCAAGCTGCAACCATTTTTGAACTCGCCAAAACAGATCACAAAGTAAAGATTCTCGAACTTGCCAGGAGAGGATTTAACGTGGGCCGGGAACATATTCTATCGCTTGTTAACACTCTTGTGCTCGCTTATGCCGGTTCGTCACTTTTTATATTTATATTTTTGGTTTTAAATCCGAATAAGGTTCCTTACTGGGTTATTCTAAACACAGAGACAATAAGTGGGGAGATAGTTTCAACAATTGTTGGCTCTATCGGATTAATTTTGGCGGTACCAATAGTTACACTTCTTGCCTCATGGACAGTTCTTGAACTGGTAAACAAAAGTTCGAACATCAAGAAGTAGTGGACCGAAAGAGATTCGAACTCTCAACCCCCTCCATGCCATGGAGGTACGCTACCATTGCGCCATCGGCCCATGATACAAATAGAGATAAAATTATATACCATCTGAAGGCAACTCTCAAAA
>CAYVKP010000005.1:0-57993 GCA_964452165.1 uncultured Gammaproteobacteria bacterium | reverse complement strand
CTTAACGGATAAAAGCTACCCCGGGGATAACAGGCTGATCGCTTCCAAGCGTCCATAGCGACGAGGCGGTTTGGCACCTTATATGAATTCATATCGGGGCGCCAGTATTTTAAGTAATTAAAATATTAAGTTTGTGTTTCAAGGAAGATTAGATAGGTCTTTTTGTGAAATAAAAATACTAGTTCAAATCGGTGGACTCCATGTGTTCGAACAGCACACGGACAATACCGAGATCCCGCAATGCGGGATTGTATCGACTTTCGAAAGGGATTTCGAAGATGGTTCAATTTTTACACGAACCATAATACGACTAGCTCACATTCTTAACCGGAATAGTGATGAAGGTATAGTCAAAACCTCTTGGTAACAGGAGGATGCACTTAACAGTTAACAAATTTACATTTAACCAATTAACAAATCAAATTGTTAATAGTTAATTTGTTGCTTTCGTTAATTTTGTTATTTTGCGATGTCGGCTCATCTTAGCGCGGGGGTGAAGAAGCTCCCAAGCGTCGGGCTGTTCGCCCGTTAAAAAGGTACGCGAGCTGGGTTCAGAGCGTCGTAAGACAGCTCGGTCTCTATCCAGGACAACCGATTTGAGATTTGAGAGGAGTCGCCCTTAGTACGAGAGGACTGGGGTGAAGGAGTCCCTGGTGTGCCGGTTGTGTGTAAACACGCAGCGCCGGATAGCTATTACTTCTACGGGATAACCGCTGAAAGCATCTAAGTGGGAAGCCCACCTCGAGATAAGATCTCTTAAACCCCTAGTAAATCACTAGGTTGATAGGCGGCAGGTGTACGATTGGTAACAATTTTAGCTTAGCCGTACTAATAGGTTTTTATAGCGTAGATTTTAGAAAATCAACGCTTAGTTGTAGAAACATATTTTATTTTTAGTTTTGCTCTTAAGCCTTTCGGTCTTTAGAGCGTCATGGTACCACCTCTTCCCATTCCGAACAGAGAAGTGAAACATGCCAGCGCCCACGATACTGGGGAGGACCCGGGACAATAAGTCGAGGCCGGGGGACTTAAGAGCAAAACTAGCCCTACGAAAGTAGGGCACCCCAATTGTTAAGTGTTTAAGTAACCCCTTTTTGGCCGCTTTAATACCCGAGCTCAATTTTGAGTAATATTATCATCAGAATTTTTTCGTCTTCTCCTGGCCAAATAAGCTTCTCTTCTTTCGCGATAATCATCACTTGCTCTATATTTTTCAAGAACCATTCTGTATTTATCTGATCTTGCCAGTAGTGCAATTAGTTTAACCATATTAATTAAGCTCTGCTTCTCAAGGCTGCCAAGAGAATATATTCTCTTGAATCAAACATTATTTTAATTATCTCGATAAGCTGTTTTATAATTCTCATATAGGCTTATTTAAACAGTAAATCCGAATTGCTTCAGTAACAATCAATACCTATTTTTTGTAAGCATTATTACAACGTCAAGCTAAATTATCTAGAGCGCAAGATCATCAATAGCAATAAAATTAATTTCATAACCAACACAACTGGTAAAAGAAAAAGAGGGGAGAGCGGTGGTTTTTCTTCAGATTTCATTTTTGATAGAACTCCTTGAAAATGCTGTAAGTAGTGCTGGGAAAAAGTATTCAGGGTGGATTAGAAGATTGTATATTAATTTTGTGCAAAATAAGTAAATTTTCATAAGGTTGTTATCTATGGTGAGTTACATAAATTTCCCATTTTATTCATTGGATTTTAAAACTTCAGAGAATGCTTTAACAGTTGTCGTGGGCCAGGATATAAAAGAAATTAGTGATCTGTAAACCGCTTTTGCTGTTTTTGTTTTTATAAAAGTTTTCATAATACAATTAAAACAGCAATTCATAAATGCTTCAGTAAGAGTAAATACACTAATTTTGTAATATTGCTTACTTGTTAGGCTCTGGGGGATTTAGAATGCGAAGATCTTATTCTATGGGATATCTAGGTCGGGGATTTTCATCCAATTGTTTGCCTTGACGTCTCTTTTCTATGAGCTTAATAGCTGCTGCAGTGAAAGCTACTGTGCCGGCAACAGCAGTCAGGGTTGTTTTTGGATGTTTTTTAAGTTTGTCTTTGGCCTGTTCCGTTGCCAGCTCAATTATACTAGTGAAAACTTTAATACCATAGGTACTTCCCTTTATCATAAATGGACGTAGGCCTTTGCTTCGAGCCAACTTTTGAACCGGCCCCAATCTATCACTTCTTGAACTGAGCCGTGTTACTCTTACGTCAAGTCCGTCAGATTGCAATTCGGCGGCAACTTCTTGAGCGGCCGGTTCCAGATTACCCGGTAGGGCTCCAAATACCTCTTTTCTATCAGGACCTTCGGGAGTTTTTCTCGTCGGACTCGTACCCTCTTGTGGGGTTCTTGGGCCTTGAGATGGGCCGGTTGCTTCTCTTCTTGGTCTGGGTTGTTCGTTCATTGTCGCGATTATATCGTAAGCAGTTTTTTAAATCAATGCCTGTTGCTTAAGCTTCTTAAGACTCAAAACCGTTATTTTGCCCCGTTTATCGTCCAAAATTCCCTCTTTGCGGAGTCTGTTCATCGCAACGGTTACAGTCTCTCTGAATGCTCCAACAAACTCTGCTATTGTTTGATGAGTGAGGGGTAGAGGAATTTCAATTCCCTTTTCTCTTTTTACACCAAATCTTTCGGTGACGTCGAATAGAAAATTGGCGGTTCGGGCGGTTGCATCGGTTAAAATAAATCCCTCAAGCTTTCTCTCTGTAAAGTTGAGTCTTTCAATGAAGGCGTGGAGTAGATCGATTATATATTCCGGATTTTCTGAAATTGTGTCAAAGTAAGATCCTTCAGGAATTGTTATGATCTCAACGTTTGTCATCGCCTCAGCCGTGTGTTTAAGTTTTTTATCGTGGGACGTTAGAGCGCGGAGCGCCAGAATGCTCCCCGGACCGTAAAGATAGACTACCGTACTTCTTCCTTCAGGCGAGGTTCTGAAAAGTTTTATGAAACCCTTTTTTATGAAATAAAGTTTTCTGGGTTCGTCTTCTTCAAAAAACACCGTTCTTCCGGCCTTTATAGACATAGGAGAGCGCTTGGTATATTTTTGAAAAAAGGATGAGAAGTTGGGTTCTTCCCAAATTCGATCCAATCTTTTGCGAAGGTTTAGGTTGTTTCCTTGCATTTGCGGCAATTATACCATAACCCGTATGTAGCGCCCATTACAAAGTTTAAAACAATCCTATAGTTGAATATAGCTTCAGTTTTTGCTAGAATCAGCTTCTATGTCAATTTCAGAGACGTCAAGAAAGTTTGGGTTACCAATACCCGATAGTTCAGTTGACTCTAGAACTCGCTCCGCCCAATATGCGGCAAGAGGAGTTAGTGTCAGTTTTAAAGCCATAGATCAAATCGCAGACGGAACTTATAAAGGAGAACTTATTGAAAGAAGAATTCAAATGGCCGCGGTTATTGAAGGCGGAACGGTTATGGATAAGGATTATTTTTATTTTAGACTCGTTTCACTCGGGGAAAGCTCGAGAAGACAAAATCAAAAAACCGGCCGCATGAGATCCACCAGTTTTATGGAAGATTTGGGTAAACCATTTTCAGCGAGTATAACTGCAGTTGAAGAGTGTTTTAATGCCATGAGAGCAGAGATAGTAATGGCTGAAAAGGGAGAGGAAGACCCTGAGCTTGTTGCCCATTTTGCTGTTTCGATGAAAGATTATCTCTCCGATTATTCACGTGGACATGGACAACCCGAATCCCTTGCAAAAGTTAGGTCTGAGTGGGACGGGCAGACCATAGCAAGCTTTTACGAAAGTTTTGAGAGGCATGTAAATGGAGGTTATACTCTTCGGACACTGCCACCATACGAGGTTGCTGTTCTCAGAGGATTTTATAGCAGGAGGTTGGATTCGGGTAGCTCTCCCTCTGCGCTCGATAGGTTAGTGGCAGAAGTAGTAATGGAAGATAAGTCCGTCCCAGCTCATGTAAAAGATGTCAGAGAAAGAACTCATACGAAGTTTAATCCACATTCACATCAGGTGCATGTTAGGGCTTTGCTTTTAGATTTGGCGATAGGTTAATTATTTGTATCTTTCGGCTTGCAAGTTGAATAACTTTGCGTAGATTCCCTTTTCGGTAAGTAATGATTTGTGACTTCCTGATTCAACAACTTTTCCTTGATCAATCACATAGATTTTGTCCGCATTCCTGACCGTTGAGAAGCGGTGGGAGATGATGATAACGGTTTTGTCGCGTCCAAGCTTTTCAACCTTATCAAATATTTCTTTCTCAGCTTTTGCGTCAATTGATGCGGTTGGTTCGTCCAAAACTAAAACTGGTGCGTCCCGCAGGAAAGCTCTTGCCAAAGCTACTTTTTGCCACTGGCCCAAAGACAATTCCCGCCCTCCTTCAAAAGTAAGTCCCAGCATTTGTTGATAGCCTTGCGGAAAGTCATTCGCAAATTTATCAACACCGGCAAATCCGGCGGCCTCTTTGATTTTTGATAGATTGAAGTCTTCATAAACTTTTCCAAAATGAATATTTTCAGCCAGCGTATATTCGTACTTTAAAAAGTCTTGGAAGATTACGCCCAATGATTGGTGCCAAGAGACAAGATCAAGCTGCCGAATATCATTTCCATTGACTAAAATTTGTCCTTCCGTAACATCATAAAAACGAGCTAAAAGTTTTATTATCGTTGTTTTTCCGGCGCCGTTTTCTCCAACAAATGCAATTTTTTCACCCGGTTCTATGGTTAATGAAAAGTCTCGGAGAGTAGGAGAGGAGGCACCTGGATAAGCAAATGTAACACCCACAAATTCAATCTTTGGTGGCTTACTCGCTTTGATTTTGATACCACTTTTGGGTAATTGGATTTTGGCTGGCATATCAAGAACTGTAAAAATATCTTTTACATAAAGGCTTTGGTCAAATACTCTTGAGACATTGTTAAAGAATCCTGAAACTCCGTTTTCAAAATTCCATATAACGAAGGTGAAGTAGGAAAGACTTCCAAGAGTAATTCTTCCAGCAATAGTCAAAAACGCAACAAATCCCTCAATAAAGATATAGATAAAAGTTGCTACAAAGTTGAGTAGCACGGAATTTCTAAGCCTCTTTCTCCCAACTAGTAGATTTTCATTTGCAAGTTTTTTCTGAATGCCAACAATTTCTGAGAGGAATTTTTTGGCAGTTCCAAAAATTTTAGTCTCCTTTATTCCATTTCTGTCTTGAATTAGCTCCGATAGATACCAGAATTTTTTACGATCCGGTGAATGTTCGCTCCAAACCCCCCACAAGGTTTTTGAATAGTAAACCTGGTTGATAAAAGAGGGAAGAGCGGCAACAATTATTCCAACCGCAAGTCCAAGATTAAGCGTTGCAATGGCAACAAAAGCAACGGTCATCTGAAGTAAGCTCTGAAAAGTGTAGAAAAGAGCAGAGAACATATTAAGCGGCATCCAAACATAGCTCTCCTTTACCTTCTGCAGGTTGTCCCGGAACGCGCTGTTTTCAAAATACTCAACGTCAAGATTTGCAAGCTTGTTGAGCACTAATTGGTAAAGAAAAATTGGAATTCTGGACCAAATAAGAAGTTCGGTAAAAGATTGAAGCGAGAAAGCGGAGTATTGGACAAGAAGAGTAATAAATCTTGCGGCAAGAAGAATATACAGCGCATGATAATTGAACGCGTGAGTTGTTGCAGCATGGACAATCAAATCGATTATTAGCTTATAAATGTAGGCATTGATGAAGGGGATGACTGCGGGAGCGGCAATTGCAACAGCATGCAATAAGAAAACCCTTTTATCGTATTGCCAGACAAGCGCAAGGAGTCTTTTTGCAACCCCGATAGTCTCTCTTGTATCTCTAATTTTTTCTATGATTTTTTCCATTCGCTGGTAGATTTTATCACTTTAATTACCATGAATGCGTGGGTTTTGGTTATACTAATTTATAAATGAGTTTATTGAAGGCTAAGCTTAAAGATATGTTCTCAACAGATCTCAGGTCTCTGGCGATAATGAGGGTAGGCGTGGCTCTCCTTATTTTGGCAGACCTTGGGCTTCGCGCTACATCTATTGTGGAGTTTTATACGGATCAAGGATTCCTACCTAGAAAATATATCTTTGCCTCATACGGTTGGCATCCAATATCACTTCATGCCTTAAGTGGATCTTGGCAATTTGAAGCGTTTCTTTTTGGTGTCGCCGCTTTTTTTGCGCTCCTTCTTCTCGTGGGGTATAAAACAAAGCTGGTCACAATTGTATCTTTCCTTCTTCTTCTTTCACTGCAAAACCGTAATTTAGTGGTTCTTTTGGGAGGAGATTATATATTGAGACTTTTATTATTCTGGGGAATGTTTGTTCCCTGGAATGCAAGGTTTTCTTTGGATAGCATGAATAGTATTCGTTTGAAAAGTCTTCCAAACAGAGTTTTTTCCCTGGGGATTGCAGGATATATTCTGCAAATCTGTTTTATCTACTTTTTCGCCGCAATGCTTAAGACTGGTGCGGCGTGGAATAAAGACTATAGCGCAGTTTACTACGCTGTACATTTTCAACTTCTAGCAACCCCCTTTGCAGGTATCTTGGCCTACTTACCACTAAACGTTCTGTCTCTTATTACCTATTCAACTCGTCTTCTTGAGATTTTAGCTCCCTTCCTTATTTTGAGCCCTTTTTACACTCCATACCTAAGACTTTTAGCTATATTTCTCTTGACTGGCATGCATCTCGGTTTTAAGGCAGCTATGGCACTTGGTATATTCCCTTTTATTGATATAGTCTCACTTTTTGGGTTGCTCCCCACCTTATTTTGGGATCGTTTATTCAACTTTCTGGAAAATAAGGTTCCTAAGTTAAAAATATATTACGACCATGACTGCGGATTATGTCATTGGGTGTGCCGGGTTCTTAAAACATTCTTTCTCCTTCCCTCTGCCCAGATAATTCCGGCTCAGAAAGACCCAAAACTTTCAAAACTTATGGATAAAGAACAATCCTGGATCGTAGAAGACGGGAAGGGTAGACGATTTCTCCGTTCTGCTGCACTCGTGCCCATTTTTAAAGCCTCGCCAATGCTTTTCATTTTTCTTCCGGTCACTTTCATTCCAGGAATATTTAAGTTTGGCGACCTATTTTACAATTTTATTTCCAAGAGAAGGCATTCTATTTGTTCTATTCCTCAAGATGAAAACAAGAGAAACACGTTGATAGATTTTTCGTGGCCACTCAACCTAATCGCTTTATTTTTTATCATATATATTTTCTTAGTTAATCTTAATAGTGTAAACTTTGGTTACAAGCCACCCCTTACTCTGACATACGCATTGGGTGTTAACCAGAAATGGACTATGTTTGCTCCGGCTCCACCGGTATATAATTGGTCTTATGAAGCTCAGGGTGAGTTTGATGATGGAACAAAAATAAACGTACTCGCGACCCCATCTTATATGCAGAGAAATTATCTCAGGGCAAATTTCTTCTTAAGTTTTGGTCCCCAACAAAGATTTAATGTCCAAAGAGGTTACGCCTATTTCCTGTGTCAAACTTGGAATGGCAACCACAATGGAAGCAAAAAAATTAAAACCATTGAGGCAAGAATTATATACAAAAAAATACCTCCACCGGATAATGCGAAAATAAATACAAAATCCTATGCAATTAAGCTGCCAAAATATATCTGCGAAAACTGAACTAGTCCCGGTTTACTTTTGCTGTCTGGGATAGTAATATAGTTAACCAATCTGCATGGACTATTCTAAAATAAAATCTCTAATTAACAAACTCTCAAGAGAAGGAATAAAGGTTGATATACGTCGAGGAGGAGAGTTTTATGATGAGCCGGGATTTTTCCGCTTCGATGGAAGACTTGTGCCCGACAAAAAAAAGTTTAAGGGTTATGTGGGGGGTAAATTCTCAGAAGGTGGAGGCTTTTCCTTTGATTCACCGGAAGCAGCACTCTCAAAATGCTTATTTGAGCTCATGGAAAGACTCTCTCTCGCACTTTACAAAAAAAAACAAATCGTGAAGCGTCCATCTTCCAAAAATCCTTCAGATTTTATTAACCTGCTGGATTTTTCAAAGGACAATCAGATTAAAGATAAAAAAATGAGTTGGGTCTGGGGACAGAATCTGACGAACGGTAAAAAAGTTCTGCTTCCGGCACAGCTTATTTATTTGCGTTACAAACTCTTTAAGGGCGAACCAACACTTGATTATCCAAGAAATAGTACGGGGGCAGCGGGAGGTTCTTCTCACAACCACGCAACACTTAACGCCATTTACGAGGCTATTGAACGTGATTCATTCACCAGTATATATCTTGCAGGTATTACTCCCCCCAGGGTTAGACTCGATAAACTTAACAATAAAACAATAAATGCAATCGTCAATAAGTGCTTACGATATAAACTTGAACTCTACGTCCTTGATATAACAACAGACATTGGTGTTCCGTCTTTCCTCTCTGTTGTTATTGATAGGACCGGAGTAGGACCCGCTGTCTCAGTTGGTGCTAAAACCAGCCTGCGGGCAATAGACGCTGTTATAGGTGCAATAACCGAATCTTTTATGATGAGAATAGTCTTGAAATATATGATAAAAAATGGTGACATCTTTGAAAATAAACCCAAACCCAAGAATTTCGCGCTGATAAGGGGACCTCTTTGGATTGCGCCTCCCGCAATAGAGAACATCAACTTTTTGATCACGGGAGACTTTACAGCTAAATTGGACTCATTCAATGGCACAACTGAAACAGAACTCGCAGAAGTAATAAAAAAACTAAAAAAAACCGATCGATCTGTCTACTCAATCGACATAACACTTGATGAACTGAAGAAGTTTAATTTTTTTGCAGTTAAGGTTTTGATACCAAATCTTGAGCCCCTATATTTGTATGAAAGTGAAAAAGAAAAGTCTCTAAACATGGAAAGACTGAGACAGGTCGCCTCATTTTTTGGTGAAAAACTTCAAGACGTAAATCCTGTTCCTCACCCATTCTTATGAAACGCGATAATTATCTTGAGAAACTTTTAGGAAAGCCCATCTTTGATTATGAGAAATTTCATCCTAAAACTAAGTTTAGTAAATTAAATAAGAATGCGGATCGCCGTTTTTGGCCGAAAGAATGGAAGACGGTTTTTTACAAGGGCTATGCAAGACTCCCCGAGATAAAACTTCCAAAACCGGAATTACCAAATGTGACCATTAAAGACGCTCTTGGTAACAGAGAGTCGATAAGAAAGTTTTCAAGAAAACCAGTTGATCTTAAAAAATTAAGCAGTTTTCTTTATTATTCGGCCGGAATAAATCCAAAACATAATTTTAAGGAGAGGAGATTCTACCCCTCAGGAGGAGCAAGATTCCCCCTGGAAGTTTACGTGATCTCGCAGAATACGAAGCTTACTCAAGGAATATATCATTATTATGTTAAGAATAACAGTCTAGAGTATTTGGCTGATTTTGACAAAGAAGCCGTTAAAAAAATAACATCTCTTCCCTGGGCCAGACAAGCAGCTTGTCTAATAATAATCACAACAATTTTTAAAAGAAATACCAATAAATACGGCGAACGCGGCTATAGGTTCATACTTGAGGAGGCGGGTCATCTTGCACAAAACTTTTACCTACTCGCATCGGCCCTCAATCTTGGGATGTGCGCAATAGGCGATTATATAGATGATTACGTTAACGGTTTAATTGATGTTAATTCATCTGAGGAGACAGTAATTTATCTGGCTGCTGTAGGGCAGAGGAGTGAAAGAAAGAAGTGATTGACTTAAAAACTCTACATATCATAAAATAGATTTGAACTCAAAAAATATGAAAAAAAAATATGTTAAGCCTGAGATTAAAGTGAGTAAAATAAAAATTAATTTCTTTTTAAACAAGAGAATGATGGATTCTTTTGACGGTTTAGCAATTGTACCACCCGCTTTTGTGGCTAGTTGTACATCATGTACCGGATCGGGTTGCTCAAGTTCCGATAGCTGCACAACTTAAGATTCTCCGAAACTTTGTGTTAGAATAGCCCTGTGAATGTTACGTCCAGGCTATTAAAAACTTCAGTTCTCAAGACATACGGAAATAGCATGACTCCTCTTTTTTCCGATGGGGATGTAATTTATTTTAAGAAAAAAAAGTTCGACAGTATTAAAGTAAACGATATTATTTGCGCTAAAAAAAAGAGGAGAGTATTCACCCACAGAGTCATCTACAAGACAAAAAAATACCTTATAACTCGGGGCGACAGTAATTATTTCTCTGATGGAAAAATTTATCCAAGAAATGTAATCGGAACTGTCTATAAAGTAAAAAGAGAAGGGCAAATTATAGATATCGAAGGCTTTTATTTAATTCAGTCAACGTTATATTTTGGAGAAATACTAAAAGTCAAAAAAGCGCTCGAAAGACAGAAAATTAACCACCTTTTCTTAAAGGGCTTACCTCTATATTTATATTTTGCCGGAAAACAACCCAGTAGAGTTTATCGTGATTGCGATATCTTGACTCATAAAAATAGCCTAAGCAAGGTAGCCAGGATTATGTCTCGACTTGGTTACAAACAGATAGAAGAGATTTCGGTTACCGGGACAAAGGTGAGGGAAAGTCCCGAGATTTCTTACTACAAATTCTTCAAAGGCTTCCTGATAATATTCGATATTCACGCTCAGGCATCTTTTCTGATGAGTCATCTGGGAAACGTGGACAGTCTCTATCCGGGCAATTTGGTCGACCGGCTTACCCGTAAGATCCTTAATGAGAGAGTGGAGATCAACGTAAATGGTGAGAATTTCGCCATTCCAAGCAAGGAAAATTTATTAATCTTTTTATGTTTACATCTTTTTAAACACCATTTCAAAGGTACCTACCGCTTTGACTTTATAGCCCAAATAATTGCTGGAGGCGTTGATTATGCAAAAGTTGAGCAAACCGTTTCCGAGTTCAATTTAAAAAATTTTGTATATCCGGTTTTCCTTATTTTGGAAAAATATTATAGCCTGAGTTTTGATCGTAAATTTATAGAAAGCATAAGACCCGGGAAGAGTAGTCTTAAACAAATTCAAAGTTACCTTAGGGGTTTGGATATCTTCAGAAGCGATGATCCGGAAAAAAAAGGTAAGCACTTCGAGCTTCTTTTTTCTCTGTCGCCAAGCCCTCTCTGGCGTAAGATGACTATCTTTTTGAACCCAAAAGTACTGGCTGCAATAGTATTTGTAACTATCCGAAGTATTAAAAAAAATTAATCTGAGATAATCCCACGTAATTTCATCTCTTTCACGAGTTGGTCAAAGTCTTTCTCAGCAGTTTTTCTTGCAATATCGTATTTGTTAACCATCATGTCCAAGATTTCTTGCCTGCTTAATCCTTTCTTTAATTTTTCAAAAATCAAAGATGCGGTTTCGTTAAACTTGTAAAACGCCGAATGTTCACCGTCAAAAATCGTAATCTTTGCACCATTTTTTTGAGTTACAATGCCTTTTTTAACCTTCATTTTGATTTTTCAATTACTTTCTCCAGTTTCTTACTATCCTTATCAAAATAAAGATCGTGATATTTATTAAATTTCTTCACAAATCCGAGCACATTTTTAAGAGTGCGCTCGTCAGGTTCTTGAGCAGCATATATTTGATTAAGAACAGTCTCATTTGCTCTATCCTGATCATTAATTTTTACAATATCAAATTCCTTAGATTTATTAAGGAAGAAGATCTTATCAACTTCGTAGAGATCTTGTTTTTTCTTAATCCACCAGGCTTTTTCTACAAAAGGAGTTTGAAATACATAGTAGCGCGATTTTAGCTTTCGAATAGCAGTTATGTCATCGCTCAATATATGGTACTTGTTATTTAGTAATTCAACTGTCGTTGATTTTCCGCCGCCACTTTCTGCTAAAAAAAGATAGGCTTTTCCCTTAACGCTGGCCGCTGATGCGTGTATGGCGAATCCGCCATTTGTTTTCAAAAGATCAAATATTACATTTTTTAAAATTCTTTCAAACTGGTATGAAGAGATTAGTGAATAAGTTACAATTTTTTTATTTGAAACTCGTTCAAGAAGAGGGGTGTATTCCGTCTTTGTTTTTGGCAATCTTATAAGTTTTACTTCCGGTTCGTCCACAAAAACAATCTCAAAATCTATTCTTTTTGGTTTTTCAAAAACTAGAAAACTTCGCAGATATACCAGTAGATCCATCTCAACTCGGTTACGTAGAAATGCAAAATTCGCTTCAACGTCATGCCTTTTTGTAAGTGTAATTTTGATGTTGAAACCACCGATTTTAACGTAAAGAATATCCATCGTAATTTTGCTAACATAATATCATGAGAAAGCGAATATTTATATACCTCGTAGCCTTCGAACTTTTTGTTATGGCAGTTATTGGATACAAGATATATCACAAGACTTCCATATCTATTGACCCCCTTTGGGCCAAGGATTACACTTTTGGCAACAGCTCTAAGTTTAAGTATTACTACGAGCCTAAACCCGGCATAAATATTTCAGAAAGTGTTCCGCTTGACGGCCCAGGACCCGTAAAATATATGGTAAACCAGGATACTCTTTATTCAGTTAAGAATTTCTCAATTAAAAAACCTGATAAAACGTTTAGGATAGCTGTTTTGGGAAACTCTTTTACCGCTGGAATCTATGTTAATACGGACAAGATCTGGCCCGCACTTCTTGAGACCAGGCTGAATCAAAATTTGAAATGCAGTAACATCAGTCAAGTTGAGGTCATAAATTTAGGAGTGCCCGGTTACGATGCTGTTTACGAGGCGGAAAGATTCAGAATAAGGGGAGTAAAATATAATCCGGACCTTGTGTTATGGTATCAAACGGAATTTAAAAAAATAACGGAGGCGACTATGCCCATATATTTCTCCCGTCTTTCAGCAGCTGAGAAAAACGGGAGACTCAAGGAAGAGTGGAGCGAAGCAAAATATTTTGTAGAGTGGGATATGGGTAAAAATGCTGTCAGACAAAGCTTGGGAGATGCAAATATCTTCAATTATCAGCTAACCGAAATTAAAAATTTAGACAATACATATAAGGGAAAACTGGGATTTATTTTAGATCCCAGGACTGTCTCAGTTGAGGAGAAGAAACAGGTTAAAAATCTCATCGACGCTCGAAAAAATTCTTTCCTCGTAGATACTCTAAGAGACATATATCAATTTGGAGGAGTCTTTAAAGCCGATGCCCACCCCAACGAAAAGGGGCAGAGTATAATTGCTGAGGATATATCAAATTATTTATCTAAAAATAGAATAATACCGTGCACCAATTAAGGTTAAAAGACATAATTCATTTATCGCTCCAGATTCTCATATTGATCCTGATCTATGTTCTTATTCTTTTCTGGGTTGATAGCCTGCTAATTCTTGTTTTTAGGGTGGTACATTTACAGCTTCACAACAACTTCTTGACGAGGATAATGTTGCGTATTTTACCTAGAATTGTAGGTGTCGTATTCATGCTTCTACTCGCAAAATTTTGGGACGGGCTTACACTCTCGGGATTGGGTATTTCGTTCTCTCAAAAATGGATTATCAAATGGGTACGAGGATTTGCTGTTGGAGTAATCGGCTTAAGCTTACTAATCGTATTTTATTCTATCGTCTTCCATGTTAAGTTTACGGAAAACTTCAGTTTCAGCGGGGTCTTGAGATTATTTTTATCTGGCATTATTATAA
The DNA here is from genome assembly GCA_964452165.1 of uncultured Gammaproteobacteria bacterium. GTDB lineage: Bacteria > Patescibacteriota > Microgenomatia > Levybacterales > GWA1-39-11 > GWA1-39-11. The sequence goes on along the minus strand of CAYVKP010000005.1, from coordinate 44,312 downwards.
CAAGTGTTCAGGCAGCAAGCGAAGAAATCCTTTTCCGAGGCTACCTTAATAAGGTTTTGACCCCCTATGTAAAGTCCGGTACCGCGATTATTATCTCGGCGGTACTGTTTGGTCTCTACCATTTTTTTACCGGCAGACTTGACCTTCCGCTTTTTACGGCCATGATATTGTTCGGTATTTTTTGCGGACTTTACAGGCTTAACATCGATCAGGGAAGTCTGTGGGGAATTTTCGGCTTTCACGCGGCCTGGAATTTTACCCAGGAATTTGTTTTCAGGACCTCTTTTCTTACTTCACGAATCGAAAACTCGGTTGGAATTATAATTCTTCTTATAGCATTGATATTCTACGCTTCAAAAAAGAAAAGGTTGACTGATTCTGCCCGACAAGCTTATACTTAATTTATGCTCAAAACAATTCTGACTGCCCTGTTTATAACTTTGGTTGCAGTAATCGGTCTTGAGGTCTTTTTCTTATTTTATCACCCAGCAACGCCTTTGGTTTCCAACAATGAAGAATCTATTACCGTACCAACTCCATCAAAAAAAGGACCGAAAGTTGTCGGTATAAATCCCGACAAATTATCCTATCTCAATAAAAACTACAAAGACCGTAACGTTACATTTGCCCGAGTGGTTATTACCGACAAGACAAAAATACAAGAGGTGATAAAAGGGTCTGATATGGCATTGGTAAGCTTTTTTTACAAAAAAGGCATAAAGCTGGAAGGCTATTCCTCAACTTGGTACTTTCCTGCTTCAACAAAAGTCACCGTCACAAAGCTGGTTAAGGATCACGAGGAGAGTATGGATTTTGACGAGCTAAAGGCCGGCGACTCAATTCTTTTTACAACTACATTTGATTTAGCTAAAAACGCCACCAAACTTCCCGTGGAAGTCAAAATCACCAAAATTTAGATCTTCCTGCCAAAAACCATTTTCAGTACTAATATAAAGGTCCGAAATAAAATCTTGGCATCAAGAAGCGTAGATTTGCTCTTTGCATACTCAGTGTCAAGCTCCATCCACCTTTTGAATTTGAGCGTGTGCAGTCCCCCAACCACCCACAAGGAGGTCATACCAGGGAGAGTAGAAAAGCGTTTGTTATACTCGCTTGGAACTTTTTTGGCCTCGTTTATAGGTAGGGGACGCGGACCAACAAGTGCCATTTCACCGCGAGCCACATTCCAAAGCTGCGGGAGTTCGTCAATTGCTGACTTTGCCAAGAATTTGCCAATCTTAGTGTAACGGGGGTCATTTTTGATCTTAAAAACGGGTCCATCTGCTTCATTCATTCCCTGATATTTTGTTTGATGCTTTTCCGCTCCTTCAACCATTGTACGGATTTTATACATCGTGAACGGTTTTTTATTCTTTCCGGCCCGTTTTTGCTTAAAAATGAAAGGCCCCTTTGAGCCTAGTTTTACCAAGAAGAAGAGAAGGGTAAGTAGGGGAGAGGCAAGTATTAATCCAACCAAGGCAATGACCCTTTGAAGCAATAAATTCATAGCGTAATTTTAGCACAATATTACTCAGGGTTAGATTAGAGGGTAGAGGAAGATTGGGACAGGGGAAATGCTGGCGTAAAGAGCTAGAAGACCAAAAATTACGAGCAGTAATATGAAGGGAATAAAGTAAAGCTTGTTGGTCTTTTTGAAGAAAATTATCAAGTCTTTTGCCTCGGCAAGCTTATTGAGCATGAATTTAGTATACCATATGAATTTAGCCTCGATTTCTTACAGAGTTTTTGTTGACAAACGCTGTGAAAAGTGAGAAAATCAGGGTAACAGCTTATAGTTTTTAAGCTAAAAACATGGCAGCAGAAAGAACACCACAAGAAACAGGTTTGGGAGCAGTTCCAATAGGTGGCCGTAAAATAGAAGGTCCAGGTAGAAAATACGCGCGAAGAGAGTCTGTTATATCCCAAAGGAGAGGCCTTAAAGATGGGCCTTCAGCCGATATTATTGATTTTAACGAGGCTCTTGCCCAGCGAAAACCCACACAGGATGGCCCAGAATCCATAAGAGATGAGATCATTAGAAATACAAATGCAGAATTTGCCAGAATAAAGCTAGGGCAAGCGTTAGAAGAGGTATTTCCCGCCTCAGGTCTTAAAACCAATCGACCAGATTCACAAACAAATGCCAAGCCTTCTACGGAAGATTTCAGAAGAGAACCATATCCCGAAGGTACAGTTTTTGCGCCTAACACTAAACCGGCTGAGACTGAATCTAAAACCTCGGAAAAAGATAGAAGAGAACAAAATAGAATAGCCGAGTGGGCAGAACGCCAATTTAAAAGGGTAGGAAAATATGCAGGGCCAGTAGTAGCTACAACCTTTCTTGTTGGTTGTGCTGGTGGAGCAGCAGATAACAAAGCAGTTGCTACGCCGGATAGTCCCGCTATAGTTCAAACGCAGGCTGCAGCAGCCAAACCCGATGTCTCACAGATTCCTCCCACCGCAGCAAAAGCAGCAGAGCCGACTCCAGCCGCAAAAAATGAGACTCCCGCTAAAAAAGAAGAGGACGACCCAGCTAATCACATTCCTTATTGGGCAAATAAAGGAGGAGTAGAAATGGGAACAAGTATAAGCAATCAGAACATCTCAACTCTTCCAGATTTGGCCACGATGAAGACTAAGGAATTTACGTCTGGATCATTAGCTGATGATATTTCTTGGAAGAATGTTGAAAAACAACCAGGGGTTATAGACTATGGTTTAGCTGATAAAACAGTTGATTACTTAATTGCACATGGGATGAAAATTAATGGGCACTCACTGATATACAGTCAAGATGTTCCTGATTGGGTAACTAAGGGTGTAAGGGAGGGAAAAATTTCTCGCGACCAATTAATAGATATTACGAAAGCACGGGTACGCGATACGATAACTCACTTCAAAGGTAGAATAAGCTCGTGGGTCATATTAAGCGAGTTTCAATATCTGAACAACTCCAGTTCAGACGTTTTACGAAGTACGATTGGTCCGGAACTTGCAGAGATACTTTTCAAAGAGGCTAGGGACACTGATCCGGATATAGAGTTGATATATATGGACATAGAGAATGAGACTAGATCGGGAGCAGGATACGCACGTACGAAAGCTGTAGTTGATAAGTTAAATCAACCATATAAAGGCAGGCCTTTAGTAGATACAGTGGGGTTGGAGATGCATCTTGATGGAGCAAATCCACCTTCAGCAGATGAACTTCTTGCTACATGGAAGTCTTATGGGCGACCTATTCGAATCAAAGAAATGGATGTGAGCTTGAAATACCTTCCAAAAGATGATCTGGATAGACTCAAGAAGCAGGCAGAAGTCTATAGAATGGTAACTCAACTTGCTTTGGACTTTGGAGTAAAAAGTATTGATTTTTGGACTCCCGGAGATAAGTATTCATGGCTAGAATCGCAAAAAACCGCAAAACTGTACTCTCCAGATGCTGATGCTACCATGTTTGATGATAATTTGAAACCAAAACCAGCACTCTTTGCAGTTTTGGAAGTCCTGAAAGCCTGGGTAAACGCACGTCAAAAATAAATCCTCGAGGATAGAGCGGCAAAAGCCGGTAAATAGCTAAGTCCTTAACCTGTATAATAAATACTTGCCTAGAGTTGCTTCTGTTCACGTAAGCTCTAGGCAGAAATGAAGAAGAGAATTATTGTCTACCTTGTTATCTTTGAGTTAGTAATCATTGTTGCATTTGTTTTTGCGATATTTAAAAAGAATGAACCAACGGTATCCTTAAATCCTCTAAACCTAGCATATTTAGTTAACAACCCTGTTTATGGCCTAAAGCATTTTTACGAACCAAAACCTAATATTGTATGGAGTGTAGATCCAAAATTCTTGCAGACGCTAGGGTATTCTTATGGTTCAAATGTATCCTTCCACATAAACAAAGATAGTCTCAACCAGGAAAAAAATTACCCTACAGAAAAGCAGAAAGGTATATATAGAATAGCTACAATTGGAGACTCCTTCACGTTTGGGTTAAATGTTAATACCAAAGATAATTATCCCTCACAGCTAGAAGTATTACTTAATAGATTATGCACATCGAAAAAGATTTCTAAATTCGAAATAATAAACCTTGGACTTCAAGGTTATGATATACAATACACTGTTGAAAGATATAGGTTGAGGGGTCAAAAATATAATCCGGATTTAGTTCTCTGGCTTCTTATAGGCGATGATTTTAGAAGAATTAATGAATTACAGCAGCCTCAGAAAGATTTCCTTTCAAAGTATGTGGCTCCGAAAAATTTTGGTTTATTCAACGATCTGTATTCCAAAATGCAATCTAATGTTATAAATTCCCTCGGAGGGGAGAAAAATCTTTTGACACTCCAGTATAACCATCTGACCTCAATAAATGATTACTTCAAAAATAAACTGGTACTGTTTTCCAGTCCTTTACTAAATAAGCAATATGAAGAGCTTATCCTCAAATTCTCAAAAGCTAGAAAGGATACCTATTTCTATAAGAAAGTCCCTGATATATATAGCGACGATCTCTATCATCTCAACGATAATCATCCAACGAAGGAAGGGTATACGGTGATTGTTAATGATCTATTCAATTATTTGACTAAAAACAAAATTATCCCCTGCGATACTAGCAAATAGCCAATAGTATTTAGCGAATAGCCTAGAGCTTCTTCACACAGGAATAAAAATACTGTAAGATAGGAAGCTAATATGGGCAGGTTTGATCCTCGTCGTTTTGTTATTGTCATTCCTACGATTCGTCAAGAATCAATTACTCCATTCATGGGAGCCTGGGAGAAAGAGTTTAAAAATAGCCGCGTTATTATAGTTGAGGATAATCCTGAAAAGACATTTGAATTGCCGGAGTGGGTAGAGCATTATTCATGGAAAGAGATAGACAAGGAATTGGGTGAAAGATCATGGATTATTCCAAGGCGGACATCAGCCATTCGCTCGTTTGGATTTTATAAAGCCTGGAAGACAAAGGAGGACTACATATTGACTCTCGATGATGATTGTTTGCCAGAAACAAGGTTTACAAAAGGCGGATATCTTCGTCAAATTTTTCAGAATTTACAGAAAGAGTGGGGCAATGACTCTTGGTTCAACACAATTGAAGATTTACCGGTTTTTCCACGGGGATACCCTTATGAAATAAGAAAACAAAATCAAAAAACAGTGATTCATCACGGGCTTTGGTCTAATATTCCAGATCTTGATGGTCTAACTCAAAAAAAGAACCCTCGCTTTAGAACACCGCAGTTCTCGGAGATAGCCAAGGTCCCATATGGTAAGTTTTTTCCAATGTGTGGGATGAATCTTGCCTTCAGAAGAGAAATTATTCCTGCTTTATATTTTATGTTAATGGGACAAGATTCAAATGGAAAGAAATGGCCATACGATAGGTTTGATGATATTTGGGCAGGAATTTTTATGAAGAAGATTTGTGATCATTTGGGTCTTGCCGTCTCGTCAGGTGGGCCTTCTATTCTACACTCAAGAGCATCAAATGTTGACGTAAACATCGCAAAGGAAAAATCTGGAATGGTTGACAATGAATGGTTATGGAAAAGCGTCAGGGACTTTTCCTTGAAGGGAAATACAGTGAAAGATTGTTATCAAGAGCTGGGAGTTCAAATTGCTACAAAAGGTGGATACTGGAAGAAACTGGGAGACGCGATGAGAATTTGGGCCTCACTTTTTTAATATGACCAAGTATCTAAGGAGGAACATTCTGGGAGTCCCCGTTGCAAATGTTGATCTTAATAACATAGCTAGTATAGTCCTTGATCTTATTAAAACTGGCAAAAAAAAATCTTTTCTTTGTGCCAACCCTCAGACAATCAATCTTTATCAAACAAATAAGAATTTTAGGAGAGCAATTAATAGGGCCTCCTTTATTTTTCCGGAAGGGATAGGTACAGTTATAGCCTCAAGAATACTGAGAAAGCCCCTTAAAGAGAGGACCAATTTGTTGGATTTCATCTTTAAGGTCCTCGAGTACGCCCAATCAAAAAAGTGGTCTTTGTATATTTTGGGGGGCACGAAGAATGTATCAAAAAGAGCTGTGGAAAATCTTAAAAAAAGATTCCCAAGACTTAAAGTCAACGGACGTGATGGATACTTTAATGAACAAGAGGCGAGTGGGGTCATATCAGAAATTAACAAAGCTAAGCCCAAAATATTGTTCGTCGCTATGGGTATGCCGAAGCAAGAGCTTTGGATAGATCAGAATATGAAAGATATTGATGCTAGCGCATTTTTTGGAGTAGGTGGAGCGATTGATATTATTGCGGGCGAAATACCAAGAGCTCCTAGATGGGTTAGGGGAATTGGTTTTGAGTGGGTCTACAGAGCTTATAAGGAACCTGGGAGACTATGGAAAAGATATCTTATTGGCAATACGATTTTCCTATGTAGAGTCGGGTGGAGAATTTTGTATAATTCAACACATGTCAAAGCAAAAAACCCCTAAATTTAAGAAAGTAATTTTCATAGTTGCCGATACGTTAAGGCAGATAAATTTGGAAAAAAAAGACAGTATAAAGAATTTTCCTAACGTAAACTATCTCAAGAAAAATGGCGTGGATTTCAAAAACGCCTATGCAACGGTAACTAAAACTTTCCCCTCGATCGCTGCTATTATGAGCGGTTATTATCCTTTGCATCTGGGATTAGTAAATCATGCAAACGTAGACAGTGAATATCTGATATCAAAAGAGGAAGAACTCAATGTTAAAAACAACAAATTTCTCCCAGAGATATTAAAAGAAAATGGTTATAAAACTCTAGCAATAGACTGGTTAGGTTTATGGTTCAAAAGAGGTTTTGATTATTATTCTGGCCCTTTGGGAGATTTTAAACCCCTTGAGTTTAGATTTGAGGCGCGTCCCATCCTGTTTTACCTAAATTCTCTAAAAAGCTTGACAGTACGTATTTTCCGAAGAGAAATTTTTACCAGGGCTTACTTTTGTTTTTCAAAGAACCCACATTACCCATATGATACAGCGGAGAAAGTCTTCGATAAAGCGATTAATCTCTTAAATAAAAATTTGGAAGAGAAAGTATTTTTATACCTGCATTTATGGGATACTCATGAACCTCATGTGAATCCAAAAGGGTTTGCCTCTTATTTACTTGATACTGTTGATCGTACTTATGAAGCGGAGATAAAACATATTGATACCCAAATGGGAAGATTAATTGATTACCTAAAAAAAACGAATCAAATAAATGACTCCATTATCATTTTTACCTCGGACCACGGCGAAAATTTTTATGAGAGTGGGTCACCGTTTGCACACGATTTACTATATGAAAACGTTGTCAAAATTCCCCTGTTTTTCAGCAGTCCCAAAATTGAAAATCAGGAAGTAGAAAATTTAGTTAATAATTTAGACATTTTTCCCACTTTGTTGCGAGCCTTGAACATTAAGACGCCCTCGGGTATTGATGGTATTTCTTTTGACCTGAACAGAAAAGAAATATTGGGAGGAAAGAATAGATCGATTTATTTTGAAGACATATTGAAGAAAAAAAGATTTAATACTTTGAAAAAAACTAGAAGGAGGGGGATTAGGGTAAGGAACTATAAATTTATTGAGACGATTGCCGGCAAAAAAGAAGAATTGACCAAAATAATGCCTTCAGAAAATTTAAAGATTATTAACCGTGAGCTTTATAATCTAAAAGCTGATCCCAAGGAAAAAAATAATCTCGTTAATAAAAAACCAAAACTCGCAAAAGAGCTTGAAGAAAAACTTCACAATTTAATTCAGGAGCTCAACTTTAAAAGGCTAAGTACAAATCCTGATCTTCAAAAAAAGGTAAAAAAAAGCCTAGGAGTGATTCGCAAAGCTGCCAAGAAATATCCCGCAGATAAAATTGGCATTGCCTGGACTGGTGGCAAAGATTCAACCGTTCTTTTGCATTTAATCCGCCTTGCATTTAATGGAAAAGTTCCATTCAGAATAATCTTTAATGATTCAACAATGGAGTTTGACGAAATTTATAAGTTTATTGAGAAGATGAAGAGACTTTGGAATCTTGATGTAATTACTATTAAACATTCAAAAAAAGAGCTTGAAGAGTTTAAAAACACAAGAGATCGGGATCGTCAAAAAGAACTGTCTAGGCTTATGAAGATCACAGCAATAAATACTGTCGTTAAAAAATACAAACTGAAAGCTCTTGTTGCCGGAATTCGTTGGGATGAACATGAATCACGTTCAAAAGAAACTTATTTTTCAAAAAGGAAAGACCACGGGCGAGTTCATCCAATCCTGCAATTTACTGAGAAAGACATTTGGGAATATATCGAGCACTTTGGAGTTCCATATGTAAGTTTATATAAAAAAGGATATAGATCACTTGGAGAAAAACCCTTTACAAAGAAGGCTACAAAAGGTGGGGGAGAGCGATCGGGAAGAGAACGAGACAAAGAAAAACTCATGGAGAATTTGAGAAAGTTAGGTTATTGGTGATGAAAGTAACAGTTGCGATTATAACTAAGGATAGAGCAGATCAACTAAAAAGATGTCTTAAGTCTTTGACTAAACAAACTCACAAGGACTTCAAGGTTTTAGTAGTTGACAACAACTCAACCGACAATACAAAAGAAACGGTTCTATCATTCAAAGATAAACTGAACATAAGATACGTTTTTGAACCTAAAATAGGTCGTTCAAACGCCAGAAACAGGGTTTTAAGGGAAGTAACAGGTGATATTTTGGTTACACTTGATGATGATTGTGAAGCTTTTCCGACCTTGGTATCAAACGTTTTAAAAAGCCACCATGATCACCCCGACGTTTTAGTTGTTGTGGGGTGGGCTATAAGCAGACCAAAAAATAACTCAATAGGCATAATAGGACAATTGATACAAGAGAGCGCTTTTAAGGAAAATATTATAGCGGAAAAAGGTCTTATTTATCATTTTGGTGAATCATTCCTTGATAGTATAAGTCCCATTTTTTATGCAGATGCTAAAAACTCGTCGTTTAAATTAAAAGAGTTGAAAAAAATGAAACTTCTTTATAGTGTTTCTTGGAAACACGGGGAAGATCTTGAATACTCAAAAAGGCTTCTTGATAAAGGTAAAAAAATTCTCTTCGACCCGGGAATCAAAGTTTATCATTGGGAAAGGCCTACCTTGCCAAAGTTTATAGAGCAAAGATTCGGAGCAGGAAGCGAAGTAATGAGGGCCCAACTCAGATGGCCCCACCTTTTTCCTAAGAGAAATACGTTTTGGTGGTCTATAAGGTTCTTGAATCTCTTAGGCTTTTTAATTCGAAATAAGTACTTTTCAAAATCAATAAAAATTTTGCCACTTTTTATAATTGAACGTATATCAACGATAGCTGGTAGATACACACTTTACTTCAGTCGGAACCATACACAGGATAATTCAAATAGTTAAATCTGTAGCTAATTTTTTGTTTTCGTTAAAATATTGACCAATAACTATCCAGAAAACGATAATTAGGTGTTCGTCCAGTCCCTTGATGGTCCAAAGTCCACTAAATATATAGGTTAGAAATGATACAAAGAGCGCTACTATGAACGGACTTATATTTGTTTTTTTGACAAGGGAGTTTCTAATAAATGTCAAGATTAAGTAGAGAATAAGTGATGCGAAAAATAAGGACGCTATACTTCCTGACTCGGAAAGCAAAAGTAAAAAAATGTTATGAACCGGTGCAGGAAATGTTCCGGCGATGTTTAATGGGGTGTAGTCATTAGCCACTAAATACTGTGAAAAAGTCCCTCCTCCTGTGCCCAAGAGAGGTTTGTAAGCAACAACATAAATGGATTGAATAATAAGCTGCATTCTGCTTGTCAGGCTTCCATCATTTCCGGATAAGGCCAAGAAACGAGTAGAAAAATCAGCTTTGTAAGCGAATACAACAAAGAGTAGGATTGTAATAGTTCCTGCAACCCACAGCAGGGGTCTTGTGTCTAATTTTTTAGGTTTTACAACGTAGTTTAGAAAAATAAAAGTTACAGAGGAGAATATTATTGTTATAAAACCCCACCGTGATAATGTCAAAAGAGTGGTGAGGATTCCCAAAATCAAACCAGCCCCTGCGAAAATTTTTGTGATAGATTTTTTGCTTAGGAATAAAACAAGCACGAATGGAATTGAAAATGCAATAAAGAAAGACAAAACATTTTCTTGAGAAAGAGTACCTGTGGGTCTGAAAATGGGTGTATTATTCAGTACGGTATAAAGTTGAGTGACAGTTGTAGTGTTGTTTGCGCTTTCAATTGGTAAACCTATAAACCCCCCGTGGAGATATTGAATTATAGCAAGAGCTCCTTCTATATATATTGAAACCAAGAAAGCGAAACAAACACTGATAAAATTGCCTTTCTTCAAAATTAGCCTTGAAAAAATAAAATACACTGAGACTCCTCGCAAAACCTTTATAAGCCAAACAAAAGAAATACCTGTATATGTGCTAAAAATTGACGATACAACAAGGCTCATCAGGAAAAATACCAAAATAATTTCAAACTTAGACAACCTGAATGCTCTAGGATTTTTTGCTAAATCTTTTATAAAGACTAATAAAACTGCCCCAAAAGATAAAGCAAAAACCATGAGGTTTAAAGCAAATCCTGTTCCATGAGCAATACTGCCAGTTGGGCTCCCAGGAAGTAGGGCAATCCCCGTGTCTTCGGTTCCATACCCCGGAAAGATAACCTGGGACACGATGAATATAAAGAGAATGACAGACTTAAGATCTATTCTGCTCGTGATTCTTGAAACATAACTTTGATTAGCAACCCAACTCACAATTTTATTTAAGGCCAAAACGGGCTCCTGAAGGCTCGCGGTAATAACGCTTTGGTATTTAAACTCTTCGTCCGGATCTACCTGTTTGTAGGCCCACTTGAGTAGCTCGCTTTCCTTGAGAAGTCCTGAGGTATAAGTGAGAATTATGCTTTGGGGCATCTCCTATTCAATATTTGTTATAGCAGCACTATTTATCTGAACGTTTCCTAATGTGAAGGGGATTGCCTTGCCAACGAAAATGTTATTGTATCCCCGAAATATGTATTTATCATTAATTTTTTCTACTTGTGTTTTCAATTTGAGTGTTATATCTACTTTTGTGGAGCCCGTATAGTCCACAACCTCTCCCGGAGAAACAACATTTACTACTTGAGTGGGACGTACTTCTTTTGAGATAACCTCAATTATTTTTTTACCTGATGTATCTGTTTGTGAGTCTCCTATGTTAATTGAATCTGCAAACCAAGGCCACTGATTGTAAATGATAACGGTTAGAATCCGTTCCTCCATTTTCTTGGGAATGCTTCCTTCAATTTCGGATATGTAAGCTTGAATTTTTGCCGAGTTAAAATTTAAATCAATCTGCGATCCTACTGCCAGGGGCTGATTTTTATATTGAAGAACGGTGGAGCGTGAATTGGTGTCAACGAGCATACTTATATTCATTATTAAGAGCTTGTTGACGAATTGATTCCCATTTAAAGCTGGCGTATCAACGGTTTCAAAACTTCTAACGAGTGCAATTTTTTTTCCTGACGAATCAACCTCGTAGTCTTGAGGTTGCATAGAATTTGCCAGGAAGACGTTAGAGTAGGCAAGAGCAGTAACATTAATCCATTTTTGTTTGTGGTGGACAAATTTGTAAAAAATTACAGCGGCAAGCAGAACCAGGATAATGATTAGATAGTCTAAGAGTTTGAGTTTTTTAATAAAACCAATAGGGGAACTTTTGCCTGCCATAGCGATTTATCTTACTTCCGTGGCTTCAAATTGTCAATTGTTTATTCAACAAAGGACTTTATTTTAAGCGCGGGGTTGACAATCGTTTGCTTTTTACCTACCATAAATTTATGGATAATAATTCAAAGAAGGCTTCATCTTTAGGATCGACACTGGTAGAGGTTGGGGTAGCGGGTGTCCTTATTATCCTGATTTTGTCCACACTCAACTATTTTGGTATTCTTCCTTTGTCTTCTAACTTTAAATTTCTCTCTTTTCTTCCGACTCAAACAAAATCTTCCTCTCTGTTTCTTTCTCCAAATTCCGGTGTAGGTAAGCGCGGCAATAATGCACTTTCAAACGTAGTCACAAGAGTCCTTGTCAGGCCGATTGAGCCAAAAAAACTTGTCAATGGGACTGATAATTTTTTATTCGCCCCAATCGCAAGTAGTTCAGTCAAGATAAAAGACAATATTAGGATAGATATGGAGCTTACCAATGTGCAGGGAAGTTCTGCCACGCAGGGTAGTAGTCTTGTATTTAGAAACAGTTTTAAATATCAGGATTCAAAGTACAGACATCTGAGAGTTTTTTACTATCCCAAAAATAAAGTTTGGATTCTTGAAGCGAGGTCTAAAAATAAATCTCAGTTCTTTACGTTAAAGAAGGAAAATGCAAAAGGACCCAATTTTGCAAAAGTTGGACTGATTGTAAATCCTTCGGGTAAATCTGTAACTCTTCTCGTTGCGGGAAAAAGGAACAAGACAATTGTACTTGCTGATTCCCTCTATGATTCGGGGAAAGTGATGAATTCAAGCGTTCAGATAGCACCTCACTCTGAGCTTGATATCTACGGCCTTTACTACCAGTATTAAGTATTTTCAGATCGATCTTCGTAGCTCAGCGCCAACAACACAAAGAAAAGTAGGACAAAAGTGTAGATTCGGTAAGTGTAATCAGTCTGGAAATTGATAAGAGCACCAATTGCCATATATAAATAAACATTCTTTCGGCTTTTAATAAGAAGTTCGGCAATTATTAATATAAAAAGAATCGTCGCCGGTATGCCGTTTTCAACGAAAGTATCAAAAAATATATTGTGCGCGCTTTCTGTCAACTCTCTCTTCTTCTCCATGTATTTTCTTGAGGAATAGCCAAAATTACCTGGGCCAACACCCAAGACTGGATAGTCTCTGATAGAATAAATTGCCTGGCTCAAATATTCGTTTCTTTCTCCCCAGACGCTTTTGTATGAGAGCTCATTTCTCTTGGTAAGCTGCCGATTTATTTGACTCAGGAAAGACTTGTCGGGTGTTTTTCCAATCGAGAAAAGAAAAAGTCCGGCTATACTGATCATTAAAATCAATGCTATGATGGCAATTTTTGATATTTTGAGAGTTTTGTTTTTGGCAAAATCAAATACCATCAATACTGAAGCTAAAATTAGAGCAGCATAAGCGCTTCTTGAATACGAAAATAAGAAAAAAGGGACAAAAAAGAGGGTAAGCATCAAGTACACAAAATTAGATTTCCCCGAATACTTTTTGTTTAGCAGGAAGTAAAAGCAAGCGATTAGCGGTAAAACCAGAAAATCGCCAAGATGGTTATGTGATCCATACCTTGATGAGACGAACTGATAGCCGGTTTTTGGTATCAGAAGGCGCATTTTTGAGGCAAAACTAGCAAGAAAAGTAGAGTAGATTGAAAAAAAAACTCCGAGCGCCAATACAACATTCACCAATAGTTTGGAAAATACTTGTTTGTTTGAATAAATAAAAAAAGAGATGGCAGCAATCGAGAAGTAGAGTAGTAGATACAAAATTGAGATACGGACTATTTTTGAGACTAGCACAGTTGCAATCGAAACCAGAAAAAACATACTTATTAGGAAAGAGAGCCTTGAGATTTTGATTTTTAGATTTGGCAAGCTAACAATTAACGCCAAAACTGCAGTAGTAGCGATTAATATGTAGGGTACCAACCTGTAAGTATCTATTCCCAATCCTTCAGTAGCCACCGCCAATATCAACAGAAGTAGTAAGAACATTGCCATGAAATAAGTTTAGAGATAATCTCTCCTTACCACAAGTCCTTGCTCCTTGACCCCGTTAGAAGTTTGAAAAAATAATTTTTACTTACAGTGACATATTTAGTTTAAAATTCGCAACGAAAATTCTTTTTTTGAGTTCGACACTTCTAAACGGGGTTGACTTACTCTTTTAACCATTGCTAAGATTAAACCAAGGTGAGAAATTCTCCCAAATTATTCCTTTTATTGCCACTCTTGGTAGCGTTTTTCTTATTTTTAATAAGCCCCTCAAGAGCTCTTGCGCAGTATCCCTATTGTGGAGATTTTTACTGTAGCTCCTCAATTGGTGAGGATTGTAATTCCTGTGCTGAGGATTGCGGGATCTGTGCAACCCCCACCCCCACGCCTTTTGTTGGCTGTTTTACAAACGGAACATCGTGTAGCTCGTCCGGTCAGTGTTGTTCTGCCTACTGCTCGGGAGTATGTGGTGATGCTCCAACTCCCACGCCAACAATAGGTGGCCCAACTCCAACATTTACCCCCACTCCTACTCAGGCGCCAAATAGATATCCTATTAGCGGAGTTGTTTTCTATGATGCTAACAGCAACGGAGCTCAAGACCCTGGAGAAACCGGCTATCCCGGAGCAGTATTAACTCTTTCAGGAGGCGCACAAAGAGCCTCAGGATTTGATGGGTCTTATAACTTTGCAAATCTACTCGCAGGTACATACTCAGTTACATTATCTGTCCCGTCCGACCATGTCCTAACGACGGTCAATAATCCAATTATCCTAACGATTCCAATAGGTGGAGGAGGAGGAATAGCAAATTTTGGCATTAACTATATTCCTCCAACCTGTACGTCAATGTCGGCAAATCCCTCAACGGTTGTGTCAGGTGCAGCTTCAACTGTCACAGTTTCAGGGTGTAGTCCTGCTCCGGCTTACACTTGGCCGGCACCTCAGACCGTTCCTGCCGGGTCCTCCGCCGGGTCCAATTCAGACGGCGCAGCAGCATCAACTACTTATACTGCTCCTGCCAATATTTGTTCTACAACAACGGTCCGTCAAGGCGTAACAGTCTCAAATTCGGGCGGATCCAACAGCTATACCACAGATCTTACGGTGACACCTCTAAATACTTTGTCCGGGACAGTATATCTTGATACGGGGGGAAATAATTGTGCAAGCGGCGCGACACCATACACAGGTGGTGCAACAGTATCTGTTTACAGCGGAGGAGCGCAGACTGCGACTG
Source organism: uncultured Gammaproteobacteria bacterium (assembly GCA_964452165.1). Taxonomy (GTDB): domain Bacteria; phylum Patescibacteriota; class Microgenomatia; order Levybacterales; family GWA1-39-11; genus GWA1-39-11. The sequence goes on along the minus strand of CAYVKP010000005.1, from coordinate 29,297 downwards.
CCAATTCCAACGGGTCAGGTGTCTATGCCGTTCGGGATCAAACCACTTGCGGATCAAAAACGGCCGTTATCTCAGGAATCGGTGCTTATCATTTGAGACGTGTTAACCCTGACAGCGCCGGCTGGACTACCAGTAATATGTCAGGATTTACGTACGGTCCTTTTAATTTCTCAGCAGACCACACTTTAGACTATTGTATAAGCGACAAAATTGCCTGGCTGCAACTCCCAGTATGCGGAGATATCAGAACTCCAAGCCTGATAGATTCAATGCCCGCTGGTCAAAATCTGTGTGCAGACGGATCAAATCCCGGAGTCTGTTTCTCATCAAGCTTCCCCGCAAGCTTTGGAAGCGGTGCATGTTCAACTCAGGGTTGGGTTGTTAACGATGAGTATTCCTATGACGATGCAAAATCAACCAACGGAGTCTTTTCCTATTCCTTCTTCTTGTCCCGCGCAAGAGTAAAGAGTCTTACCATACAGGATCTTCCCAATTGTGCTGCGGGTGGAGACTGCGCAATCTCCAACTTACAAACTGGAATCTACAAAGCAAATGGAAGCTTAAATATAACTTCCTACACTCACAGAGCCGGAACCCACGTTACTATACTTGCCAACGGAGACTTGACCATCAAAAGTAAGATCAATACCGTACCAACCGGTGCCGGTAATCTTTTGATTTTGGCCGCAAAACGGGATATTCTAGTTGATCCGGCGGTAGGAGAGAACAGTGCAGCCTCAACAACCGACGACATTCAAGCCATGCTTACCGCAGAAAGAAACATAGTAGTTCAAGGGAATAAATGCGTTGACGGAGTTACCTCTGATTTTAGGTTGAATATCGGCGGCAATTTGGTTGCCAACTCCTTAAAGCCTTTGGCAATCAACGGATCCGGCGGTAAAGTGGACAATCAAAGATCACTTTGCGTAAATGACGACTCATATCCATCTTTGGCTGTTTCATATCGCCCGGACTTCATAGCGCAACTGACTGACTTTTACAAAGTTCCACTCACACGATGGCGTGAGGTTGCGCCGTAAGCTTTTCCAATCGCTTGATACCGCTTGTTTAATACTTTATACTCGATAGCAAGATATGGCATACCTTGTGCTTGTTCGTCACGGAAAATCCGAATGGAATGAAAAGGGTCTTTGGACGGGCTGGACAGACATCCCACTGGCAGTTTCAGGATTTGAGGAGGCAAGAAAAACAGGAGAGGAACTCGCGGATATTAAATTTGATTATGCCTATACCTCAGCGTTGATTCGTGCCCAACAAACACTTGATGAAATCCTTAAAGTGATAAATCAGGCACCACCCATTGTTCGCGATGCTGCATTAAATGAAAAGAATTATGGTGACTATACCGAAAAAAATAAGTGGCAGGTTGAGAAAGAAGTGGGGGAAGAGCAGTTTCAAAAAATTAGAAGAAGCTGGGATTACCCGCTCCCAAATGGAGAGAGCCTCAAAATGGTGTATGACCGTGCTGTCCCTTACTATAAATCTGAAATCGAACCCAAGATTAGGGAAGGAAAAAATATTTTGATAGCCGCTCACAGCAATTCTCTTAGGGCACTCGTAAAATATCTAGATAATATTCCAGATGATAAGATTTCAGAGCTTGAGATTGGGACCGGAGAAGCGTATGTCTACGAAATAGACAGTAATGGTAAAATTGTTTCAAAGCAAATTAGGTCTGAAAACTCGCAGAAAGGGAAAGTTTAAAATGAAATTGATTGTAGGACTCGGAAATCCCGGGTCGGACCGATCGCAAAAGCGAAGGGAGACCGGCTGCGAGCGAAGCGAAGACAGCGGTGGTACTTTGAAGAAAAAGAGGTATTAAAATGAAATTGATTGTAGGACTCGGAAATCCCGGTGATAAATATACTAAAACACGCCACAACGTTGGATTTATGGCGCTTGATGTGCTTATTGAAAAACTTGAGCCACTTGAGAAGACCTTCTGGGAAGAGAATAAAGACCTTAAAGCAGATCTTAAGAAAATAAAGTCAAAATTCGGAGACGTTATGCTTGCAAAACCCACAACTTTTATGAACAATTCGGGATTTGCAGTCACCAAAATCCTAAACTTCTATAAAATTGATCCCGTTGATTTGGTGGTTGTACACGATGATCTTGATTTACCATTCGGCAAAATTAGGGTGCGCTTTGGGGGAAGCGGCGGAGGTCATCACGGCGTTGAGTCAATAATAAATACTTTAAACAACGATAAGTTCCTGCGTGTAAGACTAGGTATAGGTAATCCTAGAAGAGTGGAGGGTAAAGAGATTAAGAGCAAGAATTACCAGAATGTTGACGAGTACGTACTTGGAAATATCTCTTCGGCCGATCGCGGTAAAGTCAAAACTATGATTCGCGAGGCAATTCGAAGTATCGAATTAATTTTAGAACACGGAATAGATCGCTACATGAGTAACTACAATAAGTAGTTAAACCCCTAAAAATTTTAAGGAGAAAATCGTAAGATTATTAATCAGTTCTGAAAGAGAAAATCCACCAATTGGAAAGAGCAGTAGAGCGAGTAAAATAAATATACCGAATCTTTCAATTGATAAGTAAGAACGGGCCAAGTCATTTGGTAGAATTGACGCCAAAACCTTGCTTCCGTCAAGCGGGGGAATAGGAATTAAGTTAATTACAGCAAGCGCTAAATTCAGTCTTACCGTTACAAATAAAATTGCTTGAATTATGTCGTCGGCTTTTGCAAACCGCAAAAGTTGCGCCGCAACAATGGCAATCAAAAGATTGGTTAGCGGTCCTGCCAGTGCGGTCAATGCCATATCTTTTTTGGGATCCTTAAAGTGAAGTGGATTGATTGGAACCGGTTTTGCCCAGGCAAAAAAGATCCCGGTATTTCCAAAAATTGCCAAAAGCGGCAATAGAATACTTCCGATAGGATCAAGATGAGGGATAGGATTGAGCGTTAGACGGCCCATAATTCTTGCAGTGGAGTCGCCTAGTTTTTCTGCAACAACCCCGTGCATAATCTCATGCAAGATAGCCGAGAATACCAGGATTACAATTGGAAGCAAAATTTCCATGATTCAATAATATATCATCAGGCTTGTTTTATAAAGAGTCCATTGATTAGCTGAGGCGAGTCCTGCCGTGTCGTGCACGACCCTGTGTGCGTACAGGTTTCTGCCGAACGGGAGGTTTCTGCTGGCCGGCTACGTACCTCGGATTAAATGCGGGACGGGGTTTTTTGCTGGGATTCCATTCTCGTTCAAGCCTTTCTCTGTTTTTAGGATCATTCAGGTCCCCGAATTCTGGGTGCATTGCTCTTGTGACTTTCGAATCTAAATCTTCATCTGGACCGGCTTCTCCTCCTGTTTTTTCGTGCCTCCCGGGTTTTTCTCCGTCTTCATCTTCCTCAACGGACTTCTCCACCCAGTGAATCCCATCCCTTTCCAGCGATACATCTTTTCCTAAGTTCCTTACTACAGCTCTAAGCTCACTAGCTATTAATATATCTAGGAAAGACCGCGGGTTATTGGCTAAGAGTTTCTGGGCAACTTCTTCATTTAGAACCAGTCCTGCCTGAAGTGCTGTTGCAAAAAGTGCATCGATCTCAGGGACAGAGAGAGGTTTTTCTGCCGTAAATTCTTGAATTAGCACTTCTTGTTTTTCTTGCTCAGGAGTTAAGACAACCGGCGTTTCTACAGCGGGTTCTAAAATAACGTGTTCGTTTTTTAGTGGCGTCCCGTTTGTATATGAAGCATCGCCGGGGGGATGATTGCCATTTGTTTCGACTTTCGGCTCAGCTACAGTATCTAGAGGGGAGTCTTCATTTATCAAGTTAATTCCGGTTTGATTGGTTGTTGCTGTTTTTGCTTTCCTGTTTCTAAGGTGGGGTTTTGTAAATATACTTTCACCAACCTCCCAGGTTACCCACCTAGCTGAAAGCTCTTTCTGTATTTGTATTACATTAGCGGCAGAACGACTGAAATCATCCGCACCTTGGCATTCCAGCTCCAGAACTTCGCCTTTGTTTAAAGATACCATTGCCAGCCTTATTTGTTGAAGTTCTTCAGATCTTTTTAAAGGAACACCGAGTTTTACTAAGGGTTCGGGAGGTTGAATTCCGGCCGATGGAGCTTCATGACGAATTGCTGTCATATAGCAAAATCATATCACTAATCCGTAGCAATTCAGTAAGCAAAATTACTTTTTTGACGCAGCAACATTAAGTCTTCTACTTACCTCAGCAGCAGCATTTTTGTAGGCTTCCATATTCTCGGGGACTCTTAGATCGCCATATTTTCCATTGATGTAAGCGTCTTTCTTATGATCTTGCCAACCATTTTTTTGTCTCCAATACTGTCTTTCAAATATTTCCCGGCGCCTTTTTTCGGCATCTTCGATTCTCACTATCGCGTAAAAATAAGACCCCCCAACTGCAACTGATATTACTGTTCTGCCTATTGCTGTCAAATTGGTTCGTGCCTCATTAGCCGAACGGCTTAACATGCTTCTTGCTGTATCAAGTTTATGATCGGGAAACATTAATGTCGCTAATTCTGCTGCGGCAACTTCTGGCACGTGGACGTCTTGTGGTAAATAAGAAATAAGACGTACGCCGGGTTTTAAACTTTCTGCTTCTTGTCTTGCTCTTTCACTTGCTGCTGCCGCAGCAGCTTCTCTTTCCGTTTTGTATTTTTCTATCACAGTCTCTAATTGGTCAAGCGGTATTTTGATAAACTCGGCATCCCCAATTGCTCCTACGTTCACGATGACTTTTCCTATTTCAGCAAGCTTTTTGTTAAGCTTGTTTTTCACAACGCCGAAAATCTTTCTTTGAGCGAATAAATCTTTTTCTGGGAAAAGGGTATCCAAAAGCACCTGTTGTTTTATAGTTTTGTCTTCTGGGACCTGCCGGTATAGAAGAGTTTCTTGGGGTGACATTCCTCCCGTTTCATCATTAGGGTTGACTCCCGCCGCTCTTCTTGCTTCTGCCCAAAGACTGTCCATTGCGGCTCTCCCACGAGCTACCATAGCATCTCTTTTGGGATCCTGTGCTGTGATATTGGCCGTTTGTCCGGCAAAAATTTGTTCAAAATTTCCGCGGGATTCAACTACCGAAGGTAGTCGTCCTCGGAACGAATAGATAGATCTTTCAGCTTTTACACCCATGGTCTTTCAATTGCGCCTATTATAACAAGCGTCTGCGGAATGTGACAGGAATTTAATCTTTTTGAGGGGTCCAAAAATCTGCGCCTAGGCAGTCCCAGGGAAGTCTTCGTTCGTCAGGATCACTTGTGTTGAATTGCTGATTAACAAAGTAGAAAAGATCAATGGATTCACCGGATACATTTGTCATTCCGTGCGCAACTCCTCTTGGAATGAAGAGCAGAGAAGACTGACCTGCGCCAAGAGTAATTTTCATTGATACGCCGTTGGTCTCGGAATTTTTCCTCAAATCCCAAAGTCCTACGAGTAAAGAATCAGACGGAGGCAAATAGAAAATATCGTCCTGACCAAAGTGGAGATGCCAGCCCTTAATTGCATTAGCAAGAAGCTTGGAGCGGTTTACCTGTTCAACGTTGAAGGTCTCAAACCCCTCAATTTTCCCATTTTCCATTCGGATTATCTCTGAAAAATCCCCGTCCTCCCCGACAAAATTTTTAACCGGAATAATCTTTACTCCAGAAATCTGCGGTTTTGCTGAATAATCCTGAATGTAGATTTTGCCGCGGCTCTCCTCGTTTATATCCTCAAGTTTCAAACTGTCAGCCATAAACCGATTATAGCACTTCGAAAATCTCAGTGTAAACTTCGAATTTTTCAGCACAGGCAAAATCTAGGCCATTTCAATAGCTTAGATTGATCGTGGGCTCAAGTTGTGTTAAAATAGAGCCAGCTTAAATAGAAAGAAGGTAACAATGAGTGGCAAATTCAACTTCAAATAAACCCGCACAATCAATGGCCGAGCTTATGGCGCGGTCAGGTCAATCCCTCAACGTTCTTAAAAAAGGACAAATTATTGAAGGAACAATCAAAAAACTTACTTCAAAAGAGATTCTCATGGACATCGACGGCAAGGCAGATGCTCTGGTTATTGAATATGATAGGCAAAATCTTGAAAATCTTCTTTCATTTCTTAAAGTCGGAGACCGAGTTCAGGCCTCAGTCATTTCGCCTGAAGCCGAGGAAGGATTTCCGGTTGTTTCACTTCGCCGAACACTCGACGACATAATTTTCAAGAAATTTGAAACATTTGTTAAGAATGAAGAGGCTTTTGAGGTTGAGATAGTAGAGCAGACCCGCGGCGGATATTTTGCGCAGACAAGCGTAGGTATAAAAGGATTTTTACCTACTTCCCAAGTTGTTGATGGACAGGATTTGGTAGGCCAGAAGATAAAGGTAAAGATAATCGAATTTGATCGCGCTAAAAAAAGAGTAGTTTTCTCCCAGAAAGCCGTTACTTTCACGACAAGCCCTGCAAGTATCCAAAAGCACATTAAGTCCGGTCAGGTTATAGAAGTTGAGATTTCATCAATTACGCCGTATGGACTTTACGTTTTGATAACGCCCGAGAAAGACGTTAAGATTGAAGGTTTTATTCACATCTCAGAGATTGCTTTTGAGCGAGTTGAGGATCTTGCGTCTCGTTTTAAGGTAGGAGAAAAGGTAAAGGCTGAGGTACTCGCGTTGGACGAGACAAGCAAACGTGTGAATCTTTCAATTAAGAAAACCCTCAAAGACGTTTTTGAAACAATACGCGAGAAATACAAGCCGGAAGACAAGATTAGCGTAACCGTTGTTGATGTAAAGGCACGCGGCGTCAACGTTATGATTGAAGAAGGAATTAAGGGTCTTATTCCATCAGATAAGATTCCGACAGGCGCAACTTATACTCCCGGACAAACTCTCCAAGCAGAGGTTGTTGATATAGATTCTCGCCGCCGTGTTATTCTCCTCTCGCCGGTTCTGAAGGCTGTACCAATAGGTTACCGCTAATTTGAGTCAGATTATCTAATTAGGTATTATTTATGGCTTCAAAAACCAAATTTGTTTGTTCTTCCTGCGGTTACGAATCAGGTAAATGGCTTGGCCGGTGTCCTGATTGTTCTTCTTGGAACACTTTCACAGAGGTTGCAGCCCCGCCCTCACCTAGCAAAAAATCATCTCCAATAATTGACTTGGCAACATCCGCTGCTCCCGTAAGTTTGGCCAAGGTAAAAAGCTCAGGAATCTCGCGCTCTACAACGGGTCTTGCTGAGTTCGATAGGGTTTTGGGAGGTGGAATAGTCGCCGGTTCTGCTGTTCTTCTCTCGGGAGATCCGGGAATTGGCAAATCAACGCTTTTGCTTCAGGTTGCAATGAATTTTGCCAAAAAAAAGAAGGTGCTTTATGTCTCGGGAGAAGAATCGGAGGGGCAGATTAAAATCAGAGCTGAGAGAATTGGTAAAAGCAGTGCAGTAAGCGACCTACTAATTTTTTCAAACGGAGATATCGATCAGGTCATAAATGCAGCGGAAAATACCAAGCCGGACCTTTTGATAATTGATTCTATTCAAACCATGTCTTCGGTAGAATTTCCCGGTTTTGCCGGATCACTTCCCCAACTGCGTCATGCGACTTCACGAATCGTTTCTTTTGCCAAAAGAGAAGGGGTTCCGGTATTTATAATCGGGCACGTTACAAAAGAAGGAGTTGTTGCCGGCCCTCAGCTTTTGGCACATATGGTAGATTGTGTTTTATATCTTGAAGGGCAGGAGCTCACTGGTACAAAAATTCTGCGTGCTTTTAAGAATCGTTTTGGAGATACATCAGAAGTCGGTATTTTTACAATGGAAGAGAAGGGACTTGCAGAAATTTCAGACACTGCCAATTTCTTCATAGAGCGAGATAAAAAAGCCGTCCCTGGATCGTGTCTCACGGTTGTAATGGAAGGATCCCGGCCTATAATTGTTGAAATCCAAGCTTTAACCGTTCCAACTAATTTATCCTTCGCAAGAAGAGTTTCAAGTGGAATTGTTGATAAGAGACTCGAGCTACTGCTGGCGGTTATGCAAAAGCACCTGAAATTGCCCTTGGACCGCATGGACGTTTTTGTAAATGTTGTTGGCGGACTTAAAATCACTGAAACTGCTGTAGACTTGGCAGTTTGTATGGCAGTTGTATCATCGTTTAAAAACGTGCCCCTAAGATCGGCAGTGGCGATAGGAGAAGTGGGACTTCTTGCAGAACTTAAAAATGTTTTAAATGAAAGTGTGAGAATTAAGGAAGCAAAAAGGCTTGGTTTTAAAAATATAATTTCAAAAGCTTCCGGCGGACATTTAAATGATATAATGAAAAACTTATGAAAGACCAGGTCAAAATTCCCGTATATGCAATGGCAACACCTGCAAAGAAAAAGAGCAAAAGTGGCAAGAAAAGTTTAACAGGAAGAAAATCTAGAGGAGCAAGAGCATTAAGTGCTGTCTCCGGGCAAGCAGAGCAGGCAGCTGAGATGATACTTCACAACATAATGCTTCCACCACGAGTTGTTCGCCAAATTGCCGATGAAGTGGGAAAAGTTGTCACTCAAAAAGTTCTTATCAGGAGAAGAAAAACTACCAAATCGAACAAAAAACTTGAGAACCCCGTGTTCCTTGATACATCGGCAATTATTGATATGAGAACTTTTGATTTGGCAAAAATAGGAGCACTTTACGGAACTTTTATTGTTCTTGAAAGTGTCCTATCAGAGCTTAAAAATATTGCAGACTCAAAAGACGGGCTTAAGAAAGAACGAGGTAGACGAGCAATGGATGCGCTTGATAAATTTAAAAAACTTCGCGGCATGAAAGTAAAAATCGTGCCTGATGAGACCGGAAAACCGGTTGATGAGGCAATTATAGACCATGCAAAAAAACATAAGGGAAGAATTATTACATGCGATTACAATCTGAGCAAAAAGGCAAGAATTTCAGGCGTGACATCAGTAGATCTTTACGAGATGACAAATATTTTGAAGACTACGGCTTTGCCGGGTGAAGAATTTTTTGTAAAGATTGTGCAGGCCGGAAAAGGAGAAAATCAGGGAGTTGGGTATTTGCCGGACGGAACAATGCTCGTTGTTGAGCAAGGCAAAGTCCATATTGGAAAAACGATTGGGGTTACGGTCTCGCGGATTATTCAGACCGATGCCGGAAAAATTCTCTTCTCAAAAATAAAAACCGCAGAACAATAAAAACTTGTGAAAATTTGGAGCGAAAATGGCCCGATTTTCACATTTCCTCTTTAAAACGTAGTAAGTTATCTTATTGTTAAAATTTACAGCAAAAAGGGGTAGAGTATCGTAGTAAATTCTTGTGCTCCTTAGTTTAAAAGGGAATAAGTAATCTCGGTCCGTTAATTGTTTCGAAGAATCCGTTATTGTTTCCTTAGGTGGGAATAAGTAAGCCTGCCCAACTCACCTATCCCCATTAAAAAAACAATTAACGGACCCTGCCAAAAAGGAACCACCGCTGTGACAACTTTGTTCGCAGCCGGTCTCCCTCATTTCACTCGGTCCGACCCATCTAAGCTAAGAAAATAATTAACGATAGACTACCCTGTTTTCCCCAATTTCGTCGAAATTGGGGACCCGTATTAAAACTTCAGCTTCGGAATTTTGGCATGAAAAATGCTCTTAAGACTTGCTAAATTGATGTTTTTTGCTTCATCAACTTTTCTTGACAATAATTTTCACAAGTGTTAATTTTACTGTCAATAGCATAGTCTTTTCCTGCCTAAAGACTAAAGCTTACTTTTTAAAAGAGCATTGCTTTTCGTACTTAAGGATTTATTTACACAGTAGCGAAAGTGATGCTCTTTTTCTTTTGTTTTAATTTCTATTCCTGCTTGCCCCAAGTTTCCTAAAAGGGCCTAAAGTCTCTACTTTTTAAAAGAACAAAGCTCTTTGTTTAAAGCATACCGACCGGCATGCTCAAACCACGTTCAACAATTTTCTTAATCTGATCTCGTCCAATCTTCTCAACAGACTGTTGATAGAAATCCGTAATGGAGTTGCGTCTTTCCGCTTTCTTTTTTGCGAACATTTTTAAGATTTTCATGATCTTTTTGTAGTATAGCACAATTTGGTGAAGTGGACAACCTATAGCATTTTTAGCCTCAAAAAGTGATAGGCCTAGAGTTATTTGCAGAGCAATTTTGATTGATTTTACAAGCTAAAATAAAATAGTAAAAAAATATGTGGATAACTTTGGGATTTTTATTTTGCGTATTGACATACCATATTTTCTGCATTTTTTTATTACAAATTGCATCATATGATAAGACTTTGTTAGCAACTATTTTTAAGAAAAAGCGAACGTAGTGATTTTATAAACCTATAATATTTGACAGCCTCAATTTGTGGTGCTATAATGCTTTTTCCTGTCCCAATTATCAGATTTTTGTTTGATTTCTTGCAAGAATCACACAAGAAAACGCTGCCCACCTGATATAAGTAGAAAAAATTAAGAGTAGAGATAGTAGCTTTTGCCCGTTATGCCTGCTACGTTGCCCTTTTTTTGCCTCTTTTTTCCTCTCAATCCCCTCAAAAAGCTACCTTCCCTGATCTTAATTTAGATTCAGGAAGTTGCATTTTAGAACAGCAATTTTTGCATATTGCTCAGTTCTCAAATCCAACGTTTTGTTCTTTGACAAGGTAGTAGGGATCCCGATTTGATCGGGATTTCTTACAGGAATCATTTTTATCCCAATATCCAGGACGGGTACTACCTGCTGTGCGTATTTATGAGCCCAAGGGCAGAGGACTCATAGAAATTGTGGACGAGCCGCAAGGCAAGTTCATGTACAGCGGGTGTTATCCGTCCTGGAACAACGTCTGACCAAAGTGGTCTATAAGTAGAAATACTCGAAAAGACGTTAAAACAGATGGAGTCACCTTCAGCAGCGCACGATAAAATGCAAGAATAGTTGTCTTCGCCAGAGAGCGTAGATAGGTATGTCGATACCGCTTGCATGCGTAAATGAAGGTAGTGTTTTTAGACTAACCCAAGGAGGAGGCACGAAATGCCATTGAAACTGCTCGCGTCCTTCGGTGGTCTCATGCTTTTGGCGATCATTGTCGTCGGAGCGCTGAGCGTATCATCAAAGGAAGCGAAAGCTACCCAACAGCAGCAGTCGCCACTCGGCCAAACCGCCGAACCATCAGCCGCATCGAGCACCAACGACGCTCTTCTGCGCGAACAGTTCACGCAGCTGAGGACGTCCGTTAACGATGCTCTCAAGGACTCTGGAATACCGGATGGCAAGTTCGAAGAAATCACGGAAGGCCATGACGTCAACCCTGGCGACCTTGCCGTGATAGCCGTAACCAACTGGGCACCAGGAAGGTACAGCACCACCAAAATCTTCGTCGGCCTCAACGCCGAGGAGGTCAAGGTGTGTCATCCCGATTTCGGAGGATGTCCGCCTTTCGGGGTTTTGGCCTGGCGCTACGACAACCCGGGCGAGATGTTCTCCGGCGGTTGCGTGACACTACAGCGCTGGAGAGTACAAGGCACCCCGGGCAACTACAACGAGAACATGTTCCTCAACGATCAGAGTACAGCTGAAACCGTCCCCGGCGGCATCTGCGACGCCAGGTACCAGGTGATCGGCACCCCGCAGGTGACCTCCGTCAACCCGGCAGTGTACATGAGAGCCACAAAGCTCAATGACACCGTCGAGCATTACACGCAAGGCAGCAGGCTTGCCGAACAAATGAGGCAGAATCCGCAATCCGCGGCTCCGCCTCGGCCTCAGGCTCCGGCTCCGCCACCACAGCAGGTCCCTGCCCAGCCTCAGGTTCAGCAACCCGTGGTGGTTCAGCAACCGGTTCAACAGCCTGTCCAGAGCCCCCCGGCTCCGCCCAGGTCTGCACCTGCTCCGGTTCAACAACCTGTGGTTTCGCAACCACAGCAGGCACCGCCCCCGGCTACTCGGCCTCAGGCTCCGGTACCGCCTAACACGGCTCCGCCTTCACAATCGGTGACCCGAGCCTGCACCAACGGCGAGACCGTCCAAAGTAACACCATTGGTGTCTTTGAGGCCATCAACTGGGACAAGCACACTGCCGTCGTCTACGGTGGTGTTAGTGGCGTTGCCTTCACGGCCGGACCCAACAACAACTGCTGGATCGGTCACGACTCAGCGGAAACCGCACGGCGCGAAGCCTGCGAACTGGGACCTCGCCGCAAGGCCGAGGATCCAGCCACGTTTAGTGCTGTCACCTATACACCGGCACAGCCCGGCATGTGTGGCGGCGGCGTTCCCGTTCAGACACCGACTCAACCCGGTGCACAGCAAGTTAATGCGCAGAACGTCTCGCAGACGTACGCGGCTTCTTTCGAGTCGTCACAGGCTCTGGCCGCAAGTCCGCTTCCTCCTGCCGTAAGCACGCAGCCTCCGGCTGTCGATCAAACGGCAAACAGAGAAGCGGTCATGAAGTCGCCACTCGGCGCCTTCGTGTCAAAGCCTGCCGGTCCTACGGGCAATGCGCCCAGGATCGTTTACGGTCAAGTCGCGCCGGCCGGGACCTTGGAATCCCAGTCAACCGACTGCAACCAGGGTATGGCACGTGTCACGCGTGGCACTACGCTCGATGCCGGAGTCGCGGCGATCCTTCGTCTGACCAACGTGTCGGACGGGACCGTCCAGTTCTTCGTTCTCGAGCATCTCAACCAGGCCCTCTGGGTTGGCGTTTCGCCTAATCCGGCGGATGACCTGGTGACTATGGACGCGTGGACGTCTCCATGCGGTACGTCGTGGGGCAGCCAGTTCGCTAACAGCTGTAGCCAGGCCATGGCCATTACAGGCAAGGGCCTCAAGGTTACGCTCAACGAACACGAGCTTCCCCAGACCGGTTACTGCACCGGACAATAAGAACGCAGCACCCTCCGCGTTCCCTCTGAAGGGGCCGCGTTACGTTTACAACTTGGGTTCAAAGCGCTTGCGTTGAGCGCTGAACAAAGAAGAAGGAGGTAGAGCACATGGTGCTCAAAATTCCTATCGGGGGGAAGTGGCTCTTCGCGCTGCTTCTCGTACTCGTCACCGGGTTCGCAACCCTGGGTTACAGCGTCACTCCGGCCTCGGCCGACGGCGACGCCGTTCCGGACGGTGTTACGATCAACGGCATCATAGCTGTTGCCGAGGAGGATCTCCTCAACAGCCAGGGGCAAGCGATCGACGTCACGGTTTTCGGCGGCGTAACCGGCCCATGGACACCTTGCGACCACGGTTGCCCAACTCAGCGGATAGCGTGGAGGTATTACCCCAACCTTCAGGCTGCGTGTGATGCCGCGGCGAAACAACTTGCTGATCGGCAAGCTGCTGCGAACCGGGGGGACTCGCACTACCGCAACGTACCGGCCAGCGGCTTCCATCTGATCACTCAGTGTGGCGGCGCTCCTGCTCCAACTGCGGACTGGTGGGCTCCCGTACCCGACAAGTCACCTTACGTGAACTGCGTCTACGGTGTCTGGGGTGTCCTCGAAACGGATCAGTGGGCTCAAGACGCCTACGGCACTTGGTACGTGTCTTGGATGTACGTCGAAGGCCACTGGTTTGACTCGCTTTGCGTAGTTGACCACCCCAACGACAACAGTGGCAAGCAGTACGTAGGCTGGTATTACAGCTCCGAGCGCTTCATGCTTGCCAACGTATGTGTCGCGGTCAACAACCGGCGATACCCACACCAGGCTTGGCAGTCGTGGGACTGGGCGTTCCAACACGGAGGCGTTAGCTATTCGCCAGGAACGGTTCGCTGCTGACCTACTGAGTCGGCGACGGCTTAAACTCTAAGGGAGAATCTGCACTTACACCGATGATGGCTTAACGCCTAGGGAAAAAGAAGAGACACAAAGTGTCCCGCCAAAGCAGTTCTCCTATGAGACACACTGTGCTACGAAAGTGGCATAGAAAAGAGGGATAAGGATTCCTGTGGAAGCATGTGTAATCGATTGATTACGACCAGGCTCAGCGCTTTGCTGCTGAATACCTGATCGTCCTCGATCCTCACACCTACTCCTACTACCTTGTCCCCCTTTTTCTGTTTGTAAATATTTTATAGATAGAAAAGAGGGCTAGAAACCAAAAGTTTGAATTCCCCGCGGAACCCTAGAAGTATATTTTCTTTGTATATTCTTCGCTTTTCTTATTTGAACGTTTGAAAACTTAACATCGTTGTCAGTATCGCTAAACCACATAGGGTCAGTAACTCTTGTGATTTCTTCAGGTCGTGCTATTTCTTTATGTAAAAAATCATCTTTGTTATACCAAGCCCCAATTTCATCGTGGAAAGAATTTTTAATATTCACATTTTTTGTAAATCTCATAGAGTAGGCGAGTGCATTTCCTCGCGAATGGGAGTTATCAAGCGTCGCATTCTCGTCAAGTTTGTGGAAGTCGCCATCATCATAGAAGTCATAACCTTTGCCGCAATCCTCCGCATAACAATTTTTCCAATCAAAATTTTTTGAACCCTGAGTAAGAAATCCTTGTCTTGCTGTTTTTACCTGGCAATTATCAAGAGTACCGGCGTCGCAAACAAAAAACGACAAACCATCAGAAAGAGAATTCTGGGCTTTAAGATTTCTGCCGCGATAGGTATCACTCCATGCAACACACCAAAGCGCGTCAAAATTCTTACCTTCACTATTCTGCATCTCTGCCTTTGAAAGGTTTCTCATAAAGCAGCCGGCGGATTCAGTATTTACGAATTTGCAGTTTGTAACCGTTGCCTCACCCTTACGCGATTCATCTCTTTTCTCAGGTTTTTTATCTGCGCCAGGACCGCTTCCGGTTATCATAACTATCGAATCCCATGGCCCGTCAGGGGCCTTATAACCGCCCTTTCCAGCCCTGGTTGACCCTCCGTCAAAAGTTATTCCATCAATTATTATTGATCCTTCAACATCAACAAATCGGAGCATGCTATTTGCGCCCTCCGAGTCTCTATCTTTTGGGATATCCGACATCTCGGGAGTAAGTTTTAAGTATGAATTGTTGTTTCCAAGAAGAGAGATATCGGCTCCTTTTTTAATCTCGCAGACAATGTTTCTATCAATCAGAATTTGTCCCGGGGGAAGCTCTACGGATACATGTTCACCCGTATCTACCGATTTATCTATTGCTTGTCTTATTTCCCGTTCGAGTCTGTTGGTATTCCAGTTCTCGGCTTTTTCGGGCTCGTCGGGATCATGTATATCGGAAAATCTTGGAGGCAAGCCGTCTTCGTGGAATGGGTCAGCGGCTTCGGCAATTTGCTGTTCACCACCAAAAGTTTTTGTTAATAAGGCAGCGCCGGCTCCTGCTCCCGCGCCTCGCAAAAAAAGTCTCCTACTTATTTGGCGGTGGGGTGATGCGAGTGGCTCGTTTTCTTTTTTAACTTGAAGTGTAGGAATGTCGGGAGTTTTGCCGTCCATAAAATCAGTATAACAAAAGTTCCAACAAGAATTGAGATCCCCATGTATTCAAGATATTGCGGCCAGTAGAGTAGAACAACATTAGAATTTTCATTGCTGATTTTCCAACCGTTTGCCCAGTTGTCGATTACAACATGGCTCTGAATTCTTTTACCAAAAAGGAATGGAAAATTTCTATTCCAAAAATTAAAATCAGACACATTATAAGCAAACCAACCCGGCTGGTATGCTTGGTCCAAAACCAAGTAATCGGGTCTTTGGTTTTCAAGACTTGCAGTATAAAGATAGTAGTTGAGTTTGTTTGCGTCAACTTCGTAGTATTTAGTTTTGACTCCGTCAAAACCTGGTTTTTTGATAAATATATTCTTCAAAACATCGTAGGGCATAATATAAATTTCAGCAGCGGATAACTCATTTTTGGACTGAATAGTTTTATAAGAAGTAGTTTGGAAAGCAAAAGAATATCCAAGTCCGTAGTCAAATCTTTGTCCCAAAATGAAATATTGAGTATCTTCTGAGAGTCTACTCTCAACATAGGATTGTTCTTTTGTCGCGTCTTTTATGTAGAAGAAAAGTCTTTGTCCCTCAAGATTTTTGTTTTGAATTTTGACAATATAGCCATATTTTTGAGACAAGCTTTGATCGTCAAAATAGAAACAGCTGTAAGCTCCATCTCTTCCGGTTATCTCAATTTTTCCATCTCGGATTGTATAATTGGTTCCCGGTTGATCGACGCAATTATTGGGATTTTTATTTTTTACGAAAGAATCGATTATAATTTTTGGAAACTCAACTCTAATTTCTCCCTCGAGAAAACTAATAGTGTAGGGTACAAGATAATTAACCACTTCACCATTTTGGTAAAAAGGTAGCTCTACCGTACCGTTTAAGGTATCACGCTTGGTTTGCCCAATATTGTCAGGGAGAGGGCGGCTAAAAGTCCACCCGGAATCCGATTCGGTCAATTTCCAATTTTTTGTAATATCGGTTTGCGAGGTTACATCCAAGTACGGATAGTAAGTATCAAGTGGAATGTTTTCGTTCGTTACATAATCTTTTTGGCTTTGATAAGCAGTATCAAAATTGGTTGTTTGAATTCTGGGCCCACTGTTTGGGATATTTGAAACTCCCCACATAAAGCTGTTCACTTTTTTATTTTGAGCAACCTTATAAACGTAGATTTCTCCCCAGTTTTTCTCAAGCTTTATGTTGTTGCTTTGAGAAAGCATGTCTTGGATTTTGTCATAAGAAAGGGCTTTGGCAGATGCAATAAGGGGTTGGGCCGAGCGGTCAAGAACAAGATATGAAACGTCATATTTTTGCAAGACATTCTCAAGTTCAGTAAGATTTTCTGCTTCAATTGCATGTTTTACTTCCCAATAATAATTTTCAGAAACTGCGCTCCAAACGTCAAAAGTTCTCGATATCACCGGCTGCTCAATTCCGTACCACAAGAATCCTGATCCGTCATAACCCCAATCCAAATCGTACCAACCCCAGTGTGTGTATTCCGGCAAAAGCCCTATTCTTTGATTCTTGTCAACAGTCTTAAAGTAATTCATTAAAGAGAAATATGATTCCGGAATTTTTACTTTCATGTTGTTGGCAAAAAAGTGTCCGGAGAAAGCGGGTAGAGCGGAATATAAAATTGCGCCAATAATTAAAATTTCAAAAATAATGGTTGCTGGGTTGATTTTTTTGCCAACTTTCCTGATTCTCTCAAAAATAAAGGCAGCCCCATTTGCACCAAAATATGCGCTAACCAGAGCTGCTGGAATGCCAAATTTAGTAAAGGGAGAACGGAATACCTGATTGACGAAAGAGCTTTTTCGTATAACTAAGTTAATCAAATCAAAAGGGAAAGTGTTGTTGGCAAGAGCAATCAAAATGACGATATAGGAGAACAAAAATGACAGTCTGTATTTTGATGGAACCAGTATTCCAAAAATAGTAAGTCCTGCTAAAAGATATAAAATTATTGCGACGGGAATTGTTGCTCTGTGGTTTTGCCAGTCGGCAAAAATAAGTTGTTGACTGGAGTTTACTCCATCAGCAAAGAATCCTGTGCTTGTAAAAAAGTCTATTGGATTTCCTTTGTCCTTGTTTCTATAGAAGATGTCCTGAGTCGAGAGCTGATTTGCTTTGGCTTCAGTTACAACCGCGGCGCCTGTTTTTAAGAAATACCCTTGAGGTAAAATCCAAAAAGCATTAATTGCAAGAACAATTGCAAACCCTATTGCTGCACGTTTAGCGACAAGAATAGATCTTGTGTTTATAATTCTTCCAAGGGCCATTAGCCCCAGAAGTACACCCAAAACCGCAAAAAGTTGAAGAGCAATTGCCTGCGGAGTTGCAAGTAAAAATATAACTGCAAAAAGTAAGTAGTCCGATTTCTTGATATTCTTATTCGTTAATATTCTTAAAAATGCCCATAGTTCCCAGGGAAGAGCGGCAAAAAATACAGAGAAAGATTCAAAGGGGAGCGCCATTAACTCGGCAACAAAGAAGTTAAAAATATACATGAGCGCTCCAATAAATGCTGCTGACTTGTGGGGTTGTTTAGAAGAAAAGCTTTGTTCTATAAGCTTGTACATTCCAACACCTGCCAAAAGAACCATGGAAATATTGAAAAAGTAGCGAATGATCGGCGCAGGTATTGCAAAAGACGCGACCCACAAAATTATAGCTCGGGGCAAATCCGCGGCATGTCCCATGCCTGCAGCAAGCCCAAAGCTTTGGTATTCTTGCCAAGCAGAGAAGAATGCGCGTTTGATAGCAAGCACCGGCGACAGTTCGGTTTGTAAACTATCCCAACCTGATAAATATGTTCCGGGAGTAAAATTTGCGATGGCAAGAATTAGCCAGATTAAGCAAATGCCAGCAATTGGCCAATTGAACTTAAGAAGCGAAAATAATTTCTTTAAAACACCCATGATTCATTTTACGAAAATTTAAAAGAAAATCTTGGTAAGAATCTTAAAGCCTTGTTTGGAATGGCCCTAAACAATATGTTATCAAGATTCTTGGTAATATTCTCAATGTTTCTTGCTTGCGCAAGCGCATTTGAAAACTTAACCAGCTTTTTGTAATAAGCTTTGTTTTTACGGGCTTTCGCCAACATTTTCAAGAAATCCTCACGTTTGAGATCAAAAACAATATCCTCTTTCTTAAGTTTAGTGTTTTCAAGTGCTGCGGCAAAGTCGTCGGACTTTGCATAATCGGCAAGTTTTTCAGAAATAATTACAGGTTTTCTAAAGACTAAAGATCTTGAGAACGGACCTGACGCCGACATACAAGCAGTGTAGGGCAGGACTACCAAGTCGCTTGCGGCAAAGTAGAGATAAACCTTGTCTTCAGGAACAAAATCACTGTAAGTTACGTGAGCATGTTTTTTTGCTTCACGCAAAATTGAGTTGTAGTACTTTTGATAAAAAGGTCTATCTTTAAGGTATGGGTTTTGACCTCCGGCAATAAGCAATCTTTGTCCTTTGTTTTTCGCTCCGTTCAAGGCCGCCAAGATCCAATCTATTCCCTTGTATCCGTTGATAAATCCAAACTGGAGCATTATGAATTCATCTTGAGCAAGCCCCAATTTCTTCCTTGCAGCCCTCTTGGCAAGCGTTTTTCCTCGTTCAACCGGAAGGCAGAGAACGTTAATTTTTTTTGATTGAACAAAACTTTTAAGCCTGGTTTTAAGCTCCTCTTCAAATACGATAACCTCATTTGAGACTATTCCAACAGCAGTATAAAACACTCTAAGGCCCGCGTTATAGATTGCCTGTAGTACAGGATTTGTGACATTAATATGTCTTGAAAGCTCACCAATGTCGGTCAAAACCTGGTGAAGTTCAAATGTAATTTTCTTCCCGCGGACTCTCAAAATCGCAAGCATCGCAAGAAGCATAAGATTAAGAAGAGTTCCACCCAGAACGTTAAACTCAAACTGAACCATGACGGATTTGATCTTATCCTGCTTCAAAATGAACTTAGTAAGTTCTATTAAAGAGAGAGGATTTCCCTTCTGCCAAATACGTTTTACGAGCATATTTTGGCCTACAGAAAAGCTCTTTTTTGTACCAATGTCTTCTGCGGCAATCAAGACTTTTCTACGTTTTGCAAGATATGGCAAGATGTGTTCACTGTGCCAACCCACGGCATTAAATTCCCGCTTACCAAGGCGGCCGTTGGCAGGATTTGGATAGCTTGTAACAACAAGCACTGTATCTTCCTTATTCATTTGTTTGATTGTGTTTTTCATAATTTCCTAAAATCACCATCTCTGATGATGAGCTTAGGAAAAAGGTATACGAGATGAAGGAATAGGTTCTTGCAAAGAAGCAAGATAAATCGTCGTTAGACGAAACCGTGCTCCAATGCATCCTTTTTCCTCCCTGGGATCTGCCCGCATCCAGCGATCTTATTTCGTTTGCCTTGCGGCGCGCGAGAAGATGCTTGATGTAAGCAAACTCAGAAATATTTCCAATAGGTGGCTCAGAAAGGTAGCTGGCCTGTTGTGATCAAGTTGCCAAGGACTAGCACTAGGACAATTCCCAGGATGATCATGATGGATCTTACGAACCATTCGTATCCTTCCAGGTCCTCATCCCAGTCGCTTTTCCATTCACGAAGATAATACAGCGTGATGTGCAACCGGTAGGTTAGCTCTTCCTTGACCCAAAGCCCAAGCTCTTTCGCGTCGCGCCGGAATTTCTCCCAGAACTTTGCAATTTTAAGCCTGAACTGTTGATTCAGTCGTACCATGGCGGGGTTCACCGCTTTCAATCCTCCTAGGACTGGCCGATAATTCCGAAGGAGTTGAGGAGGGAGTTCGACTAAACTCATATTCAAGCTTACGCTCAAATATTAAGCCTCCTGCCCGTAAAGTATTCGACTATGTTGCCATAATCACAGTGCTTTACGCAGACACTGTTTTGCCTCTTGAGGAGACTAGCGCTTCTGTTGCTGATCTTTCAGGATCTGCTGAGCGAGCTCGCCGCAGTTGGTTTTGTCCGTGACGGTGTATCCGTCCAGAGTTATCTTCAACGAGCGAGGGTCGATCGAGTCGATCCCATTGTTAGCAACATCGAGCGCTTCCTGACAAGCGTCCTGCCACTGGTGGTTCCAGGACTTGAGGCACGGAGTGCTCCATGCATCAAGGTTGACGCCCTTCTGGCCGGGAGACGCCCCAATGTACGTGTCGTTGTTGAGCGACCCGATGGACATCACCTGAACAGTACCAGCACCGCGGTCAAGAAGCCGCAGGATGGCAGCGCTACCACGCTTGAGCGTCCGACCCGAGTAGAGCGGAACACTGCTGGACCAGCTACAGCTGACCGGTAGGTTCGGCGGCAGCCTGAGGGATCCCGACGGAGCCATCGTGCCGCAAGAGAGAGCAGGAGCATTACCGCTAGGACCAGCCGGCTTGTCGACGAAAGGCCCCATAGCGATACCTAGCACACTCGTGATCTGGCTGACGGTCGCGGCCGGTCCAGGAGTGATGCAGTCGTTGGTAGACGACTGGTTGTTGTTGCCAGTCGTAGGCGTCGACGGTGGATTCGACGGGCCCGTGACAGGCGTTGCCGGCGGGTTGTTGTTGCCAGGCTGGTTGCCAGGCGTCTGCGTTGCCGGAGGCTGCTTCGACACGTCGGGTGTCGGAGTGACCTTGGCAGCCGCGCTGGCGATCAGCTTACGGACAGCCTTGGCCATGTCGTCAGCGAGGTCGCTGGCGGTAGCCTTGTCGTCGTCGGCCTTTACGGCTTCGATCAGCGCGTCTTTGACGTCGTCACGCTTGATCTTGGCCTTGTCGGTGGTGTCCAGGCCGTCGTTGATGGCCGTGGAGATTACCTTGGCCTTGTCCTCGTCCGGCACGTACTTCGCAACGGTGTTTTTGATCTGCGTGGACGTAGAGTCCGCGTCAGCCTTCTTCAGCGCGTTGAGAACTTCCGTGCGGAGCGAGTCGCCCTGTGGCGTTGCTGATGCTGCAGGAATGGGCTTACCCACGTTGTCGTCGTGACCGCGTGATGTGATCACCCAGGCGAGTAGCACCAGAAGTACCAGGATACCGCCTCCGATGATAAACCGGCGCATCCATACCGGGATACTGTTCCAGATGCGTCTCCACCAAGACACATTGGCGTGAGTAACCTCGAGGTCTCGCCAGATGCGAGTCGGCGTACCGCCAGGAGGCGTAACGTCGAAAGCCAGGTGGTGAACCTGAACCTCGTGGTTGTTGTACGGCGCGCGGCTGAAGTGCAGGGACGTTCCCAGCATGCCACCGATGAAGGCGGGTGAGCCAGGTGTCGTCAACCCTGTTGATGCCGCACCGTTGTACGCTATGGTCGATCCCGCAACCGTCGGCGTGAGCACGATTTGCCCAGGCGGCGGACCCGGAGGCAGAGTGCCAGCGGGAACAGGCGGGAAGGCGGCCGGCGTGAAGTCGGGTGCCGCAACGGTCATAAGTGGAACATTGAAGTCCTCAGATGTGCCGTCAGCACTGTCCGTCACGCGGAACGTCAAGGGGTTTGAACCGGGAGTGCCGGAAGTACCCGTGACATGGCCGGTGACGGCGTGGATGCTCGCCCATGGGTGTCCGACAGGCAGGGAGTAGGAGGCAGTGCCAACTACACCTTGTACCTGAACGGGCTCGTCGTAGGCGAGACTCGCGGTTGCGTTGGGCATGGCAGTGAAGCCAGCCGCCAGCTCGAGCCGCGGGTGAATGACGTACGGGATGTCCGCCGTCAACGGGGTGCCTGATCCATCGTCTCCAACGACGTGGATAGTGCCGGTTCCAGCCGCAGTGTACGACCCCGTCAAGTGATCGCCCGTTCGGCTAATGCCTGCAGGGAAACCCGTGATGGTGATCGTCACAGCACCTCGACCATCAGTGATGGACAGGTCGAGATCGAGCGGTGCACCACCTACGCGGCCTACAATGTTGGCCGGGATAGGGTTGGTGAACCGCATGGGCGCGTAGACGTCGAAGACCAGCGGTGCTTCGTCCGTGTCGTGGTTGTCATCCTCGACGCGGAGCCGCAGGTCATAGTGACCGTGACTACCAGCCGGCGGCGCGATGTTGCCGTGGCCGGAAGCCGCGTGAATCGTGGCCCACGCCGGGACAGGGTTTGCACCTGCCTGAAGCGAGAAGACACGAGTGCCCACGCCGTTCGTCACGGTAACGTCGATTCCAACGCTGTCACCTTCCCGAATCGGGTTGATGGGCGATGGCGTGACGTTCGTGATGTGCGGCGGGTTCGCGGGCGGCGGGGGCGGAGTGCCACCACCGATGGCGGTCGGGTCGAATGTGTGAGTCCAAGTTGCCGGCCGGCCGCTGACGTACGCCGTCAGGTTAGCCACGAGAGCAGCTTTGAGGCCCGTAGTGGGTCGACCCAGAGTGGCTAAGCCAGCCCTCAGTTGAGGAACTGTCCATGAGGGAATGCGCGTGAGCCATTCCACTTTAGTGTTAACTGGCAATGTCTTCCTCCGAAGACTAACCGTAAACGTGAAGCTTGAGTTTTATATCGCGAAAGCAGTGGGTGCTTCATTCCTATCCGATTTTCATCAGACTAGCACTACTTCCGCTAGACCATCAATTTCATTCTGCCTCCTTGGTAGCTACTTTATGGTCCTGTCCTTGCGGGCCGGGATTTGCTTCCATTTCCGATGTTTCTGCGGATGTGGCCGCTTCTTCTTGGGAGCCATTCGCCCTTTTTTGATGACGAACTCCCAGCCGCTGTCAGGCGAACGGATTTTTGGCTCTTTAGCCATCTGTCCTCCTGTTTCAGAATGCGCCGCAGGCCTTGCCGACTCCTCCCACGATGATCGCGAGAAAAATCAGGATCATGACTACCGCGTACGCATAGATGGCGTTGTTGCGAATGAACCGCATCAGCGCTTCTTGGTGCCGCGCTTCCTGTTGGGCCGCTCGTCCTGCCAGCGCTTTTCGGGGCGCTTCATGACTTGCGAGGCCAAAAGGTGACGGGGCTTGATAGCGATCATGGTTCCTCCTTACGAAACCTAACTAAGGCAATCCTTGCCTGATCCTACCACTTTTTTGTAGTTCAGCTCACCTCCTTTCAGGGTGTTGGACTAAGCCGCTACGAATGGAGTGCAAACTCCGGCCAAGCCGACCTTGATCCCCTTCTTGCTGACCTCACGCTTTGTCGGTTTGACACAACGTGCTGTCTGGAAGAAGATCCAGTTACCGGGCTTTGCGGCGCTTATGACGGCTTTCATCAAGTCGTAGTCGCCATCATCCATGAGGGTGATAGTGCCACTTTCCTTGAGTTCGGCCACCTTTGCGTCTCGCTGAGCCTTGGTCGATTTGACAGTGCGGTTTGCCATTGAGACCTCCTCTTTACAATCCCAGGTTTCTCACTCCTGAGAAGGCTACTTATGCCAGAAGATCCTCCGGGCGGCGTTAATGATGCCGGCCGATAGAATCGAGGCCACAAACCAAGCGATGGCGGAACCGACTATCAAGATAGTTGTTGTAAGCAGAGGGATTATCCCAGTAACGAGATAGATTCCCAGAGCAATTAACGCTACCAAGATGAGCCAGATCGCAAACGCGAGCTTGATGTCGTGAGACATTTCTTTCTTCCTTCCTTAAATCTACTTACCAATCGAACAATAATAGTCGAGGCTCGCGCACCATGTGCAGTTTCATACCATGGTACGCGGATCTCGACTACTAAAGTCTATATATATGTAGGTTAGGTTCAGAAGATTGTAATAAAAACAACGTAATTACTATAATTACGCAAATTACCGATTCTTAAAATCGGTTTGATAAATTCTATGTCATAACTTGCGTTATAACATCGTAATATCTCCGTTTTTTAGACGGAGTTTACCTATTGGAATATTAAATGTCCCTCACCCTTTTGTTCGACTTTCGCCGAATTAAGCGGATTACGTGGACAAGTAATTTTTCTCGTATACCTTTGTTAATGAACAACTAATTTCTCGCAAAAATATCTCTCTCGACTTATGCTTTTAAAATCGAGTTCGAATTTTTGTTTAAAATTAGAAATAAAGCCGTCCCTAACAAAACGGACACACACAAAAAATTTGCATGGCCGAATTAAGGTCGGGGAGAGTGGTTTCAAGACTAAAAATTATTTGGAAGTATTTTGAGGAAATTTGAAACTGCTTGAAACTGCTCCCTCCTGCCTTAAAGAAGGGGTTTAGCTTACTTTTCTCTTGAGAAAGTATCCGAGTGCGCCTGTTGAGACTAGTCCAAAGAGGACGTCGGTTTCAGGTCCTGTTGAAGGAATGTTTTTAACAAATGGTTTCTCAAGAATTTGAGGTGTAGGTTGGACATTAACTATTGGCTTTTCAATACAAAGTTGTGCATTATCAGATCCCTGTGATCCGTCTTGTGCTGTTGCAACAACATTGTTAGTGACACAAGTTATAGTTTGGTCTGAAGGAAGATTTGCTGCGTCAGCAATTTTAGCAGTAATTACAAATTCTGCTTTCTTTCCTTTTGGCAAGCTTCCAACAACAAATGTATCTTGTGTGTTTCCGGCAGATGCGTTTCCAACACCGGACATGAAGGTTACAAATTGTGGGAATGTATCAACTACGTTAAGATTTGTGATGTCAGTATCGCCTGTGTTTTCAACAACGATTTTAAATTGAACAGATTGACCCGGAGCAAAACGTGGGTCATTTATAGTAAGGTTCTCAACAAAATCTCCTCCACCTTTTCCAGGTTTTTGGACTAATTTGTTGATTGTGAATTTAAGATTCTTTTGGCAAACTTGTCCTCCACCGTAGATTATTTGGCAATTTGAAGTTCCACCTGCGTAGGCGGCACTTGCGGTTGTTAGTGCAATTAATGTGGCTGCTGCAATAGCAAATAATTTCTTCATATTTTTATGAGATTTTGGAATTCTAGCATATGGTTAAGCATTTGTCAAGTCCTATAGGCCGCTCAATAATTGATGATCGGCAAGTAGTAATTGACAGTTGGCAAGACCTGTAGCCAGATAGAGTATCCTAGCACCTTTATACGTCATTATTATAGGGCTAAGCGTAAGAGTTGTGTAAGAGAGAGTGGAGGGGTAAAAACGTCAATTTGGGCCGTTTTTGACCCATTTTGGGCATGAAAAAAGGCAGAAAGCTACCCACGAGCTCAAAATAAACAAAGGTCCTGTCCTCCTTTGCAATAAATTCACTCGTAGGCAGCTTCCTGCCAGCCAAGGCTAGCCCTGGCAACAATTAACAAAATTAACTAATTCACACATTAAATTGTCAATTTGTTGTTTTCGTTAATTGTAGTCTCGTAATGTGCCTGCACTGATCCCACATAGTAGGAGAAGTGTGTCGGCCCGGAGAGAAATAGTACATAGCAAAATAGCTAGTATTTTTTCCTCTCCGGGACCGGTTATGTCTTCCAAGACAGTTCATGTTTGATAGAAGCGTCTACCGCGTGTATTTTCTCCGACAAGCAGAGCTTTTTAGCCTCAGATGAAGCCAAGGTTTCCTACAATGGAACCTTAATGAGTTACGCTCATCAGCGTTTGCAGAGGATTTTCCCCCATTCGGCGTTAGCCTCAGGGCTTGAAGGATTCTGCAATCCTACTATTTGCTCTTAATTGAGCGGCAATAGCTTGCCTTGGCCGGCTTGTGGCTGGCCTAGTCGAGGACGCGTACCACCACGCGGTTATCCCTGTGGTACGGGCGGTCCTCCCGAGGGAAGAGCTGGTTGAGGCGTTCCTCAAGCTGCGTCTTCAGGCTCGGCTGTTCCCGTTTCCCGGCGTACTTGGGGTCGGTTGCCCCTTCGTCGAGGACCCGGTTGAAGAGTGGGTCATAGCGCAGCTCAGCGCGGAAGCCGTGTTCTGGCAGCTCTCCTGTCCTGAGGATAGGGTGAAGCTGAAGCTCCACCTCGATATCCGTGAACTGTGCGTCCCAGAAGAAGGCGGCCATCTGAGCGAACTCTGCCCGGAGTTCGTCGCGCTTGCGGTCCGAGAGCGAGGCGAAGTCCTTTTCGCCGACGTAAACCAGGATTTCCGCTTGCTTCATCATGATCGTTTTCCTCCCGATCTGAATATCCGCTCTACCGTGCGGGGTCGTGTAGCTTGCGCTACTTCAGTAGGTCGTCGCGCCGGCCGATCGGGGTCTTGATGACCTCTCTTCCAACGGCTTCGGCCTCGATCCAGTTGCACATGCCGTATGTCAGGCAGACGCGCTGGTACTCCTCGGCGATTTGTGCCTCGGTGGTGGGTGCGAGTCCTCCATCCCATTGGTAGTGCTGGGTTAGGCCGATGTTGACCATGTATCCGCCGGCGAGAGCGTTCTCCACCGTAGGGTCCGGACGAACCCGAAGGACCACGAAGTCCGTCGAATCGAATCTGACAGGCTCAGTTGTATCACCAGGCATGACGTAGATCGGATTCGTGTAGATCTCGCCCTTGGTCATAAACGTGAAGAACGGCCGGTAGGGTGCCTCCACAGTGTGAGCCTGGTTCTTCTCAAGAAGCGTGATCTGAGCGTTCTTGCTGCCGATCGTGTGCAGGAAGAAGGCGCCGGCACCGAGCATGGTCAGTCCCACGATGGCGATGGCAATCTTCCTCCAGGGGAGGGAGATCTTCATCGTGTGGTTCTGTCCTGCCAAAGCCTGTGTTGCGATTGCCATTTCTGGCCTCCTGACTGAATGCGTGCCTGCCGTTTCGTGCAGTGCGTTGGCTTAAGATGCTGCACGCACCTGCTGAAGCTCCATGCTTAAAGGTATCAGCTTACCTTTGCTTCATGCCAGCTTAGGCGCAGAGGTTGACGCCGAAGCGCTCCCTGAAAGCCCCGCCGGCGGTCTGGGATGGGTTGACCACGTTCGTGATCCTCGGCTTATCGCGGCAGTAGTCGACGAAATCGTAGACCAGAGTCACCGTAGGGTGCCTCTCGTTCACGTAAGCCTGACAGGATACTTCCGCTACCTTGAGCTCGAGGCCGACCGGAATGGACGGTCCCTGAATTTGGATAGCCAGGAACTTGCCCGAACCCAACAGAGGCACGAAGCCAGGCGATCCGGTCTCATTGAACTTGGCGACGACGCCAGTCCTTGTGTCGACCAGCTCGCCAGGCGTATCGTAGGTCATCACGGACGTAACGCGCATAGTGTCACCGCGCTGTGGAGCCTGCTTGAGCTGGTCAGAGCTCCAGCAAGAGGTGTCATCCTTGTCGCCCGCGATGCCGACCCTCCTGGTGTCCTCCGCGGCCTTGAGAGCTGCGGGGTTGACTGAGCCCGTCAGCGTGACGGTCACAGTACCCGAGGGGGTGGTCTCCAGGGTTGTGTTAGGCCTGGTTTCCCGGTTGCCTCCGCGGATCACGAGACCCACGATTAGCAGGATTGCAACCAGGAGCCCGATCCGGCCACCCCTTATGATGTTGTCCTTAGTCATTTCAGTCCTCCTTTACTAAGCCGCTTTACCATGCGGGGTCGTTTAGCTGCAGGGGTCTACCCCATAAGAGCGATTGAACTCCTGCTGGATCGGTTCTTCGCCGAAGTACTCAAGGACCCTGGTGGGGTTTTTGAGCCCACACAGATCTTTGATCTGGTAGAGCAGAATGAGGTGTGCCTCCGCGTCGCGACACTGGACGTGTATCACGCGCGCCTGAGCTCCTGCGGGTAGGCTCTCTCTGTCGAGGTTTACGCCGCTTGGTCGATCACCGATTCCCAAGAGGAAAAACGGTATGACATCCACGACGGTTGAACCGGTCCTGAGATCGACGTACTCCGGGTTCTTCCCCTGAGTCTTAACCCGTATTGTGTCGCCGACTTGAACCTTACTCCGTTCGAACCGATCCAGACATTCCCCTGCGCTGGGTGTCGGCCCGAAGCTGATGTCTGAGGAGTTGACGGCTTTGACCACCTTGGCACTCGGCTTTGCGTCGCGAGACGAGTAGTAGGTGATTCCCACAGCCAGGCCGAGGACGATGAGCGCAAGGAGCGCGACGATAGCCGTGATGGGCGAACTCCTCCTGCCCGTGTTGTTAGCCATTTCTGGCCTCCTTTACTAATCCGCTACCGTGCGGGGTCAGGGTGCGAAGGTGCTGTCGAGCGCCTCCTGCTTCTTCTTGGCCTCTTCGAACGTGATGCTGCTTATGTCCCAGATGCCGTTGATGCGGTGGTCGCGGGCGTGCAGCTCCAGTAGGTGAGGAAGATCCTTGTGCGAGTCCGGTCCAGGCACAACCCAGAGCTCGTAGGAGCGCTTGTGAGGCGCGGGGTAGGTCACGATCAGCGCGCCATAACAGTTGCCCATCTTGAGCTTGCCCAGTTCGCCTGACGGACGACCTTGCACGACTTGAAAGCCGAGCGAGATTACGTCCAGAATGGGCTCAGGATGGGTTAGCTTATAGAGCATCAGTCTCCTCCTGTGACTGAACTATCCGCTTACCGTGCGGGTGTGGTAGATGCTTGGGTGTTCAGGCGAACGGCCTGCTGACCTCCACCTGGTTTGTCCACGGACCGAATCTCCACCTTGACGTGGCGGAAAGGGGTGGTCTCCGTGACAGTCAACGCGCCAGCAGCAAGCTCTGCTACCGCTTTGTCGAACTCCTTCCGGTTCGGGATTCCTCGTTTTTGGAGCTCATCCAGATACCTGATGGTCAGGCCTTTCTCTAGGGCGCTCCGGCTTAAGAAATCCATATCGGTGTAGACCACCAGGTAGTCGCCGTCCACCAGGTAGGTAAGTGATATGTGAGTCCCGCCGACTTGGCCGGGTTCGTGCTTGCCCGATTCGAAGACCGTCTTGTCGCTGCTGCCGCAGGCCATGGTGAGGCCGAGCAGTGTGATCGTGATGATGGCGGTCATGAATTTGCCGATGTTTTTCACCAGAGTCCTCCTTGGACTTGATTATCCGCTTACCGTGCGGG
>CAYVKP010000004.1:0-75687 GCA_964452165.1 uncultured Gammaproteobacteria bacterium | reverse complement strand
CACAAGCAGAAACAAGCTTAACACTCCTGAAAAACTAAAACCCAAAAAATTCTGCGGAAATTGTCGCAAAGTCACCGAACATAAAGAGATCGAAAAACTTAAATAAGTTAACACCGCTGTCTCACTTTGCTTGCAGCCGGTCTCCCTCGCTTTCGCTCGGTCCGACCTTCACAGGAGACAGTTGCTTACTTCTCAGTGCGTGAATCTCGAGTCTTGTGGCATCACTCTTCTGCGTTCTAGTTTTGCTTACCTCAACGCTAAGTCCAGAGTTTCTCCTGCCAGGAGTTTTACTGATGGGTTTTGTTGCTCCGGGATCCTTTAATCCCGCCGTAAATTCCTCGTGGTCGATTTTAGGAACCCTTATACCGAGTGGTGCCAAGGTATCTACAACGGCTTGCCAGTAGACCTCGGATTTAACGGCAACTGTACCTCCGCCATAAATAAGGGATTCATGAGTTCGGTCGACTATAATGCTTGCAAGTTCTACACGTCCTCCAGGCTGTAAATCCGTGACGCTTTTTCTGACTCGGCTCTTGAGGCCGTCAATTGCCAAAGCTGTCCTTTGTTCAAAACTAGCATCTGCCGAGATAGCTTCTCGTGGCATTGTCATAGTAAGTTGGGAGTATAGATTATATTAGCTAATTTATCAAGCGTTGACGTTCTAAAGCAATCTTCAAGATAAGTAGTTTATTGGCTTCTGGGCCGGGATTTTTGGATCAGAAAATTAGCATCCGCAGCACCTCTTATAAACGCTTCTCCATCAACTGAGTTTGTCCAACGGGTTCCCATTTCCCCCAAAAGTGCAATTGAGAAACCGTCTTGCTTAATATACATTATCCCCGCTGGGTCACTGTCAAGAAGGTAACCTTGACGATTTCTTATTTGAATAAGATCTTGGACAACAGATGTATCCATGCTGAAAAGGGGTTGCCCGATGCCTGTCATATGATATCTGAATGCTCTCGCAAAAACGTCAACGGCTGTTCTATAAAATGGATCAGGGCGCTTAATAATGTTAATTTCGCCGTTATCTTCTTGTCGTGCTATCTCGCTATCTGTCAATTCCTTGAGAACACCGCCATTGTATTTTTCGTCCCATTCAATTTCTTCTGCAACTACGCCTGATGGATCAGATATAAACTCAAGTATTGCCCGTTCTGAAGGCTTAATCCCTAAGATAATATCTTCTGGTCTCCTGCGTTCTCCTAGTCTGGCAAAGTGTTGTTCCAACCAAGCAAATCTTGAATACCAACTAGACTCCTCTTTATCTGGATTACTCATGAGAAGGCTATTATAGCCGAGTTGAGGACGAAGTCAAATAGATTAGGAGATACGACTATTTGTCTAGCATCGATATGTCATCAAGCTGCAATGGCTCTAGGCTTATTGGTTTTTGCTTGGGTTGTGGGAAGCGTTGGCCGAACCAATCTTCGTGGATAGCTTTTTCTCCGTCCGCAGTGGTCAGTTCTCTCCGTCTTTGGATAAGAAGTAGATTTGAATCAGTTCCATGAATCGTTACATCAGCTTCACCCGCCTCATCAACTTCGGTGTAGTGTTCAAGATTTTCCCTCCCCCTAATCCTACTTTTTACTACTGCAAGTCCCACTTGGTAGTCTTCCATATCATTAGCAAATAAAAGTATTTCTCTCGGCATTACAGGTGCTATATCGATTTTGTGTTGAACTTGTTCTGCGAATTCCCTATTCTCCTCAATTAGCCGATCCTGTCTGGGTTTATTGGAGAGTACTTCTATTGGTTTTGGTGCGTAAGGATAGGGTAAAGGGGCGAGAGGCACACTATGCTCACGACGCTCTTGGATTATTGGGCGTCCCATAGCTTGAAAAGCAAACTCTGGTCCTAACGGCATAAATACCTACCATTTATATTGTATACCCCGTTGTCAAGTTTTCACGACAAAATCCTGACAATTTGCATTTCAGGCACAAATTCGCTAATATACATACTTCTATGCCGCTTGCAGAAAGAATTGTTGAGAACAGAATTGGCCGCGCCGTAATTAATCACTTACCATCAAAGGTGAGGACTTCTTTGGCTGAAAGAGCCATGACAAGCAATAAAGATCAACAGCGATTTATGTCTGCAATGGGTGCCTTAGATCTGATTCCGGAAGAAAATTATCCAGACCACATCATAATTACCCCAGACGGAAATAGAAGAAAGGGAAAAGAACTTGGAATTTCAAAAAAAGAAGCGCACGCCCTAGGAGCAAGAAAAGCCGCCCGACTACTTGATATTTTTGAAGGGGTTGGTATTAAATACATTACATTTTGGGGAATGTCACAGCTCAATATGGAAGAGCGAACAGAAGAAGAAACAGACTCGGAGGGAACCACAAAAGAGGAGAGGGAAAATATAATGGGCGTAACAAAAGCCCAAATCAAAGAATCATTACCGAGGCTAAAAGCAGGCGGAGCGAGGTTTCAACACATAGGAAGAAGAGATAGAATTGAGGAGTATGACCCGGAGCTGCTTGAATTAATTGACTATGCAACGGAAGAAACTAAGGATAACAACAAATATGTTTTCACTTTGGCTTTTGATTACGGTGGAAGACCAACTGATGAGGTTCTAAATATAATGAAAGCGGTTGAAGAAAAAGTTCAAAATGAAGGCACATTGGGGGATGTATCTCACAAAGACGCAGAAAAGATTTTAGATGAAAACATCAGCCATAACCTACCAAGGAAGAAGGTTCTATTTTTCCGAACAGGCGTAGAAGACCTGAGAGTATCATATACTTCCGGTTTTGGCCTTCTTACTCTTGAAGCCGCAGTATGGTCAATACAGTCTATGTTCCCCGACTCACATGAAGCAGATTACGCCGAAGGTTTATGGTATGTCTCAAACGCAAATTGGAGAAAAGGAAAATAATTAAATAAAAATCAGGGAGAAGAGGGAGAAACCCGCTCCAAGTAGAGTTCCGCCAATAATATCTGAGGTCCAGTGTTCACCAAGCGAGATTCTTGAAATTGCCATAATCAAGTAAAAACCGACCACCAAACACCAAATACCAATTTTTATTTCCTTTGAGAATTTTGTTCGGTGTACAATGAATGCGAGTAGTATTCCTACAAAAGCCGTTCGCATTGCGTGTCCTGACGGATATGAGCCTCCGGGTTGAACGTATCCTGAAGGAAAAACAAAATCAAAAGCGTAACGGTGAAACATAAAGGGAGTAGGGGGGTGATCAAGATAGGCCTTGCCTATAATCTCGACAACGTGCATAAAAATAAATGTTCCCACAGCAATTGCTCCGCCAATCTTTCTTCTTATGGCAAGAAAAATTACGAGAATAACAAGCATTCCTTCAAAACTTCCTATAAAGCTTAGGATGGAAAGATATGGGTCTATTCTCATGGGGACTTTGGATTGGATTCTGACGCTCATATCAAAATCAAATCGATCAAGTCGGTGTCCCTTAACCATTAGAAAAGAGAACACATAAAAGATAACGAGCAAAACTACAGCGGTCAAGAGTAATTTGAGATTTTTTTGGAAGAAGGTCTTGTGGTCAGTTTTGGGCATTATTATATGTTAGCAGAACTAAACAAAATTTTCGATGAAGTCCGTCCGGTGTAGGCGGGTGGCACCATGATTTTTTATTGCGATTCTATGCTCTAGACTTCCATAGCCCTTATTTCTTCCCCAACCATAGGCCGGGTATTTGGCAGAGAGTTTTCTCATGTGCTTATCCCTAGCAACTTTAGCAATAATACTGGCCGCTGCTATTGATAAAGAAATTGAGTCGCCCCGGACAATTCCTTTTTGATTTGCGAGTCCGATATTTTTAATGTGTTTTACGTAAAATCCATCAATCAGGACAAAGTGTTTTTGTAATTTTGTTTGTTCACATAAGTTTTTCACTACGTCTCTCATTGCCATAAAGGTTGCTTTTCCTATGCCGATTCTGTTGATTTGTGTCACATCGATTGTGCTTATGTGATGGGCAATACACTCACTTTGTATAACTTTTGATAACAGATTCCGGACAGACGGTGTTAGTTTTTTGGAGTCGTTTATTCCGTAGGAAAGTAGTCTTTCCATCTGTTGCCTGTTTGACTTAGGATTAAAAATTACACCCCCAACAAATAAGGGTCCTGCGAATGCACCGCGGCCTACTTCATCTACTCCAATGACTGTAAATCCATTTTTCCAGAGACCGATTTCATTTTCCAGTTTTGGCATTTGCATAAAATAATGTATATCAGATTCAGCAACATTTGAAAAGCAGTTTAGGAGCTCAGTTCTTAAGTATTGTTTGAAAACTAAGTTAGACTACTGATAAAATACAATATGACTATGAGTGAAGCAGCAATGACCGCAGGGGGACGAGGGCTAACGCACAAAGAAATGCAAAACCGCGAGCCCTTAAGGCCAAAAGGCCATACGGGTCCGGCGACTCTTACCGAGCGCGTCGGACAGTGGTTTGGGCAAAAAATAGTTGAGCCAATACAGAAATCCATGCACAGACGACAGATGCAAGCCCGTCCCATAGGCGGGTTGACTCTTGACCAGAAAGCCAGTCTCGATTCGCGCTGGACAAAAGGTTCGCCTACGGATACTGTAAATCAAGTAGTCGCGGCTGGAAAAGATGTGGCCGTAGCAGGACAGGAATTTGCAGGCGCGGTAGGACAAACGATAGGAGATCATAAAGATGAGTTGGTAGATGCTGCCAGAGTTGGCGCGGTAGGTCTTGCGTTGATGGGCGCTGCAAAGGGAATGAATCCCAATACTTCTGAAAAAACAAGCGCAATGGGTAATCCTGCTATGGTTAGGACAGCGGTTGATCCCAGTCTAAAAGGTTATGTTGATGGAGTAAAAGAATTCACCCCTTCCGTATCTGATGGCAAAATGCCCTTTGATTCAGTAGCAAGAGTTGCTCCCCTTGAAGTTCCGGCGCGACCCAATATCTCAGCTCCTTCCGTTAATCCCGCTACTTCAGCCGAAATCAGCCAAGCTATTACCGGTTTGGAACAGCATGAAGTAGCAAAGAATGTTGGCTACGACAGTGCGCAGATTACCGCCGAATCAAGAGCCGTCAATCCAAGCGCCGTTGCATCAGAACCAATTCCCGATGTTGTTGAGGCGTCTCCCGAGTCGGTTACCGCTTCAAAGCCCTACAATATTTCTCAAATTGACCACACTGAGCCAACTGACTTAGAAACCGGAAGTTCCATAGCGGAGACACCAAGCGTTAATTCCCAACTTGAAAAAGACGTTGCAGAAGCAGTAACTGCAGCAGAAAAGAGAATGGTAGAAGAGGAAGCAGCAAAAGCGCCGGTTTTACAGGAGGCCCCATCACATAGTTCGCAATCATCAACACAAGAAGCGGCTCCCAACACAATAAGCCAGCAAACCATGGAACAGGCAAGGAGCAAAATAATTTCGGATTTGATGCCCGGAGCAACGGTTGAGGATTTGACAAAGTTCAATACAAAACTTGATGAGGTTCTCGCGAATCAGCCAAGATATGATGAAAAATTCCTGCAGGATGTTTTGAATCGCTGGGGACCAGCAGTTTACAAAGAAGCTCCAAAACTTGGTATGTCACCATATTTATTGTTTGGGGTTATTTTGACAGAGTGTGATGGAGATCCGACTGCCGTTTCTCCCAACAGTGATGTTGTCGGGTCAGGGATGAAGGTGGCGACAGCTCAAGAGTCAGGGCTAAGAGTTGATCTAGCGAACGGAATTGATGAAAGAACTGATATTTCAAAGGTGGTGCCGGCCATGGTTTATAACATGAATAGATACGGAAAGTATATTGATGGCGGACAAAACCCGGCATGGAAAGTAATTGTTTACAAGGCGGGAGTTGGAAAGGTTGAAAGTTTTATTGAAACTTACGATCGCGGTCAGCACCCAAGTCTAGTTGAGGCGGCTCGTGCCACAAACCCGACACGAGTTCTTAATGATTCGGAAGTAATGAAAAAAGTTAGTGATAAAGACGATTTGGAATATATGCAAAGAGTTGCCGATAAGGGATCTCAGATGGAAGCATTTGTTAATAGCCAAAATCAGGCTTCTGTTCCTGCGGCCGTAAGGTAATTTTCCTCGGTAGTCTTCGGAGTAATAATTCGTAGTTCCAATTTTAAAAAGTGGGGGCGGGGAAAATGAAAGTAGGTATGGTCTGATAAATCAGATAAAGTAGAATGGCGTGAGCCTTCCTACAACATACTAACTCGCATCTTCCCCGCGAACGCTTCGATCGATCAGATCGTCTCAGCGTTTTTCCGCACCTTCACTAACTTACGTCAGTGAGAAACTTATACGTGCCTCTTGCACATCGGCTGGCCAGTGCCCAGCGTGATGCTTGGTTGCAAGCCGATGCGCGGGTGTACCGGCATTAACTCAAACTCGAGGTCAAGATCCTCGGGCAGAGCGGTGTCCGGGTCGTCAATCAAGCCGAAAATGGCGTCGACCGGAAGAATCGGTGCACAGCGACCACATACGTAAAGGGTCACAGGTCCTATCGTCCGCATCGGCTCTCCGAGAATGTAACCGCACGGCGTGTTGCGCTTGGCTTGGCGCCGTATGTACACTCGGACGTGTTGTTTGACGATCTCGTCGACCAGCGCGGTAGACGTTGTTGCCGTGGTCATGCCAGCGGACTCGTTGCCGTCGGCAGTTGATCGCTTGCTTGGGCCAGCAGAGGGTGTGGGACGAGTCGATACTCGACGTCGGGCAGGAAGGCTGACTTCACTCGCTCGACTCCCTCCGTGGGCATCACGACGAAGTTGGCACCGCAGTCGATGTGATCGTGGTACATCTGGATGTACTCACAGTTGTTGGGTGTCAACTCAGTGTCGGGCTCGATGGTGCCGGCCTTGGGATGCTTGCATCCTTTTGGACAACCCCGGAGCTTGACCTCCTTCATGCTGAAGGCGTCGTGAAATTCTACTACTGTTTGCGTCATGGCGGGGGCTACTCCTTTTCCCAGGGGTCTGGGTTGATGGTTGATACGGTGCTCATGCCGCGACTTGGGCAGGAGCGGAATGGATTCGGTCGTGTTCTATCAGGTGGGGGAAGGACTTGGCTTCCTCCAGGACCACGTCCATTAGCTGGTGTGGTTCTTGAGACACGTAGACATGTTCGCCGAGCCTGATGCTGACCTTAGCCAGAATGCTCTTTATGCGTCTTGGCCAGTCCAGAAGATCCGGTCCAATGTACCAGTCTTCACCAGGGGCGTGGTCTCGTGTATCTTGTTTCAACTCGTGGTTCCTCCATGTGAACTCCCAGTAGTTGGGTTGATGACGCTCGTGTTGGGGATTAACCCTTGACGGTAACGTCTATGGTGCCGGTGATTCCGTACCTCTCTCTAGCCCTCCTTCTGGCTTCCATTTCCTGCTCGTAGGTCTTTACGACAAGCGGAACGCCTGTCCTTTTCACCTGAATCAGGGCTCTATCCAGCTCTTCGCTGAAATGGTGGTCGGGTATCCTGATAGCGCTTCGGGCAGGTTGCTGCGGTTGTGGACTGCGAGATCTGTCTCGCGTGGTACCTTGATACCGCTGCTCTGTCTGCCTCTGCTGCTTCAAGGATCTTCCCTCCGAATCGAATCGTGCCAGTAGTTAGTTGATGGAATCCCTAGTTCGAAGGCGGTGAGCCGTCGAAATACTTACCGATACCCGAGAGCATCCAAACCAAGGACGCGAAG
Organism: uncultured Gammaproteobacteria bacterium; assembly: GCA_964452165.1. Taxonomy (GTDB): domain Bacteria; phylum Patescibacteriota; class Microgenomatia; order Levybacterales; family GWA1-39-11; genus GWA1-39-11. The sequence continues at coordinate 68,011 of CAYVKP010000004.1, read as the reverse complement.
ATCGCGATCTTGATCCAGTGTCTCTGGACGAACTTACTCGCCGTTGTGTTCATTTCATCACCTCCTCCCATGTTGGGTTGAAAGCTCTTTCGAGCGGGACTAGATGTTGCGAGTGCAGTGACAGCGTTGGCCTGTGTACTTGTTGACACTTGAACCGTCGCAGTCCTCGCAGTCCGGGTCGGCCAAAATGCCGGATTGGCTATCACCAACCGGTCTGCGATTCTTAGGTCTCACGGCGCCACCAAAAGGTTGGCGAGGTGGATCCTCTCTAGGACGCTCGTCGTCATATTCGTAACCGCTGTTCGTCACGCTCGTGTCCTCCTCCTGTTGGTTTAGTTGGCGGGTTGAGTTTCTTCTTTCCTCCTTCTCCGTTTTCTCCTAGGTGGGATTTTTCTCGCTAGGCTTTCGATTCGCCTCTTCATTCGTTGGGCGTCTCTCTTCCTGGTGGAATAGATCATCTTACGTTTGTTACCGTTGACCAAATTGGTGAGACCGAGTAATACGGCCGCGTCAACTTCCTGTCCTCGCATGGGGTCGATTTTGTAGACCCAACGAATTGGGAAGATGACGTAGTCACCAGGTATGTCGTTGTCAGCAACAAGAACGGTTTTTATTCGTGCCATGAGGGTACCGTCCTTCCATGAATTTGTATAAGTTCCTTTTGTTCAGGTGCGATCTCTTCTTCAGGCGAGTAGTCTTTGAAGCTTGCGTTTGCTTCTGGACGTCACGTCTTCCAAAGAAAAAAGTGTCCCGTTGTGGGGCACTATATCAAGACAAGCAAAAGTCGTGATTCGCGCCGTCACAGAGAACTACTTGATCTGGATTATAACAAAAGGAAATCCACGTCGCAAAAGAGTAAGAATTTAGTACGAAGATTATATTCTGGATTGATAAGAAGAAATAATTAAAAATTGTAAATTTAAGTTTAGATTTTCAAATTTATGGTGTGGGCGGAAGAGATGGAGGTAGAGGTATATGTCAAAATTAATTGACTAAAGTAGAAAGGCGTGAGCCTCCTACACTATACATATCTCGCATCTCTTCCGCGAACGCTTCGATCGATCAGATCGTCTTAGCGTTGTTTCCGCACCTGATATTCAGTTGTGTTGCTCCGGGAATTAGTTGGCGCCGTCTTCCTTATCGCTGCTGCCAGCTACTTTGGTGTTGCCAGCGGCTTGCGCCCTCAGATAAGAAATGCGCTCGCCGATGCGCGTTGCGACGGGTTCGTTGCCGGTAAAGCCAAGACCGCAGACGGAGACGATGTCGTATTCATCTGTGATAATGGCGCCGGGGCCTTGTCCTGCATCGTTTGGGCCTTGTCCCGTATCTTCTCGGCTTGGCCGGCCGTTCTGGTAAGAACGAAGGGCCCTGTTCCGAGCTTGCTTGTTGAAGTCGGCGTCTTCCTCGCCCAGCGTCCATTCGAGAACGATGAGTTTCTCCAGGCCTTCCGCGGTCTTCTCCTTGTCCGGAGCGTCGCGCTTCTCGATGGGCTCATCGCTGTGAACCACAAGCACGCGGGCGCCGTAGAGACGACCATCAGAGGCGTTGATGATACCCAGGATGTGGGTGGCCCAGAACTTCACGGCGTCGGCAGCGTGCTGCGCAGGTGAAACTTGAATTGTCATCCGTGTTCTCCTTGTTAACTTCACTGGAGTGTCGAACTTCGACCTCTCAGATTTCTACTAGTTGAGCGGGTTGGTAAGACCGTCTTTCGAATCGATCTCGACGCCGACTGTCAGACCCGCTTGCTCTGCCGCTTCACGCAAGGTTTCGCCTTCCGTTGGGCGGACTCGGACGTCTAGGTCATGCTTACGACCGAGATCTATCGCAACAGCGACAGCGATACCGCGCTGTACGATGTTGTTGACGAAGAGCGTGTGGCTTTCCTCATCCGGAATCGTCCTGATGATGTCAGTCAGAGGGCCGTACGCGTTGCCTCTTATTGTGACGCCAGAGTCCAGGTAGTGGACCTTATTGTCAGATGGGTCGACTGCCTTGAGTGGTCGTGGGCGAATGTCCACGTCCAATGGCCATTTGCGACCGAACTGCCTGGCGAGGTTGAGAGCTGTGCCTCGTTGGACGTTGTTGTAGACCACGACGATGTGGCCAGATTCGTCAGGAATTCCTGCGATCAGTTCCTCCAGTCTGTCGTAGGACGTGTCAGTCTCCGCGTCCTCTACGAAGACGTGGACCTTGTCATCGGCTTCGACGATGTCGCACTCGAGTGCGTTTGCCAAGACAGGCCCTTCGGTCTGGTCTGGCTTAGTGTCGTGTTCCTCGAACACTGTCGTGTCTTCGAAGGCCAGGCCTTCGGTTTGTTCAGGCGCTTGCGCGTCTGCCGGTTGAGCCGGTTCTACGCGGCGCGGACGGCCTTGTTGTCGCCTTGCTTGGCTACGCCAATCGTTGCTCATGTCGTTCTCCTCACATTGTCATAGCAGCGTTGACGGGCTGCTTGCTCTCAGTTTTGCCGATGGAGATGAACAGGGCTGTCATGAGGCCGAGCACAGCTCCCGTAAGCAGTAGCTTCATCCGTCTTCCTCCTGTTGTTGTCGGTGATAACCTTGGCGTCGGTGATCAGGAAACCCGCAATCGGCCACAGGGCAAGTCCCGTAAACCAAAAGACGGTCTCCATGATGGTCAGCTTGAGCTCGCTGAAAGGTTGCCATCGCAGCAATGCTAGGGCTCCCAAGCAGCAGAGGATCATCGTGACCAGAGCGGCTAGGCCCATCCAATCAGCGTGGTCTCCGTTAGAGGGTTGCTCCACGACGAGCATTTTGCCTGTCAGGTAACCAAACAGGGCGCTGACTACTGCTGCTGTTAGGAAGGGCTCCGGCCGGTACGGGGTTTTCATTCCCGAATAAGCCAGGTATACGCAGCATGCGTCGATCGTTCCCGTGAACAGGATCGCGCTAGTGTTAGTTCTCATTCTTCACCTCCCTCCGTTGGTTGATCTTGCTCGGGTTTCTCCCGCTTGGTTCCCGGTAGATAGGAGAACGATGCCTCCCACGTCGTCATCTCAAGATCTTTGCGCGTGTCTTGCGCCAACTTCTCGAGACGAGGAGGAATAAAGAGCCAGCAGCCCTTGAGTCCTCTTTGTCTAATCCCAAGAAGTGTTGCACGGATCCTGTTTTCCACCTCCGTATCAGGTCCGTCATTTATGGTGAAGCTGCGACTGTCCCCAGAGTCTTCGGATACCACCTCTTTATCCTTCTCCGACGTAAGTCAGGGCAGCTTGCTACGAGCCGGCTTGTCTTTTTTCTCGTTCTGCCAGGTATCTTTCCTGCAGCTCGTCGTACCGAGTCTGTAGCTCTTGGGTCCACGTCGCCGGTTTGGGGGCGAAGAAGCCGTACTTCTCATCGCAGACTACGCATATGAACTCGAAGCCGTCGAACTCCAGCGTAGCGACGAGGGGTTCATCGTCGACTGGGCAAGTCGCCATCGGGGGTTTTCCGCCTTCCCCACTCCCGAAAGAGCCCGTCAACACCGTTGGGTATGTCGTGGTGTAATCGCTTGGTCGCGACATGACAGGGATTGGTTCCCATCCCTTTCTTGCCACGAGTGCCGTCAGGTGAGCGAGGTTTTCGCCGCACTCACGGGAGGTGCTCATGCCGCCCATGTCCTGGCCGATCAGGTGTTGGCTCTCCGGCTTGTAAAGCATGTGATCAGTCCCCACCCTGACCAGCATGTCCATGTCTTCTGCCGGCATCACGCAGATGACTTTTTTGACTACGGTACCACCGTGCAAGTGACGGAAAGCCTTGTCGCGGCTCGAGAACTTGCCCGTGCAGTCAACGACGATCTGGACTCCGTAGTTGTCCCAAGGGATTAACTCGGGTTTGTCCCAGCTTGAAAGCCAGACGTAGACGCCGTCAACCGACAGTCCGCCGTGGCTGTTGTAGTTGAGCCAGGAAGGGAGTTCACCCTGGTAGCGCGCGAGAAGTGCCGCCATGATTACTTCCCGGTCGGTTTCTATGTCGGCGTCGTTAATGGCGACGACCTTGATCTGCTCGCCATATCGATCGCGGATTTCGTGGAAGGCCCATCGCCCCACGTCGCCGAAACCGTTGATGCCCACACGAACGGGCTCTTTGTAAGTTGTTGCCATGTTCGTTACCTTTCGGTTTCTCGGCCAAGGGGCCGGCTAGTTGACTCTGACGCCCTCCGCGGACCAGCTGCGGACATCGAGTTTGTGGACATGAGCAATGAGCAACGGGTCGATGATAACCATGACCGTGCTGTTTCTTCTCTCAGGCATGTGCGGTTGAAGGATCCCTGCGGTTTCCTTCTCAAGCACTTCTGCCAGCTTGGCGTGACTGTCTGCAAAGTCTTCGTCACCGACAACAGACAGGATTCGTTGGACCGTGATCGTCATGAGCTGTCCGCCGAACGCGTAGACTTCGAACATGGATGCGTCGATGTCTCCGGTGTGGATTCCGAAGTCCTTTGCGACGGCGCTTTTCCAGCTGGTTATCAGTCCTGCGTTTAGCCGGATGAAGTCGTTTTCGCCCAGGGCCTTGACGAAGTTACGGTCCACTTCAGCCGTGATCTTGACGTACATTCTGTCTCCTTCTTTAGGCCGCGTCGACGCTGGCCAGAAATTCGCTCACGACCATCGCAGGGACTGAATGTCCCTCCTTCGTTCGCGTAGCGATGATGCCTTGCGGCCCTTGTTGGACCACCACCATATATGCCACCAGAGCTAGGCGGGGGTCGCTGGCAGGTAGGACCTGTAGGAACTGGTAATCATGAATCCCAATTCCCGCAGACACAACGATTGCCTCGATGGCCTCGCTGACGTCGACGCTGTCGGTATCCCGGAACTCCTCTCCCCACTGGAAGAAAAGGTCCGTGAATTCCCGGCTTGCCCAATACGCGCGGTAGCGGACGCAGCGTCCGGACTTAGTGGTGCAGACATCGATCTCCAAGAGAATTCTCCTTCTAACTAGGCGGGATCGTTAGGTAACCGCGCACCGCGATTTAACCTTTCTCAGGATTGCCCTGTGTGACGGGTTCAGCGAGTTCGAGCGGGATGTTGGGTGCGACTGTTGCCTCACGGTGAGACTCGACTATCACCCTCATCTTCAGGCTGTTGGAGCCCGTATGGTATCTTCGGACCGCGTCCGAGGTAACTCTTCCAAGGTGCTCCATGAATCCGGTGCCCGCCATGAACGGCCACACTCCGTAGCAGTCTATCTTGAGTGATAGAAGCCGACCGGCGCTTAGGCTGGCGGGTAGGAAGGTGGTTGCTACCTCGTACTCGTCTTTGGAATGAATCAGCTTGTCAGTGACAGCTTGTTGCCATGCTTCCCGTAGGTTGTCGAACAGCGCTTTTTCGCGATAATTGTCGTAGAACCACTGAGCGACAGTGGCCGTGATTTCAACGTGCATGGTTGTCCTCTTTCTTTTCCTAGCGCACTAGCGCTGGTTATTTTCCGTAGGTGCCGGTTTGGCGTTCTTCGGCCTCGTCATCCATGATGGAATCGAGTAGAGCCAAGACGACTAGTGCCGCCGAGACTGCTACCGCAACTTCCACCAGGATTTTGATACCGGTAAGCGCCTTTTGGCCTGCGGTCTTCATGATGCTTTGTCCTTCAGCTTGGCGTGCTCCTCAAGCTCCTTCTTGTCGGGTATGTGACTTCGCAAGTCGCGAACCCTGTAATGACGAGAAGTGTAGACTCGGGTGATTTGAGCAGCGCTCCAGCATTGGACTTCCGATCCTTTAGGGACTTTGCTCAGATACTCATCGAGGTTTTCCCCAGCGAGTTCTGCGCTTGGAATCCAAGCCTTTGCTCGGTCTTCTGGCATGATTGCCTCCTTCGGCGGGGTAAAGCCGTCTTGTATCCTAACCTCGGACTGAACCTGCCATCCATTGGCCGTTCAGGATTCGCTCCAAGTCCTTTCGGGATAGTGAGACCTTCCGCGAGTTCACACCGCCACCCGGATCAGTTCCAATCCATGGTACCAGCGCAATCTCGACGCTTTTAGTGCGACTTCCTCTTGCTTGGAGTCGTTCGAACATGGTCTGGAGTTCGCCTCTCGTGTAGAACACGAGTATCGCCCGAATCTTTTCGGCGCGAGTCGGCTCCTTGATCGCGTTTCCGGATCGCGGGGTGCGAGGTCGGGCCTGCGGGCTTTGACCGTCGTCCTCCGAGTCCCGGAATCGTGCTGTCCTGCTGTCCCTGGGGTCGAAGAAGTTCATCGTTGTTACTCCTCGTTGTGTTTGTATCCCGCTTGCGAGCGAGAGTTGATGGGTTGATTTCGGTGGGCTTATTTACCACCGGGAGGTTTATCTTCGTCGCTTTCGGGACGAGAAAATATCCGCGGAATCAGCAGGTATGCTGCGAGCGTAATCGACACGATTGCACAAATCAGGTTGAAGATCGAAATCTTCTTGTGCAACGGTCGGTTGTTCTCTTTTTCGCGGGGTTCCATGGCGATGCTCCTTTTCTTCCGCGTTTAGTGCGGTGGTTGCCAATCCCGTTTGGGTAGAGGCTCGTTCTCTTCTTCCTCCAGGAAGTTGGCGAATGCCTCTCTCACGTGCTTGCGAAGCGGTCTCACCTTACGAATGGTGTCCTCGCTACGTAAGCGTTTCTCTCCCTCGGACATCGCGATTGGTTTCCACGTTAGGAACGGGAACGCGCCGTGATATTCCGTGGAGAGCTCGTCGAGACAGAAATAGCCTTTCTCGCGATATTCGTTCGACCGCCGCGTTTGCAGGCAGTAGAACGTGTAGTGACGGGGCCAGAGCTGAATCTCGACGTTGTCCTCCTTGATGGCTTCGATGATGCTCTTCGCATGGATGACAGGGGAAGCTCCCTTGGTCACCACAGTGAAGTAAACACCGTAGCCGTTGACGTAGTAGCAGACCTCGGCCGTGCCGTGGGTCAGCTGGAACGAAATCGTCTTTGTTTCCATGTTTCCTCCGCGCTATGACTTTCGAGCTATTCTACGCTCTAAGTCTTCTCTGTCAAGACTCACCGTTGCGGTCGCGGTACTACCAAGCTTGTTTCCAAGCAGAATAGTTACTTCGATCGTTCGGCTTCTGTCTTTCAGAACTCTCTCGAGTTCATCCTGAGTGAAGTTGGCCTTGATGGCGTCCAGCAGCGGCTTTTTCTTTTGGGCCGCGAGTGCCGGAAACTTCTTATCGGGATCGGAAATGCGATTCATGTGTCTGTTTCCTCCCGCGCTTGATGCGCTTGCTAGTCACTCGTAGTAGGTAAGCGTGCATGTAACCTTTCTGCCCTTGTCGTACTTAGTGCAGTGGCCACGAGCTTGCTTTCCGTCTACAGTGAGTTCGAATGTAACGTCGCCCGGATGCCCGGTGATCGGTATGTTGTTGGTGTGGCTTGTCACATACACGCGTTCGGTTTTCGCGATCTGACGAAGCACAGGCAGGGCCCGTTCTTCGGAGATGCGATTCTGATAGGCGAGTAGAGTGAAAATAACCGCACAGAGCAACACGATCGAGAGGATGACAAGCATGGCAAATGCCCAAACTTCAGCCTCTAGCGACAATCCGTATCTGGGCTTATAAGCCATGTTCCTCCTTTCGTGAGGATCCGCTTTCGCGGTCTAATCCTTAGCCTTGTAGGGACCAAGTAAGTAAGGAAAATCTCCCGCGTAGGGACGGCGGACAGTTATCTCGTCATCGCGAAAGCCGTATTGTTTACGGCGGCGAAGCGCGAATATTCTGACACGTCGGTTAACGACGATTAATTCATCGCCGATCCTAGCGCGCTTGAAGTATGCGTTGACGTCAAATCGATCTCCTTCTTGGACCACGAGCATGTCGGGCCAAGTCATCCACTCAGGTTTTTCGCCGAGCTTGAGATCGAACTTTTTGGATACACCCCCTGCTATCATCCGTCTGTGGGCGAATTCCCACTGAGCATGAAGATGCGTAACAAGCGTGCTGCTTTTGAGAGCAGTATCCATAAAGTTTTCGATATCTTCCTCCCAGTTACGATCGTCCACCTCGTGGACAATGGGTTGAGGCTTGGATTTATTCTTGCGTAATACTGCGAAACGAGCAATCACGATGATTGCTATGCCCGCAAGTACCAGAAGTAGAATTGTCGTCATGGGACCGCCTCCTTTCAGTATCGTGCGAGCTAATAATTGTTTAAAGTTTTTTAAAAAATGTTAATTCCCGGATTGTTCAGGTGCGACCTTCTTTTGACTTGGCTTCGAACAAAAGCTTGCAAATTGCTTCGTCGACTCTTCCGTCTTGGAAGGAAAAAAGTGTCTCAGAGGACACTTTTTCGGCAAGCAAATGCCGAGGTTGTGTCACCTCCGGGAAACTAGACGAAAATTATATCAAAAATGAGGGTAGAGTAGCAATAACTATAAGCTTGCCCCAATCTGTATATGATAATAATAAGTTAGGGTAATTCAGGCGAGTTTGATCCTAATGATATAATGATCTCGTGAGACCCGAGAAGCAAAAAGCTATAAAACTCGATCCCAAAACGGACATTAGACTTTCAAGCGAAACCCCGTTCAATATCATAACTCAGGAAAAATTAAACCAGAAAGAAGCAGCATTCGCTCATTTGCAAGCTCAGAGAAGACAAAATGTTGAGCAGATATTCAAGGAGAAGGGTGGAATAATATTTGCAGATATAACAATGGGTATTAGAAGACACGAAAAAAGACAGTCTTAAGCTCTACTTTGTGGTGATGGAGGAGATCATAGAATCAATATCTTTCATTGTTGCCGCGTCCGCCGGGTCAGGAGACTTTGCAGAGATAGCACCAAATGAGGTTGGGGAGCTGGATATGTCTCCGATTCCGCCCTGACAAATCGTGTAGACAATCTGTCCCGCAGGATTTCCAGTTTTGTTCCAGCTTCTTATCATGTTTCCAGTTGTTCCATCTATTTCCTTAAACTCCGTAAATCTTTGTGACATTGGAGCATCAGATTGTCCAGGGTAGCGGCATCCTCCGCCTCCAATTGGCGCCTGGTAAATTGAAAGCTCGTACGCCCCTTTTGTGATAGTGAGCTTGTCTGTTATGTCAGTTACTTCGTGTTTGTCAGTCCAACCGCTTGGAATATCGATTGAGTAAGCTCCAAAACTTGTCCCTTTTGCAGGCCCGGCAACAACAGTTTTCATTTGCGCCTGCCCCGAGCTTGTTGAAGGGGTGGGAGAGGCGGTTGGCGATTCCTCCATTGCTTGTTCTACTGTTGGGCTTGGCATTACGGAATTGTTCGAATTTGAATTTTTATTCATGCTTTTGCCAAGATAAAGTCCGCCGCCAACAAGAAGAGCAGCAACTATCAAGAGGACCGCAACTTTCCCTACAATCGAAAAAGGATCTTTTTTATTCATTGGGGGTTCAGTTTTGTGTTCAACGGTCTCGACTTTTGTTTCGCCGGTTTTTTCTTCCATATGGCATTTTATAACAAACAAAAAGCAAAAGCCAATTAGAAAACTTCATTTTTTTCCGCCCGGCGTTTTGAAGCGTGAACTTCGCCTACGACATAAGTAACAAAGAGCAAGGTCGCCACAATCACTATAGCATCAAAACCGAATCTCCCTTTTTCCCAATAAACATCCCTGAGATAAAACCACAATGCACATTCGTCAAGAGTTAGTGCCGAGCCAATTCCAAAAAGCGCCGACATGTAAAGATGAAATTTTTTATTTTCCCAGAAAGCAATTGCTAAGTATCCTGCGACCAAAAGTAAAATAATTCCAGGGACAAGGTGGTGAATATGAGGCTGAATCTGGGGTGTCGGGAGAAGATTTGTATTTTGAAGTCCAACTACTATCCTTGTAACAACGAAAGTTGTAAGAAAACTCAGGAGAACTATAAGGTGGGAAAGTTTGTTGATTTTGTGGGCGTGTTGAATGTGTTCGATTACAATCCTATGAACCTTCATTAATTAAATTATATCAAGGAAGAACGCCTTTGACATGTGACAATTAACTATTTTGAAGGTTCAAATAAATGTCAATTTGCAAAGTCCTGAGTGGCCATGAGTCCGTAGGTTGAGTCCTGAACGACTCCAATTCCGATTCTTCCAAAAGTATTCCTCAAAATATTGGCACGGTGTCCGGGAGAGTTCATCCAGTTAGTCATAATGATATCGGATGTTGGACCGCCCGCAATATTTTCGCCGGCAGTTGTGAAAGAAATTCCACCAATTCTCATTCTGTCAAAAGGGGAGAGTCCGTCAGGATTTATGTGGTCAAAAAAACCTCTTACTGACATGTCCCGGCTATGAGCGCGTGCAACTGCTGAAATTGCAGGATCAATTGTAAGTGGCCCTAAGCCATTTTGCGCTCGTTGTTGATTCGTTAATCTCAGAATGTCCTGCTCGGCCTGTGAGATATCTGCCTGGGGAGCAACAAAGGGAATAGTGAAGGAATGGGCGGGTTCTTCTGTTGGTGCAGGAGCAGATGTTGGGGTGGGCTGTTGGGGTTGAGTAGCTTGTTGGAAGGGATTTGCGATTGGAAAGATAGGAAATTGCTGGTTGGGTTGGCTCGCCAACGTTGGCGTTGGGAAAGGAGTTGGGGTAGGACTTGGTAGTTGCGCCGGGACGAATATTTGAGTGTCAACTTGGACAGGCGTGGGTGCTCCGTTGTCTGGAGCTGCTCCGTTGGGGGAAACATAAACGTTAGTAGGTATAAAAGTTCCCAAATCTCCAACCGGGGTAAGACCAATATCTTGTCTTTGCTCGTTAACCTTTTCTTTGAAAGAATTAACGGCCTCATAATTTTGTGGAACAGGAGCAACCTGATTAGTCGGCTCATAAACCGGTGTAAGTTTGTATGCAACGCCCTGAAAAAGATTTGCGCCGGTTGATGCGGCTGCAAAATAAATTTTGTAAGAAAGCGGTTTAACAATTTGAGAAGTTTCAATTTGTCGTTGAAGAGCAAGGTTTCCCGTACTTGCGCTAACAAGCACTGTGAACAGGGAAAAAGTTATGAAAAAAGATGCGACAAGGGAGGGCGCCAGGCTCATATATCGGTCGATATGATGCATGAACAAAAATCTGTTTAGGCTGAATTTCCCATCTGTTACGGCAAAAAAAATGGTTTTGAAAGAAATAATTCTCCATAAAATTATGAATAGAAGCCACTGTATAACTAGGGACTGCTCAAGTTTTGTGAGCGGCAGTTTTGGGGTGTGCGCAGCAAGCATAAGACTTACGACAAGCGTCAGAATGAAAACTAAAATAAACTTGAAGAATGAATAAAAAGAATAAAACCAAGCCTTTTTGTAAATAAAAGCCGCGATGAAAAGATAAATTACGATTCCTACGGAATCAAAGTAAGTGAGGGTCATAGTTAATTCTATAACTTACTACTGCGCGGATTCAAATGCTTTCTTGATTTGTGGGACTAAATATTTTGGGACTCTTTCTTGCCAGAGTCCGTCTTGCTCTATGATTTGGCGAATTAAAACTCCCTGGTGAATGTCACGTTCAAAATAGGGAATTCGGAGCACTTTGTAGCCGGCTTGCTCTAGGATATTGTTTGTCCAGTCGTTGTTGCCTATTTCAATATCGAATCTACCTGTTTGTTCAACTAATTTTTTAAGCCACTCATTATCGCTTGGGTCATCAGGTGAGGGGACAATTTTCAAAACTTTGTTCGACAGTTTTTCCTCTTCGATAACTTTTTCAATAATCTCGACTCGGGCTTCATAAGAAAGAGGGTTATCGGAATCGTGAACATTTGAAGATCCTACCGCAATAATAATTTTCTCAGCGTTCTCAAGAGCTTTTTGGATCAGATAAAGATGTCCCAGATGAAATGGTTGAAACCGCCCAATAACGAGTCCGATTTTGTTCTTCATTGTCTGCGAGAAAGAGTTTGCCAGAGCTGCGAGAGTCTATTTTCCCCGGTCTCCGTTTCTTCACTTACCTCGAGTTCTTTGACAAATTTGGAAAGACCGCCATCATATAAAGCTCGGTACGGTTTTTTTTCAGGAAATTCAATACCCGCCATATCCACCTCTCCCAAGAGAGCAGTAAAATTCTCATACGAGCCAAAAGTCTGAATGATTTGTCTTGGTACAACAGAAAGAGTGGCAAGTCTTGCGAGAGCATCAAGGTGATGAGTCTCAAGTGTTGAAGGTTCGAAGGTCTCCCCATTTCGTCTAAGTATCTTTCCGGTTCCACTTACATTAAACGTTGCTACATGTGGCTCCGGCGTTATAAAAGTTGTTTCCGGCCAGTTAGGATTCTTAAACTGTGCTTCCGTCATGAGAAGTACCCCGGCATCTATGTCCGGGTCTTCGAACCCCTTTTTATGCAATAACATTCTGTTATAGTCTCTATATTCAGTGTCAACGTTGTGCCAGGCTACTTTAATTCTTCTTCCCATGTCTGCGCGTATAACCTCACCAGATCCAGGACCTGTCAAGGAAGTGAACCCTCTCTGACGTTGTAACGTCGAATATATATCTGAAGCTATCGCTCCTTTTTGTTCGGGGTTAAAGCTTCCAGCATCTCTCATTATGCTGACAATTATATCAAAAAGAATTTAGGCTGCAGCCGGTTGTGATGTGTCAATACCTTGTGTGTTGTGAGAGATGGTAACTGTCGGTTGGGGTTTTCCAAGGATTATATTCTGGAATTTATTATAACATCACGAAGGCGCCCGATGCTTTCCTCATCATAAATTGAGACTGTAACAATTTTTCGTTTGGTTTTTTTGAGTGCCATTTTTTGTTTCGCTATTTGCGAGTCTTGCGCTAGATCAATTTTTGTAAGCAAAATTATCTCATCTTTCTCAAGAATCTCAGGGTTATATTCTTCAAATTCGCGTCGCACAGTCATATAAGTTTCCAGCGGATTTTCAGAGAGCGAGTCAATGCAATGGAAAAGGATTTTGGTTTTTTGAATATGTTTTAAAAATTGGATTCCAAGACCTTTTCCGCGCGATGCGCCCTCAACAAGACCCGGAATGTCTGCGATTACAATTTTTTCACCGGGAATAACTCCAAGATTGGGTTCAAGTGTAGTGAAAGGGTAGTTGCCTATTTTTGGAGTTGCTGCAGTCAAAGTTTTTAGAAGCGAGCTTTTTCCGGCATTTGGAAGTCCAATTAATCCAACATCAGCAATTAATTTAAGGATTAGGTGTAATTCTTTTTCTTCTCCGTTTTGCGCGATAGCTCGTGCTTCTTCAAAACGGTTTAGATTGTCTGTCCGGTCGTGATTTCCTGTTTGTCCTTGTCCTCCCCGAGCAAGTAGAACCGGCATGTTCGATTCCAATATTTCAACGGTTTCCTGAGTCTTGTTGTCTATGATAGTTGTTCCGAGCGGAACCAAAACCGTTATGCTTTCTCCTCTTTTCCCATCGAGATTTTTATTCATTCCACGCGCGCCGTCCGGCGCCTCAACCACCTTTTTGAACTTAAATTCACTCAAGTCACTCAGATTAGAAGTGCCCTCAAAATAAATATCTCCGCCGCGGCCACCACTTCCTCCGTCTGCAGAGCTCTTAACGCTGCCGTAATTTTGGTGAAATGACCTTCCGCCATCTCCTCCCTTTCCGGCTTTTACTCTTATTGTTACATCGTCGATCAATGACATATCCTATATTATAACAGGGAAATGATTGGTGGATATGGTATAATTTATTCGTGGCCAATGATTTTTCCTCTAGCTCTGCACTTTTAACCTATAAGAATAAGCTACTACTTTTAGGTCCTGAAATGGATCCAGGCTCGACTAAAAAACCTTTATGGTGTTTAGTAGGAGGAAATAAGAACATCGAGGAATCAAACAGCGATACGATTTATAGAAAAATAAAATACACAACAAGTCTTGATGTGACAACTAAGGATCTTTCTTCGCCTTTTTCTGGCTCAGCGGAAAAATGCGTTTATCACGTAGAGTTAACGGATAATGATGTTAACATTATGGAAAGAAGACAAGGGCAAAGACTTGACTTTTTTACTCTAAATGAGCTTTCAACGCTCACTCTCGCCGAAGCTACCCAGGTATTTTTAAATGAGAATATAGTTACCATTGAGGAACTGCTTAAGAGCTAGGGTTTCCCAAGATTAATATCTGCTGCGAGGTCGGGGAATAGTTGCTGTTGGCTGGGGTTTTTCAGGGCGAATTACAGCGCCCACCAACTTCATGATAGATGTCCCGCGCCAGGAATCGAGATCTTTAGGTTTTCCCGTTGCCGGGTCAATGGGGAATTCCCTTCGCGAAATAGCAGGATTTCTAAAAAGAGATCTTCTTTCGTAGACCACATTATCTTCCCCCTTTGCCCGTGTCTTGCCCATTTCTATTCTTTCTGCTTTTGAGGTGGGTTCAGCGTCCGGAAAAAGTTTGTCTTCAACATCTTTCAAATCGATCATTTTTGGGATTATCATGAAAGCGCCCGAGTTTGCTTTTGTTGCTAAGACTCTTACATGGTCCGGTTCATCTTTAATTTCAAATTTACGATTGCCCATGCCTTCATAAACAAAGGTTCCGTCAGGAAGCCTAGGGCAGCTTTGGCTAAGTTCTTCAACAAAATTTGGTCCCAGACGCAACTCTCCACTGCTCCACGGATCCAAGGCAATGGTCTTAAATTGCCCGCTGGCCCTGTCATAATCAGCCTGAAAGCCGTCCCATTTCCCATAAGGGGCTTGTCCATCTTCCTCCGTGATAGTCCTATCAGGGAGTGGGATAGAACTTCTTAACGTAATTTGGTCTTTCTCAACGTCGAGACCACCTCCGCCTTCATCAGTTGAAATATCAGATATTGCATCTCCCGGATTAATGGTTTGCTCAACAGAATACTCTTTATCGTTTTTTATTCTGAGCTCAGCGACAGCGTAATTAACTTCACCATGAGGACTATGGCTGCCCCTAATTCTATTAGGTACGTCCGTATAATAGGTTCTGGCAAAAGTATCACTTGGAGGCCTATCCGTCGGTTCTCTGGAGTAAAGGGAAACGGTGCACAGAATATCTTCATTTTGCGATGGGTCTTCATCATTAACCGCAAAATCATCTTCATTTAATAGGATACTCGTTGAACCGTGCCTTGCGTTATCTCTTGCATGTAATTTAAATTCTCTTAAAAGATCCGCCTTTTTCTCTTTTATGCTTCTGGGCTTTTCGTTTCCTGCAGGTTCTAATGGGTCAGATAAGCGAGCGGTAGTAGCTCTGTCTCCAAAAGCGACGGAGTCAACGGTTGGGAGTCCTTCGGGAACATGTTCACTCATTCCCTTATCTAATCAATTTTTTTCTGAGGAGTCAACCAAAACCCTTGGATTTGTTGACAAGCCGAAAGAATACTGAAATACTTTACTCATGGAAAATAATCCTGATCAACCCATTAGTCCGGAGGCAACAGTTGTACCTCCCGTCCAACCTCCCCCTGCACCGTCATCTGACAGTAATTCCATTCCGGCCATTCCTACTCCTCCTCGTCCTAATGTTCCAAACAAAAGTCTTTTCATAGCACTTGTTGCCGTAGTTCTAGTCCTGCTTTTGGGGCTTGGAACATTTGCGATGATGAAAATGACAAAAAAACCCGTTTCCGCTCCAACGCCCATGCCAACTCCAACCATTATTCCTCCCACGCCCACATCAGAGCCAACTCCAACCTCAACGCCAGCAGCAACCGTAGTACCCATAACTCCTACGCCGAAAGCTCTTCCAATGAGCTTCAACGGATCAGCGCAAATCAAAGCAGGAGACATTGCACCCGGTGGAACAAAAGTCGAAGCATTTATAGGAGATGTGGTATGCGCTTCAACAACGACCTTAACAAAAACAGAGCTGACTACCAATTTCTACATGGAAGTTGAACCGGTGGAGAGCAGGGCGGGTTGCGGAAAAAACGGAGATACTGTGACATTCAAAATAGATGGCGAAAAAGCCTTGCAGACAATACCTTTTGTATCAGGTCCGCACTCTAATGTAATTCTCAACGTACACTACTAAGCTTTATTTTAAAATGGCGAGCGAGGAGAGGACTTGATCTACCTGTTTTTGGAAACCAAAATTGAGAGGATCGTAAACTGTGGCTGTTACAACAAGGGCGTACTGCGATTTTTCACTTTTCTGCAAGACATAAACTCTTGATATTTGTTCATTTCTGATGGTGAAAGTGAATCCGTAATTTTCATTAATCTCAACTTTCTTTTTAGGGTCAATCATCTCAAAAGTCCCATCACTGATTCTGTTTCCAACGTACGCATCAGTCCAGTTCGCCAAACTCAAGCCGCTTAGTCCAACGGGCTCAATCACCATAGAGACGCCGTTGTATGGGTCATTGATTCTTGCACCGCGGCCAATTTTACTGAATTGGGTTTGTCGTCCTTCATCTAAATATTCAATTTCATAATCCTTAGGATAAGAAAGAGTGAAGGATCCGGCAGGATCTTTGTATGTTTTAAATTCTCCGAGTACAATACTTGTCTCTGTGGCTTTTGTCGTGACAGTTTTTATCGAGCTCTTTTTGCTTATAACCGAATAGAAGCCTACGACAAGAAGCAGGAATATAAAAACCGTGAGCAGACCTAAAATAAACTTAGACGTATTCATTTGATTTGATCTTATATATCGATTTGCTTATCTTTGTTAGATAAACGTCACATAAGTGTAAGATTTAAAGGGGCAGTGGGTACGATTATAGCAGGTGGGCCGGAGGATATCAAAGCGTATCAATCAAAAATCAAAAAAGTTATTGCTGAATGGGAGAGGGGGTTGGAGTTGGAGTGGTAGATAATGCAGTTATCTTGTCATCAATTCGCTTGAGTAAGCCTCCAATTTTTGCGAATAATTCACGATTGTTTTCAACCACAAGATAAGCGTCGTATTCGCTCTTGTTAAATGCTTGCCACCTTTTCTGAACAGGGTTTATGTGCCAGAGGTTATTTGGATCCATCTTAATATACTGTTTTTCACTGGGAGTGTATTTTCGATCTAGATAGTATACTTTTTTGCCGATATCAAAAAGTACCATTCGCGCGTCGTAAACTCTCCTGTAATCTTCAGCGCTAGGTTTCTGGGTATTATCAAATTGTTCTACTCTGATCTGCGCCTCCCGAACAATGCCCGGCCATGAGGATGCGGCCTCTTCAGAAAGTAAGCTTATGTAGACATTATCAATCTCATGATTTATTGTGGGCGGAAACTTCTCAGCAATTAGTCTATCAATCGGAATAATGTTAAAACTAGCAAGCGCGACAAGCGTTATTATGAAAGTTGTTATGAAAAGATACCCGTGTTTTGCTTTCTTAATTACAGCGATCAGAAGAACAATCAGCAAAAGGCTTAACCAAAGAAGGAAGACTATTCCATAAATTCTTGACCTCGTGAATCCATGGAATTGTTCGTACAAATACAATCTCTTTCCGGCTGAAACAAGGAGAAGTTGTGTTTCAAGAGCAAGCGCGGCGGTGCTTATCCTAAGATAGACACCGTTCTTGATGTTGGTTTGCAGTCGTTGTAGGACATAGGCAATTATTGAAGTAGAAATTGCCGAGGCAATAAGCAGATTAAAGAATCCCTGTCTTACGTATTCAGAATATGTCGCAACGTTGATTCCAAGATTATGAAGTTCGGTCTCGGGGACGTGTAGGAAGAGATAGCGGAGCTGAATCAAAAGAAAAATACCGAAAAGAATGGCGGCCCCACCGGTTGCAATAATTGCTTCAATCGCCAATTTTTCGCTATCTTTTTTTTCTTCTCTGTGGGGCAAGATCTTATCTTTTATAGTTGCCAAGCCCCAGAAAAAACACATCACAAAAACAATAACTGTGAATATTGCTTGGTCGCTGATAGAAAAAGAAATCTTACTGGCAAGAGTTTTGAAAATTGGATCGGCTCCCGTCAGAAGAATAAATAAAATGAATAGAATAGGCACTGTTATTACGACTCCTCTGAAAATTGCGTTGTACAAATCCGTGTGTTTTTCAGTTGAAATCTTCGTTTTGTTTTGAGAGAAAAAGTTATTGATTGAGACAAGGCCGCGGCCAAAAACTGTTAAGGGTGACAGAATAAAGGACGGTAGATCGAGCGAGAAAGAAGAGATTTTCTTGTACATGAAAGCGGCCGCGAAAGTCAGGAAAAGAGTGACAAGAAAATCAATCGCCTGGACTTCCATGTTCGCCCTGTAAGCTGATCCGGCGGCAAAAAGTACGCTTAAGACAGAAAGTAGAACCCCGAAGTTAACATTCTTAGAATCTTTACCACGAACTAAAAAAAGATATAAATGGAATAAGCCAAAAAGTATAGGAATTCCTGCACCCGGAAGAGTTGGGAAAAAGAAAACGTTGTAGATTACTACGAAAACAAGTGATCCCAGAAGGGTCTTTTTCATAGTGAAAAGCAATTATCACACATAATGATTTTAGAGTCAAATACTCAGCTATTTTTCATATGGTATCTTGAAAATAACAGCGTATAATATTTTTGGATTTTATAAATTATGTCAAGGCTCGATAGGATCAGAAGACGTTCCTCAAATAAACTATTTACAATCCTTATTTTATTCGCCATCATACCCTTTATTATGTTTGCAGCCAAGTTCTTCTTCTCGCCAGTTAAAAAAGATCCTCCCAGAATCATTTCGGCGGTCACTATAGTTCCCACCGCGACCGCGGAACCCACTCCTACCCCGATTTTGAGCCGAACCTCAAGTAGTTCCTCGTTGGCAGATGCGGTCAAGAGTGCTTTGGCCGGAACTCACGGGACATATGGAGTTGTCGTCAGGAATTTGAAAACAGGTGAGAGTTTTGCTCAAAACGGACACTCACCTTTTGAGTCCGGGAGTCTTTATAAGCTTTGGGTAATGGGGCAGACCTATGCAAAGATAAAGTCAGGCGCGCTCTCTGAAGATCAGATTTTGAGTCGTGATGTTGTGGATCTGAACGATGAATTTGATATTGACCCGGAAGGTGCTGAAAAAACGGATGGGACAGAGGAGGGCGCAATAAGCGATCTTTTGTATAATATGATTACGATTTCGGACAACTATTCAGCACTTCTTCTAACTGATAAAATTGGGCTTTCAAGTATCGCGTCATTTCTTTCACTAAACGGTTTCTCGGAATCGAAAGTCGGCACAAATGGCGGGGCTCCAACAACAACACCCTCAGATATAGCTTTATTTTTTGAAAAACTTTATGACGGTAGCCTTGCCGACGATACCTACACGGCAAAAATGCTTGATCTCCTAAAACAGCAAAAACTTAACGATAAACTTCCTAAATATCTTCCGGACGGCGTAATTGTTGCCCACAAAACAGGAGAGCTTGAAGATTTTACTCATGATGCCGGAATCGTTTATTCAACGAATGGAGACTATATTATTGTAGTTTTGTCGGAAAGTGATTTTCCGGCTTTAGCAAACGCAAGAATCGCCAACATTTCAAAGGCGGTTTATAACTATTTTGTCCCAGGGAGTTAATTTGTTATATTAGGTGGAATGAAGAACTTTTTAATATTAGTTTTCTCCGTAGCGATCTTAATTTGTTCGACATCTTCAATTTTTGCTCATGGTGGAGTTCAGAACAGCGTTGGTAATGTTACAGCGACTTTTTATATGAATCCTCTTTTGCCGGTTGTCGGACAAACAACCACGATTACTTTCCTGCTGAATGATAAAAACAACGGAGAGAAGTTGGTAGGTTATGAAGGAGAACTGCGAGTTAAGGAAACAGGAGATCAGAACGAAGACCATGACAAAGTTTTGATCGACAAAAAAGTAAAAAGCGATGAGAACGGTTCAGTCGAATTTCAATATAAATTTCCGACAGCGAAAATTTATGATATTGAACTTGAATTTCCTCAGGTTGAAGGTGATGAGAGGGAAGTGGGCTTCTTAGTTCAACCACAGCAGATTGCGAGTTCGCCCGCTGTTCAAGGCAGGCCAAGTCTAGTTTTCGGTGTTCCGGGAATTGCAATCGGACTTATAATCGGCCTCATCATAGGAAAAAGAGCCGGCTTTTAAGTATTTGGAAGGGATTGTTGCAGATGGTGCACGACGTTCTGTCCAAAAAATTCCATTTATCTCGCCCGGTTCAAATTCACGACTCAACCATTCCTTAAACAGCGCAAGCAACCCCGGAACTTATATTGTTAATAACCCATACTACGGAAGTACAGCGTAGACAGCAGTGTTAAAAGACTCATGGTTCCTGCTAAACCATTACTCCCCATAATAAAACGGTCTCTTGTAAAAAATCCGTGTAAAGCAAATCCATATTGGATTAGAACGAGTATCACAAGAAAACCTATTGATAATCCTGCAGTTTGATGAGTTTGCCAAATTTGAATGAATTGAGGAAGTATCATTAAGGGGTTTATGACACTAACTATCCAAATGATTTTAGCCCAGTGTATTTTCTTTGCGAATTGTTCTCTCTTCATATTTCTAAAACTTATCTGCAGGGACTAAGCAACTATGTTGGAACCTATTATGTGCAAGTCTAGCGAGCAAGTTTCATTAGGGTGTCAAAATTCAATCTCCGAGCAGAAACGATTTAATCTTGGTATTTGAAGATCTCCTACTCCAAACCCTAACGAATGCAATACCACATTGATGGCAACAAAAGCGACTGGACCAGCAAGAATAAGTAAAAGAATTTTTATTGCCTTGCTGTCAATTCGGATAAAGAGCTTGTAAAGGCCAAATGCAATTACTAATGTTATTAATAAATAAACTATGATATTAGGAGTAAATACTAAAAAGCCAAGAATTTCCCCTCCGCACCTATCATTTTCACAACGAAGAATTGCACATGCAATAAAACTATTAATCGAATCTAATATCGGAAACTTACTCACAAAAGAGTATGGTACTAAGCTCCAGAACAGTGAAAGAAGAGTTGCCAAGAAAAGATCAAGTTTAGACATTGGTTTGAAGGTTCGCGGTGCGGTGGAATTTTGAACAGTAGTTTTAGATATTGGGTCTATGTTAGACGTTTGGTCCAAATTTTGTTCTACTTCCATGCTTTAATTATTCAAGAAAGCGACGAGGAAATCAAGTTCGATTCCCGTTTGCAGGGGCGCAGAGATTCGAACTCTGAAAAGCAGTTTTGGAGACTGCTGTGATACCATTTCACTACACCCCTTCGCTGGCTACGCCTCCTCAGGGCGGGCCCATTTACGTTTCAATTATATTTGAATTGAGCTTTCGATTCAATCGGACAACGTGTTCCGACAGCTTCAAAAGCTGGCCCCATTACACCTATAGTGGTATAATCAAGGCAATGAAAGTAGGCACGGTAGCGCTCGTCGGGAGGCCAAATTCCGGAAAATCCACACTAATTAATAATCTGGTGGGTCAAAAGGTGGCAATAACCTCGCCTAAGCCTCAAACAACGCAGTTTTCAATGCAGGCTGTTTACGAATCTCCCGAGGCTCAAATTATATTTGTAGATACGCCTGGAATATTTGCAAAAGCCATAAATAAGGACATAAACCTTGAGGCTGAGCGAACCCTCAAGCATGACATAGACGCCGTATTATATATAGTAGATCACACAAGGCGCCGCGGAATAGAGGAGAATAGAATACTTGGAATCCTTAGAAAAGTTAATAAGCCAAAGATTTTAGTGATCAATAAAGTTGATCTAAAAACGCCTAGTTACCTTGAGGAATATAAGTTTCTTGAGGACGAGTTTGATGCTGCTGTAGAGGTCTCGGCATTAAAAGGCAAGCATCTTCCGACCCTTATTGAAGAGATTTTGAAGTACCTTAAAGATGGAGAAAAGACCGTCATCCGGGAAGATATGCCGACCCCGGCAATGAATTTGGACTCGCGACTTTATATTGCAGAAAATATTCGTGAAAAAGCGTTCCTTGTTTTACGAGACGAACTTCCTTATAAAATTCGAGTGGTGGTTGATGATGTCAAACCCAGAGAGAAAGGTTTGTATTACATTAAGGCACGCATTATAACAACTGATAAAAGATACAGAAAAATGATAATTGGATCCGGAGGGTCAAAAATCAAAATAATTGGAAGTATGAGTCGCAAAGAGCTTGAGGTAGCAACAGGACAGCGAATATTTCTCGAGCTAAGCGTGGAGATAGAAGAATGAGCGCAATAGAAAGAGCCCGCCAGGGTGTTCAAAATATATCAAGAAGAGTAGAGGCCGGTAGAAGAGCGGAACCTTTAGGATGGAAAGGTATGATGGCAGGGGGACTAAAGACAGTGGAAGCTATTGGAGCCGGCTACGAAGTTGCAAACGGTGACCCTATGGCAGCAGCAGCACTTTTTGGGGGAGCCCTGATAACTAACTTACTCGAACAAAAAGTATATTATGATTCGGGAGTTATAGCAGAAAACAATAGTCAAGCTGTCTTAATGGAAAATAGAGGAAGAATGAAAGTAAGAACTCTCCGGGTAATTCAAAGAGACACACATCTAAATAGTGCAGATGCCATTAGATTACAGCCTAATGTGAATGATGAGTTTTCCACTTTGATGAATGGAGTGGGATCTATTAAAAAGCTCCAGCCTTATAGTGCCCAGAAAGCTTCTGTCGAATTATTACTGCTTTTCTTGACTGCAAGAGAGGATCAGAGAAAATCAGATCAGCGTAAAATGGGGTATGAGGCGGCTTCAAACAAATGGGATCCACTAATCGGAGATCTAAGAAGTGTACTTTGGAGCACCATGAGCGGTGACTATTCAAAAGTTAAGGAAATAATGAGAGAAGAGGCAGTCAAACTTGTAGATCCACAATATGGAAAAGTAAGCAAGGAAGACTGGAACCATTCGGTTGTCATGAGAAGAGTCATTTTAAAAACCCCGGATAAAGGGTTACCGTCAATGAATCTTTTTGATCCGGTCACAGATTCTAAATGGATTGGCCGTGCACGTACAGAAATGGTGGCAGATCAGATAGAGACGAAGGGATTGAGGGCAAATTAAAAGCCTAGGACTTCTTTGACGATTATTATTTTAATCCTCTCAGGATTTACTTCACGATTTACAATTAAGAGCTTTGAAACGAAGCTTCCCGTGGTTATGTTGTAAGCTTTGTTTGCACGCTCTGCCTCAAGCGGTAGAACGTGTTCGTAAATTCTTTTGTTTCCTTCTTCTTTGTTTTTTACAATTTTCTGTGCGCCTACAACCCAAATTACAACACCTGCACCATAAACATATGCCGGCAGTTGGCTCCCAGTATTTGAGGCAATCATAGCATTGCCGTCTTGCGTAAGTGCATGCACGGAGCCAATGGCAAAGTCGGGTGCCGCCCCTAATTTTCTCATTTCGCGGGACTGAGTAGTCCGATCCATAGAATTAAGTCTTGTTCTAACAGAATCATATTTTCCTGATTCGTTCAAAATTGCGGGAATACCAATAGCGTCGAGTGTTTTTGAAGTTTGCGGGAAGACTTCGGAACCCTCAGGAATTATACTAAGTACTTTCTTTTTTGCTTCCTCCGCATTTTCAACAACGAAAGCTTCGATGTTGTTCGCCTTTAATGCCGCAACGGTTTGTTCGATTACTTCTTTTGATGGTATTTTTGTCCAATTATCCATGATTAATTTTTTGCTATTAACTTTTTGATATCAATTCCTATGTCTTTCAGATATTTCGCATCTACTTTGTAATAGCAATTAACTCCTTTTTTAGTTTCTGTTAAAACGCCCGAGTCTACGAGTTTACCAATATGGTGGGATAGAGTAGGTTGGGATTTACCCAACTTTTTCTTAACTTCAGGACACACGGAATGGTGGCCGTTTAAAAGATCTCTAATAATTTCCACACGGATTTCGTCTGAAAGTGCGTCTAATATTTTTACAACTCCATCTGCCATATATTAATATATTTAAATATTTCAATATATTCTACATCAGAAAATGATAATTGTCAACAGCGCTTATTCTGATAATTAAAAAATGCTACAATTTATTCATGAAGCAACTGCCTCTGTATTTACTCGCCGCTGTAAGTGGATACTTTTGTTTGACTTTTAAAACAAATCTTTTTATTACAACTCTAATAATATTCGGGCTCCCGTCTGTATATCTAACGAATCATTTGAACAATAAGCAAATTATTCCACGGCTTTTGCTCGCAGCATTTTTAGGCTCAACCATGCTTTCTCTTTTGGTTGATTATCTTGGGTTTTTAAATCATGCGTGGTTTGTTATCGATACTATTTTTCCTTTCAGGATTTTTAATGCAGTTCCGGTGGAAGATCTGATATGGGCATTTTTATGGATATATCTGATACTAATTTTTTATGAAATTCACTTTAAAACTGGGAATAAAAGCTTGCTTGGGAAGAGGTTTATGTATTGGTTCTTAGTAAATGGGGTAGCGTTCGCTGTGTTTTTCGCGGCACTTTTTCTTAATCCCGCACTTTTACAAATTCCTTATTATTATCTAGTTTCGGGAGTAATTTTAGCTTTAATACCAACAATTCTTTTCTTTAAATCTTATCCAAAATACGTTTCAAGATTTGCAAAAGTCGCATCATATATAGCTGTGGTTTCTTTTGTTGACGAGATGGTAGCACTAAAACTCGGTGGTTGGACATTTTACGGAGGAAAATTCTTGTTGGTATTTAGAATATCAGGAGTGGAGTTACCCTTTGAGGAACTATTTTTCTACATCTTGATAGGCTCGGTTTTTGTTCTTTCTTATTACGAATTTTTAGACGGAGACACAACTTAGTGCTTGTGGTAAAATTCCAAAGAAATGGAAAAGCTTAATGAATTTAGTCTCAGCTTAGAGTTTCTGCTCATCAGCGTTGTTCAGGGAGTAGCTTTGGCGGCCTTAGCAACAGCAGCATCGGATCCTGTTGCGTCCTTAAGATTTGAATATTACCCGTATATTATTTGTTCGTTCATCATTATTTTAAGTTTTTGGGCTGTCGCAATAATTCACGCAATTTCCTTCATTGATTGGCCAATAGACCTTGCGCATAGCTTTCTTTATTTTCTCGCTTCATTTATTGAAGTTATGGCTTTTTCCCATCTTACGAATCCGCTTATTTGGTTTGGGCTCGTCACAGTTTTCTTCATGGTTGTAGTGGTTTCTTATTACGTAGATTATAAAATGATCTTAGTTAGGAAGGATCGATTTAAGACACCCGAGAAACGAAAATTATTTAATCACATTTTAGGCCGGCAGATTTTTGAAATGAAATTTTTAATGCCGGCTGCAGCATTTATAAGCTTTATATTTTTCTGTCTAATACTCATCAATCCGAATCTGTTTATAAAGAATCATAGCCATATATATCTAATTGGTATTCAAGCTGTTCTTTTTGTTCTTGTGCTTTTTGAGTCGGTAAGGAATTTTAAAACTCGTGCCCGCCTCGTCACAGAGTCGGCAAATTAGTTTGGCTTGACAACGAGAAGCAATTTCTCATACAGTATATGTATGGCAATTGAACCTTCTGAATTACCTCAGGTTGCCCCTCGTGTTCCGGAAAAAATGGTCCCGCCGCCTGAACCCAAACCTCTCATTCAGGAGTTTCCAAATCCAATCTCCGAAAAATATGGTCAAAAACCCTCGGAGATTCATGGGGTCAAAGTTTATCAAGGCGATGCGCACAAGATGGAGACCTTTAATGAGGGAGAAAACGGAGAAGATCGTGCAGTGCCGTTTCAACTTAAGGCCGGCGAGCAAGGTATGTCATTTGCCCTGGCTATGGAACATACGGGACTTGACCCGAATAAAGATCCGGATCGTGTTGTTAATCTAGACGACTCCAGAAATATTCCCGAGTTACCTCCTGGCCAACTCGAAAGTACGGTTGTGATGAGACAAGACGGAGACACGCTTGTGGTAAAGAGAGCAACAGATCCTATAGATGCTCCAGGTACTCGCTTGACACGAGATCAACTCAGATCCGAAAAATTCACTGTAAATCTAGATCACGTTGTTGGAGTTGATATTTTAGATTTCGACCCCGCACTCAACAGAATTGTTATGCATAAAACAAATGTAGAGCCAGCTACTTTAAAAACTTCGAGCCCAAGCTCAACCGATCAGCAAAAATGGGATAAAACGCCGGTTGAAGGGGGTATGGTATCCGAAATGAGTGCGGATGCGAATAGAAAAATTCCGGATCAAGTACATGGAGTTAAGGTGTATGATGGTGATCATTCGCAAGATGTATTAAATCATGGCGACCGCGGCAGACATATGGCAGTAGTTTTGCCATTGGATCATAACCCAAGTGAATTAGCACAAAGTTATAAAAATTTACGCATTTTAAGCCTTGATCCAAAAAACCCCGGCGGAATAGAAGATCTGACATCAATTTTACACGGCAAATCTGAAGACTTATTAAATGATCCAAAGTTTAAAGATGCTGTAATTATTGAGGGGGATGAGACTAAGCTTACAATAACTCAAAGAGATCGGGTACAAGAAGTGACGCCTGCTGGTCTTGATGCAAACCCTTTAGATATATTTCTTCGCAATGGTTCTGATGCAGCAACCCTGAGGCTTCATAAATACATAACGCAAGGAATTAACAGTAATAATATTATTGTGGAAAAGGTAGCCAAAAAAGGAATTGGCCTGGGTCCGCTTATAACGCTAGCAGCAACAGGACCAGCAGTTTTTGGCGGAGGTATTGATGTGGCCAGTGTTCCTCCCATGTCGCCTCCGGCAATATATGAAAATGTTCCGGTATTTTCCGAAGAGAGTCCAACACCCACGCCGAAAGCTCCTGAGATGGATCCAAGACTCAAGTGTGACGAGACAAGGGATTACACTATCAAGGAAAACGAGAGTCTATCTCGTGCGCTAATCGAAGTGAATGGGTTAGGTTTTTATTTAACACCAGAGGGGAAACTCGATGTGCCTAAGATTTACGAAGGTATTGCATGTATGGTTTTAATCCCCGAGAACAGACAGTTGATCTCAAGTAGAGACAAGGAATTTAAAAATTTTATTGACGATGCGACATCTCCTCAAAATAAACAGCATCTTAGTCCTCTAACGCCGGAAATGATTTATGATGGACTTGAAAAGATAAATAATCCCAGACGATACCCCAACACAGATTCTCAGCTTGAGCTTGTTCACACAAACGATAACGTAAAAGTGCCCGTATTAAATCCGGATCTCAGACAAAAACCTCCCTCTCCTTGATTTTCGGCTGAGAATTCCTCTTAATATAGTTAATGCCCGATAATAAGACAGACTTTAAGTTTGCGCATATTCCATCGCTTGAGAATTGGATAATTTTGGCGCCAAGACGAGCCAAGAGGCCGGATATTCACGCTAAAAAAGAGGAGCATTTTTGCCCCTTCTGTCCGGGAAATGAAAAACACGACCCCGATGTTTTTAGGATTGGGGGAGAGCCTGGTGATGACAAGTGGTCGGTTCGCGTCATGAAAAATAAATATCCCTTCGCGCCGATCCATGAAGTAATTGTCCACACACCCCAACATGCGCACAGTATTTCAGAGTTGTCTTTGGAGCAGGTAAAGCTTGTAATCGAGGCTTTTGTTAACCGTTTTAACGCTCATATTAAGCAGGGAACGGTTTGCATATTCAGTAATTCCGGACATGATGCGGGGGAGAGCATTAATCATTCTCATTCCCAGCTTGCGGTTGTGCCTCCCGAGGTGCCTATCGTTGTCCCGTCGCTCGAGGAGTTTTTAGATTACAAAGGAGAGTACTTGAAGGTCAAGGATTTTCAGATAGTCTGCCCGCCTTATTCACAATGGCCTGATGAGGTTTGGATAGTTCCCGAAGAAAGAGGTAAATTATTTGGCGAAGTGACGTACGAGGAGATGGAAAATCTGGCATACGTTTTGCGCCGTCTCGTTTTTATATTCGAGG
The DNA here is from genome assembly GCA_964452165.1 of uncultured Gammaproteobacteria bacterium. Taxonomy (GTDB): domain Bacteria; phylum Patescibacteriota; class Microgenomatia; order Levybacterales; family GWA1-39-11; genus GWA1-39-11. The sequence continues at coordinate 40,274 of CAYVKP010000004.1, read as the reverse complement.
CACGCCATGGCCATGATTTTCCGTACAATTTTTATATTTATCCAAGGCGCGATTGGTATTTAAGAATTATGCCGCGTGCCAAAATCCCCGGAGGTTTTGAAATGGCGACGGGAATTTTTATTAATACTCAAGACCCCCACGACACCATGGCCTTCATTAAAGCCCATTTCTTTGAAGAGGACCAAGAAAAGATCAGGCTTTCGAAAGCGGACTACAGAAAAGGAGTTTAGCGCCTCACAAACTGATAAGAGGGCTTAATGCTCATTTTGGAAAAATCATCAATGAGTCTACTGACCGGAGCAAAAGGACTTTCTGTACGCTTTGCCTGCATTCTTCCCGGCTGCCTTTTCCCACGCATTATAAACTCTGAATGCTCCGGAAAGCCGTCAGCCTTCAGGTTAAATCCAAAAGTACCGTCAGGATTTACAATAAAGTCTCCTCCGATTGAGCCGGTAACTTTCCCATCTCGAATGGCGCTCACCCTCATGGAAGGTTTGGCTGCTGTCTTTTTTGCGTTATCAACTATTGTTCTAACATCTGCCGCTCCATCTCTTTTTCTTGTCATTTGATGTAGAATTTCTTCCGCTTCTTGGGGATCTGCACCGTTAAGATGAGAATAGCCTTCGTACGCGGAGTAATAATTAGGTAGGAAACTAAACCTCAGATCCGGATCACGACCGCCCCGTACCACATCAAAACTCTTTCCGACCCTGGGATTTGATGGCCCGCGGACAAGTTCATAATTGTGTCTCATGGTGCGAAACTGTCTCATGCTGGTAGGAGTATCGTCCGGAATATCCGTCAGTTTTGTCAGTCCAAAAACGACTTCAGACAACCCCATATATTTCTCAAGCCTTGCTAAATCCGCCACTTTCCTGGCATATGCATCAGGAGCTGGAGCACGTTGCCCGTCAAGTAAAAACTGTCCTGTCTTTTTATCGATATCGCTCCCGGCTTTTGCTATTAGGACTTCTCCAATCGGATTGGTACCATATCTTGGGTGCGGTTCTAGTAGATAATTATCAGAGTGAATTCTTTCTGATAAATTAAGCCCTGCGTTTACCAAATCTTCAAAAAATACGCCCATTCGTTCTCTCGCTTCCTTTTCAGGCGCAAATATTCCGAGCTTGTCACCGTCCAAATGATAGCGTCCATCCGGTTCCAGGAGTTTTTCTCCACTAAGAGTTTTGACTCCGATGTCTGCCATCAGGTATCTATCTTGAACCTCTTGTTTTTTGAGTGCAAAATCAAGCCATTGAGATGGAGTCACTTCAATTACCTGGTTAGGTTTGGCAACGGTAATTCCTTCAGCAGTAAGTTCGGCCATAAAAATATTTTAGACTATTTTAGTTTTTCTTGCAGAGCTGGGTGCTTGAACTAAAGTCGAGAAGATTAAAGCTGGATTTGGACAGCGGGAGACATACTGGACTTGAGAACAACTTTATCGATTTTTGTTTCTCCAATTGACGTGAGTAGTGCGTTTATATTTTCCGAAAGCATTTTATCTTCAAAGGAGAGTTTTCCAACCGATGCATGAATTACTGCTGCGCCGGACTCAGTTTTGTAAGATGTTTGTCCTGCCGAAAGCTTTTCAACGGCTACTTGTGGCTTGTCGGTAATTGTTCCTGCTTTTGGATTTGGCATAAGACCTCGTGGACCTAAGACCCTTGCAACCTTAGCAAGTTTGGGCATCATGGAAGGCTCTGCAACTAGAATGTCAAAATCAATCTTTCCCTTTTCAACCTCAGCAATTAACGCATCGTCGGCAATTTTAATTCTAAGTTTTTTACCGGTTCCATGGGGTAGAGTGACGGTACCTGAAACTCCCTTTTCTTTGACGTTGATGTGTAGCTCCACTGTTTCATCAAAATTACTTTTCTTAAACTTTTTCAAAACCACAATTCCTTCATTTACTTTGTAGGGCTGCGCACTCACCATTGAAGAATTTGACGTGTGTCTCTTTGAGCGAACCCTCACTTCTACTTTTCTCCTTGCCTTTTTTTCTTTTCCGCCAGAAGCGGACTGTGCTTCGCTTGTTTTTTCTGAAGAAGTTTCCAGCTCTTTTGCGATTTCTTCCTCTGAGACTCCGACCGTGTTGATTCTTTCTCCACCACCAAGATTTACACCTTTAACATTAGCTTTTTTGGCAGCCTTTTCCTCGCGCTTTTTCTTTTGTTCTGCGAGAGCATCAAGCTCAGCCTGTTCGTCTCCAATGACTTTTACTTTAACTTTTCCCATAAACTTTGTCTTTGAGAGGCAACTATGTTTCCTCTCAACGGCGCTTGAGGCAAAGCCTCATCGCGATTTCATCGGACCGCGCCTGCTCTCCTTCCTTTGATTAAAGATATATGCATATTATTCTGTTTGAATTCCCATTGAGCGGGCTACGCCCTTTACTATTTTCGCTGCCTGGTCAACGTTTTTTGTATTCAAATCTTCTAATTTAATCTCGGCAACTCTTTTTGCCTGTTCATTTGTAATCTTTCCTGCAACTTCTCGTCCAGGCTTTCCTGCTCCCTTTTGAATTTTAAGTTCTTTTTTGATAAGTTCTGCAATTGGCGGTTTTTTAACAATGAAGGAGAAGGTTCTATCTTCATATACTGTTATCACAACAGGCAAAACCGTACCTTTCTGATCCGCGGTTTTGTCATTGAAGGCTTTTACAAAATCCATGATTGGAAGCCCATGCGGTCCCAAGGCTGTTCCAACAGGAGGAGCAGGAGTTGCTTCTCCGCCTTTAACGTTTAGTTTTATTATAATTTTAACTTTCTTTGCCATAATGATGCGTTACTAACTCTCTGTTTCCTTCCCTGTCAGTTGCTATGAAATTTTGATTTCCTTCTATTCTCTCTTCTCCCCGAACCTGTCTTACAAACTTCCTTCTCTGTCCTTCTTGTTGCAAAGTGAAGAACTGTCTCTCCCGATTTCTTGCAAATGGCCCCCCACGGGCAGCAGCAAACCTGTTCATAAAAGCTGCTTAGATCTTTGAGACCTGCAAGAAGTCAAGTTCTACCGGTGTTTCACGGCCGAAAATCGAGACTAGAACTTTGACCTTTCCTTTCTCTTCATCAATTGATTCAATGCTACCAAGAAAATCTGAGAACGGACCATCATTAATTTTAACAGCTTCACCTGCTGAAAATGCTGATTTGAAAACGGGTGCTTTCATCTCCACAAACTTCAAGATTGCATCGACCTCTTCGTCGCGGACCGGGGTAGGCTTGTTCATTGTTCCGACAAAAGAAGTTACTCCCGGAGTTGTGCGTACCAAGAGCCATGCTTCATCATCAAGAATCATTTTTACAAAAATGTAACCAGCGAATATTTTCTCTTTAACAGTCTCTTTTTTACCGGAGCGGACTTTGACAATTTCTTTTGTAGGCACTAAAACGTCCAGGATTCTTTCTTTAAATCCCATAGCATCAACTCTCTGCATGAGAGTCTTAGCAACCTTATTTTCGTGGCCGGAATATGTGTGAACAATAAACCAACGTGCGCGATTTTCTGAATTATCCATAATTTAATTAGCTTATCAGGAGTCCCAGAAGTTTGGTGAACAAAAAGTCAGCTCCTCCAAGATAGATTCCAACTACTAGACTTATTATTATTACCACAGCTGTTAATCTTCCCGCCTCGCTTGTTGTTGGAAAACTTACTTTCTCAAGTTCTGACCTTACTTCCCCAAGAAACCTGAACATAGAGATCACATTTTACCACAATTCCTGAGGCTATGTAAAGTGCTTTGGATTTGTTTGCATTATTATGGGTGAGGACGCCCAAATAAAAACTGTTTTTGACTTTTTGTTCGATAGATTCTAAAATGATGGAGCATGAGTAAAATTCGTAAAGCTGTAATCCCCGCCGCCGGTTTTGGAACCCGCTTTCTCCCCCAAACAAAGGCAATGCCTAAAGAAATGTTGCCGATAGTAGACAAACCCGTTATTCAGTACGTTGTTGAGGAGGTTGTGAGCTCGGGGATAGAGGATATAATTGTTGTGACCGGAGCCAACAAACGTGCAATCGAAGACCACTTTGATACTCCAAACGAGGATTTAGTTCAAAATCTCAAGGCCGGAGGTAAGGAAGAGCTTTTGGATCAGATAGAAAAGCTGGCCAAGATGGCTAACTTCATATATATAAGGCAAAAGGGGGCATACGGAAACGGAACACCAGTTCTCGCCGCAGAGCCAGCCATTGAAGATGAACCCTTTGCTGTCATTTGGGGAGATGAATTTATTTATTCCGACCCGCCAAGGCTCAAGCAAATGATAGACGTTCATGAAAAATATGGAGGAATTGTAATTTCGGGGATTAGGATTGATAAAAAAGAGGATTTAAAGCGCTACGGAATTGCGGATATCGAGCCAGTTGATGGAAATGTATTTAAAATAAAATCAATCACTGAGAAGCCGGAGCCTGAAAATGCCCCAAGCAATCTGGCAACTCACGGGGCGTATATTTTGCCACCGGAAGCTTTTGCCGCCTTTAAAAGCTTGAAGCCTGGTAGGGGCGGAGAGATATGGATAACTGATGGAATAAACTTATTGCGTGAGCAGGGAGTCCCGGTATATGCCGTCGAAATTAAAGATGCAAAATATTATGATACCGGAAATAAACTTGAGTATATTAAGACGGTTGTGGAATTTGCCCTTCGCCATCCTGACATGAATGGCGAATTTAAGCAGTTTCTAAAAGAACTTAACCTCGAATAGGCTTAGATTTGATCTATTAGTCTATAATAATTCTCATGGAAGATTTGTCCGAAGAGCAAATTATTCGGAAAATTCAGAACGGTGAAATTAACTACTTCGAACACTTTGTCGACAAATATTCAAAGGTCGTCTATTACTATGTTTTAGTTCGTGTCAATCAAAACCGCCAGGACGCTGAGGATATTGTCCAGAATGCATTCATCAAAGTGTATAAAGCTCTTGACCGTTTTGACTCCAAGAAAAAATTTTATCCATACTTCTTCACAATTATCAAAAATGAGATTATAGAATTTTATCGCAAGAATAAAAAACACTTAGAACTAACAGACGAGATTGTTGCAGAAGAAAAAGATAGCTCTCTGGATTTTAAGTTTTTGCTGCTTGGCTTGAAACCGGATTATGCCCGCGTGTTAAAATTATATTTTGAAGACGGGTTTTCTTATGACGATATTTCAAGAGAAATCAAAAAACCCATAAATACGGTAAAGACCTTAATAAGGCGAGCCAAAGATCAAGTAAAGAATCGAATTATGAATAAAGAATGATGAATTATGAATAAAAAGGAAAATAAAAATTTGGAACAGAAGATTTTAAAAAGAGTTTACAAGTTCGAAAAGGAGCGAACAAGCTTAACCGTTTTAAGATATATAATTCTTGTTGGCGGAGTTGGAGCACTCATTGTTTACGCTGTCGTCAGAATCTATGAAATGTTGTATCGTCAGGGAACCCTGGACCTTCTCCAGATTTTTGGGGAGGACCGCTCGATAATAAATCAGTATCTTGGAGAAGTCTTCGACACTTTCACGACCGAATTCCCTAAATTCTTGGGGTTTGAGCTTTTAATTTTGATCTTAATTTTCGCAACAGTTTTGATTTTGGTTCTCCGCAACTTTGGGAAAATTAAAAATAGACTTCGTGCACTTAAGAAAAAGTAGTCTAATCTTAGCGTGCCACATTCAAAGAACGTGGTACTGAGCGAAGCGAAATGAAACAATTTAGGTAGATGGCCCGTATATATTAATATAGGCATGAAAAAAGAGCTCCTGTTTATAATAGTAATCGTTGCCGCTTTAGGCTTTGGCTACGTTTTGATAAAAGGAAAGAATCATATCTCAAGTTCGTCTTTATTAAATAATGGTCAAGCACCTACACTATCTGCGAATACGACTAATGACTCACGGCCCGGATCCATTGAGAATGTTGCGGCTGAGACTGCCGCGTCTCAAATTCCTCTCACAGTATCATCTCCCGCCAGTAATTCTACGGTCGCGAGTCCCACAGTTTCTGTTTCGGGTAAAACTACCGCCGGGGCAGAAGTTTTTGCAAATGATCAGATAGGTAGAGCGGACAATCAGGGCAACTTTTATTTTCAAGTCTCACTTGACGAAGGGGAAAATGAAATTCTAATTCTCGCAAACGATAAAAGTGGTAACTCAGCAGAAAAAGATATAGTCGTGACGTATCAGCCGTCACAATAAATAAGAATGGGGGTGATTTTTAATGAATAAAATTAAGAAAAGTGTTTTACTTTCAATTTTGATTTTGTCATTCTTAAGTCCTGCGGCAGCTTACGCAGATGAGAGTCCTACAGCGACTCCATCAGTGACTGTTACGCCGGGAAATCTCCATGGAGGTTTTAAGGGAATCCGTCAAGCGGTTAGAAAAGACATAAAAGATGACAGACACGATCTTAAACAAGACATTAAGAACCTGATCCCCCTCTTTAAAAATGTTGCGAACATTACTGGCGGTCAGGTGACTGCTGTTAACGGTTCGTCTTTTACAATTTCAAAAGACGGTAAGACCTATACTGTTAACACTGATTCCAACACAAAGTTCCGTAGACGTTTCTGGGGAGGCTCATCTTTATCAGAAATAACTGTTAACGATAAGGTTAATGTTTGGGGGACCTGGACAGACGATAACAAAACTGCAATTAATGCAAAGTTGGTCCGAGATGTTTCTATTCAAAAAAGAAACGGAGTTTTCTTTGGTCAGGTTACCTCTCTTGGCTCAAACACATTTGTTATGTCAACAATTGGAAGGGGTAATCAAACCGTAACCGTTAGCTCCTCGACTAAATTTATAAACATAAGCGGAGGGACGATTGCGTTTGCAGACCTTAAGACCGGAGATAGAGTTCGTATTAGAGGTTTGTGGGATCGTGTTGCGAACACAATTACAGAAGTAAAAGAGATTAAAGATTTTGGTCCAAAACCAACGTCAACTCCAACACCAACACCATAAGGTTGGTTAGGCAATTTTCAGGGGAAAAGGTCTCTCAAGCGAGACCTTTTTTCTTGGTCTATCTTCTGCCGAAAAAGCGAGGCCTTGGAAGTCTTGAAAGAACTCCTCTTTTTAGAGGAAGATGGTGAGTGGGTTGTTGCTCAGCGGGTTTGGGTTCGGGCTGAGTCCATAAATCCCCCTTCAGACTTCTCTCAGCGAGAATACCTAGAAAGTCGTGTACTTCTGAAGTCTCCATTGCTCCCAGTATTACTCCTTGAACAGTGCTTTTGCTCACAGGCGCCGAGGATGTTGTGCTCAGCTTAGCTAGGATTGTATCTGCTTCCTGGGAGGCTTTGTCAGGAGTCCAGCGTTCAAGCGGGCGTGATAATGCACTCTGGAAACGTTGCTGATCTTCCGAAGATATACTGGTCTCGTGCAGTTGAACGGCCATAGCCCATTTTTATTACTTCCTGAAACTGTTGTCAATATGGCAATTTACAATTGCCACCTTTAGCTTTAAAATTAAGAGCATGGAAATAAAAGAAAGTATTTTAAAAAATCTTAAGAAAATTGTTCGCGAGCTTACTAGTAAGGAGGTTGAAATTGTTCTTTCAATTCCTGAAAGAAGTCAAAACGGAGACTATTCAACGAACTTGGCGATGCGTTTGAGTTCGGTTATTGGCAAAAAGCCTCAAGATATTGCCGAACAAATTAAAAGAGAGTACGAAAAACTAAATGACAAAAACGTAGAGAAGGTTGAGACAGCCGGACCCGGATTTTTAAATTTTTTCTTATCAGCTCAAGCTCTTCAGGAAAACCTTACGAATGTTATCTCGGCGGGTAATAAGTTTGGAGAGGGAAGTTTGCTTTCGGGTAAAAAAATAATGGTTGAGTTTGCTCATCCAAATACTCACAAGGAATTTCACATAGGACACCTGAGAAATATTACAACAGGAGAGTCAATTGTTCGTCTGCTGTCAGCGCAAGGCGCAAAGGTATCGCGAGTAAATTATCAAGGAGATGTGGGAATGCATGTAGCAAAAGCAATTTATGGATTGCAGGACTTAAAGATTGATATCGAAAAGAGCGACAAGCTTTCAAGTCTTGAGAAAGCGGCTATTTTAGGGAAAGCATATGCTGCTGGATCAAAAAAATATGAAGAAGACGAAGGGGCAAAAAAAGAAATTGTCAAAATAAATAAACAAATATATGCTAAGGATCCCGAGGTTTTGCCTCTCTGGGAAAAGACTCGGGTCTGGAGTCTTGAATATTTCGAAACTGTTTACGAAAGAGTCGGGACGCATTTTGACAGACTTTTTTTTGAAAGTGAGGTTTATGAGAATGGGAAAAAAATCGTCCTTTCCCATGTTGAGGATGGGATTTTTGTGCAAGACCAAGGAGCAATCATTTTTCCGGGAGAAAAATATGGCCTTCACAATAGAGTTTTTGTAACAGGCGAGGGCAATCCGACTTATGAAGGCAAAGAAATGGGACTTGGACCGCTTCAATATTCTGAGTTTAAGTTTGACCTGGCATTGCATGTTGTAGGGCCCGAGCAAGCAGGATATTTTGATGTAGTTTTTAAAGCACTCGAAACGGTTGATCCAAAATTCGTCGGCCGAGAAAAACATTTACCCTACGGATTTGTCCAGCTTAAAGATGGAAAGATGTCATCAAGACTTGGAAATATTGTAAGAGGAGAGTGGTTGCTTGATGAAGCGCGGGAGAAAATCAAAAAAAACTTCCCCGAATTGAGTTCGTCTATTGCGGAAACTGTTGCGGTCGCAGCCGTTAAATATTCCTTGCTCCGCTTCGGAAGAACTTCTGATATTCAGTTTTCTTTTGATGAGAGTATCTCCCTTGACGGAAACTCCGGGCCATATATTCTCTATACTTATGTTAGAACCCAAAGTATTCTTGGAAAAGTCAAAGAGGAGGGTATTGAAGGAAAAATCGCGAACAATCTGGATTTTGAACAGGAGGAAAAAGAAGTCGCCAGCGCATTAGTTCATTTTCCTGAGATTGTGGAAAATGCTGCCAGCACCTACTCGCCGAATTTAATTGCTAATTATTTGTTTGACCTGGCCCAAAAATTCAATCTTTTCTATCAAAAACATCAGATTTTAAATACCAAAGACCGTGAGGTTCGCGCTTTTCGTCTAATGCTAACCGCGGCAACCGGACAGGTAGTTAAGAATGGTCTTGCTCTTCTTGGAATTGAAACGGTCGCGCGAATGTGAGATAATAAACCCCTGTCTCAGGTTCAAAAGTAGATTTTAAATTATGCGTTTTCATCATTCAACACTCAAAAACGGCCTCAACGTAGTTATCATTCCAGTCAATGAAGTAGAGTCTGCAACAACTATGGTAATGGTGGGCGCGGGGTCTCGTTATGAGGATAGATCAAATAACGGAATTTCCCATTTCCTTGAGCATATGGCCTTCAAGGGAACCAAGAAAAGACCGACCGCGCTTGAAATAGCATCTTTGGTTGATGGAGCCGGAGCAGAATCCAACGCCTTCACCGGAAAAGAATACACAGGGTATTACATAAAGTCTGCAGCGCACCGCGTTGAACTATCTCTTGATATTCTCTCCGACATGCTTGCAAATCTACTACTTGATCAAAAAGAAATTGATAAGGAGCGGGGAGTAATAACTGAGGAGATAAATCTTTACGAAGATACGCCTCCAAGAAAAATTGGTGATATTTACGAATCACTTTTGTATGGAGATACACCTATGGGTTGGGATATTGCGGGGCGTAAGGAAGTAATAAGTTCGGTCAATAAAAAGGACTTTGTCGCTTACATGAAAAAACTATATTCAGCATCAAACATGGTGGTTGTAGTTGCAGGAAAAGTGGACGAAAAAAAATGTCTCGCGATGATAAATAAATATTTCGGTTCTCACCCCACATTTACAACTGAAGGTTATAAATCGGTAATTGAAGGACAGAAGGATTCACAAGTTAAAATAAGATACAAAAAGACCGACCAAGCGCATTTTGGTCTTGGAGTAAGAACTGTTGGCGTAACAGACGATAAGAAAAAATATCCGCTAAGCGTACTTTCGGCAATTTTGGGTGGAGGAATGTCCTCACGTCTTTTCCATGAAGTTCGCGAAAAAAGAGGATTGGCCTATTACGTTCGAACGGTTTCGGAGAATTATCTTGATTGCGGTCACCTTACAACTTTTGTTGGGGCAGACCCCAAGAGAATTAATGATGCAATAACTGTTGTCAAAGACGAATATCAAAAAGTCCTAAAGCCAGGCGAGATAAAGGAAGAGGAATTAAAAAAGGCAAAAGAATATATGAAGGGGCATTTTGTTTTGGAGCTTGAAGATACTAGATCCGTAGCAATTTTTTACGGATCAGATTGGATTTTTGAGAAAAAACTTGAGAATCCTGAAGAGGTAATTAAAAAGTTTGATGCTGTTACTCTTGAAGATGTTGTGGAAGTTGCAAAGGAATTTCTTTCCCAGCCTCTAAATCTTGCAATAATCGGAGATTTTAAAAAAGAAGCTCCATTCAAAAAACTCCTTGTCTAGTCTCCTTTTACTCGTTGACTTGATTTTGCTGGATATTGCATACTTAAAATATTAATAAAATGCTCAAAAAAATCGCTCCCCTCATAATTATTATGTTTCTGTCAATCGTTGGTTTTGTTATTTCCCCGAACTATCATAGAAACACACAAATACAGCGGGATACAAAGGAATATAAAAATAGCACCTACGGTTTTAGTTTTCGATATCCCAAAAACTGGTATTATGAAAAAACAGCTGAAGCCCCGGATGATAATGGAATAAGCTTTTTCCTGGTTGGAACAAAGGCTGCCCATTCCTACGGGGATTATGCAGGAAACGAAGTACTTATGGTAGAGGCCTCTATGGATGACCGAGGACTCGATGAATTAATTAAAACGCATTACCCTAATGGTGCTGGCAAAATAATGACAATAAATGGGAAGCCAGCTCTGAAGACTATATACAACGATTATATTATTAAGCTAGATTCCACGAGAATGCTTAGTGTACGGGCTGTAAGAGAAGGGGTTAATCATCTTGAAGAAATTATATCAACAGCTCAATTTAACTAAAAACTTCAAGATTTTATTCAAACCAACGGCTGTTGACTTTGAATCTATTTGCCTTTAAGATAAATAAGTTATGGAACAGACATTTGTAATGATAAAGCCGGACGGCGTCAAACGCGGAATTGTTGGCGAACTCATTCACCGTTTTGAGCGAATGGGACTCAAGATAGTCGCGATGAAAATGGTTCATGCAACCGAAGACCTTCTATTAAAACACTACCAAAGCGATAAGGAAGCAACTCTTAAACGTTGGGGAGAAAAAACTCTTGCAACTTATACAAAATACGGCAAAGACGCCAAAAAAGATTTTGGGACAGATGACGCGCTCGAGCTTGGGAAGCTCGTCAATAAATGGTTGTTTGATTATGTTAAGTCCGGTCCAGTTATTGCGATGGTTATTGAAGGACGCCATGCTGTGGAAAATGTTGTGAATATGGCCGGCCCAACAATGCCCGTGACTGCTCCTGCCGGTACAATTCGAGGAGACTTTTCAACTGACTCGGCGGCATACGCCAATATAGAGCAGAGAGGTGTTATGAATTTGGTCCACATTTCAGCCTCCATAGAGGAGGCAAACGTTGAAAAAATGCTTTGGTTTACTCCGGAAGAAATTCACACATATAAGCGCTACGGCGAAGACCTCTAGTTTTCCAGTTCGAACCCCTTGGATTATTTGAGTCTGATTGGAGTAACTCTTAAATTATTGGTGCTTGCTCCTAGAACCTGCTTGTAATTATTGCTCTGCGCATAGGAGAAGATTATAAACCCGATTGCCACGACAGTTGCAACTCCAATAAAGAATGAAATTACTCGACTTCTATAACTTCTTTTAATTTCTACTTTTGTAGGGCCTCTCTTATATGTAACCTTCTTTGTAGAACGCGATTTTACTGATATTTTTCTTGGAGTTTTTCGAGGTGCCATTATAGCCAATAGATTAACAGAAAAAAAAGCTTTCTGTCAACCCCGGATCCTCAATAAAACTGTTCCTATGATATAATTTTGTGAGCTTAATGTCCCCGTAGCTTAATGGATTGAGCAAGCCCGTCCTAAGGGCGAGACTGGTGGTTCGACTCCACTCGGGGACGCAAATTTAACAGTTAACGAAAACAACAAATTAACAATTAACTTGGTTCTAGTTAATTTTGTTAATTGGTCAATTGTTAAAAGTTACATCGGGGTGTAGGTCATCGGTAGACCGCGCGATTCGGGTTCGCGAGGCAGGGAGTCCAATTCTCCCCACCCCGACAAATTATTGACTATTTAATTGTTTTAACCTAAGATATTTCACATGGATCAGAATCGTCCCATGACAAAACGCGAGAGACAAGAAGCAAGACGCCTTGAGAAAATTGCGCAGGGAGCAGCAACCGCAGGCTCAGATACTGCGAAATGGTTAATACTTGGAGTAGGAGTAGCCATCTTCCTCATCTTTTTTGGCTTCTTAATTTTCTCCATCAAGCAAAGCAAAAATAAGCCAGTTAAAATCAGCTCTGCAGGTTTTGTCCGCGGCGCGTCAAGCGCATCGGCAACTCTCGTTGAGTATGGAGATCTTCAATGTCCGGCGTGCAAAGTTTACGAACCTTTTGTTCGTCAAGCCCTCAAGGATTTTGATGGAAAGTTGAAACTTATTTACAAGAATTTTCCACTAACCTCCGTTCATCCAAACGCAATGCTTGCCGCGAAAGCTGCGGTTGCAGCGGGCAATCAAGGTAAATTTTACCTAATGCACGATTGGCTTTATGATAACCAAGACAGTTGGGCGCCGCTTTCGGCCTCAGATGCTAAAGCCAAGATGGTGGCCGCAGCAAAAAGTATGAATCTTGCCATGGATCAATTCAATCGCGATATAGATAGTAGTGAGACTGAGGCAAAAATTGCTGCGACTCAAAGTGAGGGTATTTCTGTTGGAGTTGCGTCAACCCCCACATTCTTCCTCAATAATAAAAAGGTGGAAAACAATCCCGTAACCTACGGCGACTTCAAGAAGTTAATACAAGCGAATTTGTAATATGGGTAAGGAAGAAGCGCTTGTCATAGTTAGAATATTTGCAGATTTAGTTTTGGTGGGCCAGATTTCACTCATTTTTCTCGTGGTTATTCTCATAATGAAAAAGAGTATTAAAAAAAATAAAACTCTTCAGAAAGTTTCAAAATTTTTGTCAGACAACAGTTTGAGTCTTGCCTTTTTGGTAGCGCTTTGTGCAATGGTTGGTTCATTATTCTTCTCTGAGATTGCGCACTTTGTACCATGTAAATTATGTTGGTATCAGAGAATTTGCATGTATCCGTTAGTGTTGCTTTTGGGAATCGCTGCTGTCAAAAATGATTTTGGAATCAAGAAATATATCTTGCCCCTCAGCATAGTCGGTTTGTTAATCGGAACTTATCATTATATTCTTCAGATGTCACCAATTCCCCTCCCTTGTAGCGATGAGGTGGCAAACTGCGCGTTCAAGCAAATAAGTTATTTTGGTTACATAACAATACCTCTCATGGCAGTAACCGGATTCGCGTTGATAATTGCCTTGATGATTATTTCCCAAAAGAAAGATCAGAAGTAGCAGGGGGAGTCATTACATTAAATCCACCAGAGGGTAAGAGTGTCGCACGACGATCGTTAGAAGCATTAGCCCTAACTATTCGTTCAAATCTTCCAACGGTTTCTACAATAACCGCCTTGTCCTTTTCTGTCTGCTGACTTCTGCTTATATATCCGGTGAACGGTTTACCATCTCTAATGCCCTCGATCTCAATCCACATTTTTCCTCTTCCATCACCGTCCACGTCGTCTCCGTCCTCCGCCATTTTTGCGTTCCTAGTCCTAAATCCACCTCGAGCTCTGATTGCCTTCATTTTTACACCGTCAATTTCGTCATCATCAGAAAGCGATATTTTATTTTTTGCTCCGGGATTAGCTTTTTCTACAAGCTTAGGAGTTTCGCGAATACTGACGAGTTCTGGATTCACAAATATCTCTCCAGTGTAAAAAACGGTGGCACGTTCTGTCGGAAGTCTATCTCCGTCTGGCATGCGTTGGACAAATTCAAGAACAGGTTTTGGTTGATTATCGTTTCCTCCACGTAGTGTATTTATTGCAATTCCTGCCGCAGCTCCTGCCGCCACAACTCCCGCTGCTACGAGTCCCGTGCCAACCAGGGGATGAACTAAAGGTTTTTGCCTGGTTTTTACATATGCGCCCCAAGCATCATCCCTCATATGATCCCGGTTTTTGTCAACCTTATTATTGGCTTGTCCCGTAGCACCTCTTTGGGGCTCTGAATCAGTTCTCATAAATCTATTTTACCAACAAGCGTGGCGCGAGATCAACCAAATGGGCTATAATATATTCATGGCGCATCATTCGACACACGGCAAAGGATCGGTTCTGCGGATTCTGATTCTGCGTACAATCGGCAACTTCCTGATTTTGTTTACAATCTTTGGATTCGGAGCAACCTTTGGTCCTTCTGCTTACTACGAGGCATCTTATCAGATTGGTAAAATCAAAGGAGTTAAATACGTCTTGGCAGAAGATGTGCAACAGTCAAATTCGGTCACCGCACTCGGTAAAATAGTCGCTCAATACAATAAGGGCGAGCAGATAAAGACTCAAGGACCGGGTCTTGGCGACATAGTCTCAAATAATAAGGAAAAAGTTTTGGTTCCGCCAAACATTGACTTCTCTGTAGTAATTCCAAAAATAGGCGCGGCATCGGCAATCACAGCAAACGTTGATCCATCAAACAAAGAAGAGTACCTCCGTGTTTTGATTCACAGTATTGCTCATGCAAAAGGGACCGCATATCCCGGAGTAGATGGGACTACTTATTTGTTTGCCCATTCTGCGGATAACTTTTGGGACGTGGGCCGCTACAACGCCGTGTTTTATTTGCTAAAAGATATGAAACTGGGAGATGAGGTATATATTTTCTTCAAAGGCAAACGCTATAACTATGAAGTTTATGACACAAAACTTGTTGACGCATCAGATGTTTCTTATGTTGATGCAGCACTTGGGCAAGGAGAGCGCCTTATTCTGCAAACTTGCTGGCCTCCGGGTACTGACTGGAAACGTACCCTAGTGTTCGCCCGACCTAAAAGTATTTAGGTGTAATTACCTGGTCTTTGAAGCGCTGTTTGAAACTCCCGTAAGCCAGAGCTATCAAGTATTTCTCTTGCCTTTGCATCATAGTCAATAGTTCTTGGCACATTTTGTTCAAAGTAACGTTCAACATCAGTAAGATCCGTCAGGCCCATTTCAAGAAGCGAATTCATATTAGACATTCCCCACGGGATTTGTGGTAAATGGCTTGCCGGCGTCCATTCACCTCCCGATGTTTCTGATAATTTTAAGACCGTTGACTTCCATTTGCCATCGTCGGACCAAACAGAGCGGATGAGGGGATAGTCCTCATTTTTGTCAGTTCTTTCCTCCGCATAAATCAAGGTTCCAAATTTAAGACCATAGCGGTGTGTCTCGTCTGTTTGGACTCTTAAGCTTACGAGTCCTAAATCAAAGCCGGATCCGTCAATGGGGTGATCAAGATATATAGTGGAATAAGGATATTTGCCAATTTTGGGTTGGAAATCGAACAGAAAGATACCATTCTTTATGTGATGTTGACCTCTAAAATCTCCTGTCTCAAATCTGTTCGGTAGGCCTCCTAGTCGTGGGATTACTAGTGCTGCATGATAGTTGGCCTCAGCCCAAGTTTCTCGCCAAGAAGGGACGGCTTCTGAATTCGGGACGTCTTTGGGTAATGTCATGGAGGAATTATATCAATTGGTTTTTCAATTTCAAACTGAGTTTGAAAAAGCTTCTGCTCGGGGCTTGCCCTGAGTCACAACGAAGGGTAGAATAGAGGATATGCGAAAATCATATCTAGTACTCGCAGTTTTTTTTGTCATTGCCCTTTTGATTCTTCTAAACAACACTTTCCCCCCGGTTAAAGGTATCTCCTCGCTCGTCCAGAACGTATTCTCTCCGCCTAAATCCGCACTTTACGATATAAAAACTAAAATGGGAGGAGATAGTCCTGAGATAAAAAAACTTAAAAATGATAACTCAAGGATTCTGAAAAAGCTTGTGAACTATGAAAATTTGAAAAAAGACAACGATGCATTGCGTAGTCAGTTTGAGACGTCACAAACCCAAGGCTACAATTTGCTACCCGGTCGGGTTGTCGGTTCGCAGGGGAGCGGTCCATCGCCCTCGTATCTTATAGTTGCTCTGGGAGAAAAAGACGGAGTGAAAAAAGGAATGGCCGTGATCTTCGGAGATAATTTGGTTGGAAAGATAACTTCCGTTAAGAGTGCTTATTCACGGGTGGAGTTACTAACGGGACCAGGTTTTTCAACGGTCGCGGTGAGTGTTGAAAATAATGCGTCCGGCATTGTTCACGGTCAAGATGATTTTATTCTTTTTGACCACGTGGCTATAAAAGACAAAATTATTGAAGGAGAAGGGGTTAAGACCGCAGGACAAATTGACGAGCATGGTCTTGGAGTCCCAGCGGATTTGCTGATCGGAAAAATCTCAAAAGTTAACAGAAATGATGCTCTCGCTTTCCAAACCGCAAAAGTTGAAAGCAGTATTCCATTTGCCCACCTTGCAACAGTTTTCGTTATCCTTTCTTCAAAATGAACACCAGGAATTTAATTTTTGCGCTGATTTTAGGTGCTTTAATACTTGAAACAACAATTTTGCCATTTCCGCTTGTCTTCGCTCTTTCTTTACTTGCATATATTCTTTATCCGCAAGGTGTGGTTGTGATAGCATGTTTTTTTGCTGGGCTCTTGCTTGATGCTCTCAAGGTGTCACCGATCGGAATCACTCCGGTTGTGATTCTGGGATCATTTGCCGCAATCGAATTCATAAAGAAGATGGTAAATTTTAAAAGCATAGGGCCAATTATTTTAGTTTTATTCTTTGCTTCTTACGCTTTTGCAAGAGCTTTTTCCTACAACGATAACTTAGTAATCTATATTTTGGTCTTTGCGGTTGCTACTGGAATATTTTCTTACGTTTTTAAGAAGCCTTTATGGTAAAAATCGGACCCGCTTTTTTTGACTCAGTCTCCGCAACAAATAGAAAGGGTAGGGGTAGAAATTTCGGTTATTCATTGCCACAGGGATCGGCCTACCTGCTACCTCTTTTTATTTTGATTCTTCTACTGTCAATTATCTTTGTCAGACTTTTTTATGTACAGATCTTGCGTGGTTCTTATTACAAAGGACTTTCTGACAATAATAGGACCAGGACTGAAGTGGTACAGGCGCCACGCGGAATAGTCTACGATAGACGTGGCAGACCCTTAGTAGCAAACAGCGCAACTTTTCAAGTCAGCGATCACGGACATTTGAAAAAAATTGATGAGAAACAAGCTCTGTCTCTCATCTCTCAAGGAAAAGATGTAGTGAGTGCAACCCAAAGGACCTATCTTTACAAAAGCGCATTCGCTCACGTTCTGGGATATGTAGGTCAGATCTCTCCGGATCAAGTCAACATGCCGGAATTTTCTGACTACTCCATCAATGATTCCGTGGGTCAAATTGGACTTGAGCGGCAATACGAAAAACTTTTGCACGGAAATAATGGGAAAAAGTTATTTGAGGTAGATTCAAGAGGGCAGTATACGCGAGAGCTAGGGCAACAGGAGCCAATAACGGGCCAAAGTCTTCGGACAACGCTTGATCTGGATATTCAACTCTCCGCATCTCATGCGTTTGAGAAAAATCAAAACGGAGCAGTCGTTGTATCAGACCCCAGGGACGGATCAATTCTTGCAATGTATTCACAACCAACTTTTGACCCTAACGTTTTTGTGACGTCCGCAAAAGACTCGCAAGACCTTGAGGGTGATTACAAAACAGTAGAAAGTATTTTGACAGATTCTGACCGCCGCCCGCTCTTAGATAGAGCAATCTCGGGTGTCTATCCTCCTGGTTCAACATTCAAACTGATTGCAGCAACAGCAGCTCTAGAACACGGCGCAATAAAACCGGACACGCAAATTGAAGACACCGGAATTCTTAAAGTCGGAACATTCTCTTTTGGTAACTGGTATTTCCTGCAATACGGAAGGACTGAAGGAAGTCTTAATATAGTCGGTGCAATCAAACGCTCAAACGATATTTTCTTCTACAAAACCGCCGAGGCAACTGGGGTTGATAACGTTTCTTCCTGGGCCAGAACTTTTGGTCTTGGTTCTAAATTCAATATCGATCTTCCGGGAGAGGCTACGGGGACTGTACCGACCGTTGAGTGGAAAATGAAAACAATTGGCGAGCAATGGTATTTGGGAGATACTTACAACTACGGAATTGGGCAAGGGTATTTACTTACAACGCCCTTACAGGTAAATATGTTTACCGACGTTTTTGCAAATGGTGGCACCGTCTATCAGCCGCATCTTTTACAGGGGCAGAGAAAAGTCTTGAAGAAGGATTTTATAAAAAGCCCCAATATGAATTTGGTACGCCAAGGGATGGAAGATGCTTGTGATTCCGGTGGAGTTGCTTGGCCGTTTTTCGGTTTTAAAGTAAAAAATACAAACTTACCAATCGACAATAAAGATTATTTTAAAGACTCGTCTGATTCTGCACAGATGACGCGGGTCAAAGTTGCATGTAAAACCGGAACCGCTGAAGTTGGTGGAGACAAAAATCCAGATGCTTGGATTACGGTATTCGCGCCATTTGATAAACCGGAAATTGCAGTCACCGTTCTCGTTGAGAATGGGGGAGAAGGGTCAAGTATTGCAGGCCCAATCGCCAAGAAAATATTAACCGATTACTTCGAACACAAGTGAATAGTATGATCTATCATACTTATTAAATACTGCGTAGTCTTAAGAATCATAATTACATAAGTTATAACAAATGTTATAACATTATCAATCCAACATTCGTACGACGTTAGACAATAAAGAGTATATTGAGAGATATATTCAAGGCTTGGATTACCTGCATGCCGGCAGGTTTTGAGAAGAAATAGTTATTTCTTACAGTAACTTTCAAGTTCCGGTATCATACAGCGTGGAGTAGCATCAAGACACGCAGGGCGAGGAGTGCAAGTTGGGGAAGGAGACAGGTTCGAATCGGTGAATTTGAAGGTCGAGAGAATTTGTTCAAACTCTTTTGCATAAAGTTTTCTTTCTTCATTGGGAGTTTCAAATCCAAAGGAAAGAGTTATTGCAAGTGTTTTATTGTTCCCATAAGGAATGAATAATCTTTGTTCATATTGATTTGAAGGGATCGAGACAAGCGTACCATTTTCCCCTCCTAAGCTTTTAGATCGTATCAATATTTCTGTTCCGAATTCAGATTTTAATGCATTTTCCGAAATATCCTTGTTTGTATAACCGTCAAATAATATTACCACCCCCTTTTTTAGAACACTTCCTCCCGCAAACCCTCCAGCGTCTGTAAGTACTCTGTCTTTGTATATATAAGGCGCTTTACCTTCCATTCTCAAGTCGTACATGGGTGGATATTTAAAGCTGAAATTATATTCGGAGTTAGAGTACGTTTTCCAATTGGTGGTTGGGTCAGGTGTTGGAGTGGAGGAGATAGCGGTATTTTCACTTGAATTATCTATGTTCCCAACCAATTTATAAATAGGATTTATAACTGAAAGGACAACTCCGGCAGAAAGTGCTCCCATCAAGAAAAAGGAAACAATTAAAAATATAATCGCTTGTATGGTATATCTCGAGCCCTTAAGCACTTTTATTCCAAGGTAAATATTTACAATTCCGGCTATAAAGATAACCGCGCAAATTACATAACCTATATAAGCTGAAGGGGGCATACTAAGATTTAGGTTGTGATAAAGTTTGATTAATTGAGGTAAAACCAACAGCGCCAAAACTGCAGGAATAACCAACTGAAGCGAGCCGAGCGCGAAGCAACAAATCGCTAGTATACTTCTCAGAACCTTATTGGTTGTGTCGTTGGTATCTTTCTGCCCCGGAGGATTTTGAGCAGATGGTGCAGGGTTCGGCTGACTTAAATTATTTTCTTCCATATTACTTCGTGAATTTAAAGGTTGAGAGGATTTGATCTATTTGATTAAAATATACCGAATTAGCTTTGTATGCAAAGGTCATTATGGACCAAACATATTGACCATTTTTAAAAAAATAGTATCTGCTATAGTCTGGATTAAATCTACCCGCAACTCTATCGCATATGCCTTCGTATCCTCTCACGCCTCCGATAGTTATCTCTTTCACTGTACTCGTGCAGCCTTTTGGATCAAATGTAGCTAGCTTATTCGCTTCAGTTTTTAAATCTTCATTCGGTGTTCCCACCTTTACGTGAACAGATATTTGTGTTCCAGTTGATTGATCTTGTCCACCCTGTTTAAAATCGGGAGATAAAAAATAAACATTATGGTCCTTTCCAGCATATGGATCATAATCTATTGTTTTTGTCCAACCATCAGGTAGAGTTACTGAGAATAAATTATCTATATTTTCTACGGGGGCGGGAGTCGGGGAGATTGAGGGAACGGGGCACTTACCGAATTCGCAATGTGCGCCGATTCTTCCAACGGTCGCTCCATCAGGACAGACCTTTGCATCAGTGGCGCAAGCAGTTTGTTTTTGTGCCTTCATGAATGCATAAGTTGTATAAGTCGTAACGAGTAGTATTAAAAACAAAACGGTACCAATAATAATTGAGAGCTTAAATTTTGACTTAGGTTTTTCAGGAATAGCTGCATTTCCTTCCATATGCAAATCTTCGGCCTGTGAAGTTATTTTTTTTGTTTGATTATTTTCTTCCATAGTCAATTCGTGAATTTGAATGTTGGGAGGATTTGGTCAAGTTCAGTTGGTACAGAGGTAAAACCACCATCATCAAAGTAGTCAATTTGGTAATAAAAATCACCCTTTTTAAAGGGACCAATTGTTATACCTGCTAGCTGACTAAATGATATATTTGTATCATCACCGTCAATTTTTATTCTGTTTGGTCCAGGCGTTGGAATGGTAATTGGAAGAGCTAAAGAAGCTGCTTGTTCAATTGTCCAGTATGTAATATTCATATTTGGTCCTCCTGCTAAGCCTCTGACTGTTTGGTAGCCGGCAATAAAAGAATCTACGCGTTGGTTTGAGCTTTGCTTCATTTTTGCAGGGTATTTTAACGAATAATGAGCATAGCTATTGGTAAATGTTTTCCAGGTTGAAGTGTCGCCTGCCTGGTTTTGTTCTGTAAATTTGAAGGTTGAGAGGATTTGTTGAAAAGTTTGATTTGCGGCATCGTTTTTTGGATTGTCTGAAGTTGTTGAAAGCACAATCGTAATAACATCAGAACTACTTAGCCAATGGTAATAGTTATAGTATAATTCATTTCCTTTTACTCCCTGATAAGGCCTAATTGGCTTACGTGCTTGAACTATAAACTTATTTTCCCCAGCATTTATTATTTGCGGTATTTCATACATTGTGCCCTCGGCTCCATTGTCTATATTACCTTTTAACCAAAAGTTATTTGCGGGGTTATAAAATTCTTCCTCTGAGATAGAGGTTTTACTATATGGAACTTCTCTTAAAAAATTTGGGCTTGCCCTAGTTATTACTACGCTTGCATTATCTTTAGGTATTAAAAACCCTGCATAAAAAACATCGCTACCATCCTTTGGGTCTTCAACTTTGTTTGTTTTTATATCATAACCTTTAGGATAGTTAAATGTGACACCCAGATCTGAATTAGAGTATGTTTCCCAGTTGGCGGTTAGGTCGACCGGTGTGGGAGATACCGTTTGTGTAGGTAGAGGTTTAAGCTGCGGAATGTAATTATCTCCCCTGAGTCCCAAAGCCGAATAAACCAGATTAAAACCTATATATAGAATTATAATACCTACGAAAAAAAGAAAAACAATTGTCACAGTTTTTTTAATGCTAAATTTTGATTTCGGTATTTCGTTTTGAATAGGTGAAGCAGTTGGAACGTTTTGTTCGGCTGGTAGACTTTGAATCGGTGGTGTTTGATTATTTTCTTCCATAATTAATTTGTAAATTTCAAAGAGTGAATAATGTCATCGAGTCGTAATATAAGGCCTCCTCCAGCAATATCCATTTGAAATTCATAATATCTTCCGTTAACATTGAAATACACCTTTGCATAATAGCAATCTGCTGCGTTGCAGCTGACGATATATTTTTCTATATTCTTACCGCCAACAGTTATTGTAGATTTTTCAACCCCACTTATTTCTCCCGCTTTTTCAGGAGTTGCGGAAACCACAGGTTTGATAAATGGGGTTGATTGGTTTTTTAAAAAAATTGTGGGATTGGTATAGCCTTTACCAATAAAGGACGTTTCAGATGGAGATTTTTGATGGACAGAAAATCCGTAGGGAAGTACGAAAGAAAAGCCTTCCCCCTGTTGTATATTAGATACTTTATTGATTATTTTGAAGGTTGAAAGGATTTGGTCAGTTAATTTGTCATCGCAAAGAGAGCACGTTACACTGATTATTGATGTCTCAATTGGAATTAATATTTGCTGATTTGCGCCTGCTCCTAAGCCATTTCTATCTATCATCCACCCTTTGTTGCCGAATGAATTATATGGTACAAAATGTGTAAGGCTATACATATCGGGGAATTTGTTTATGTGTTCTTGAATGGATTTATAAAGGTTATCCCGTACGTCGATATTAAAACCCATAGTTGATCCTCCACAGGCGTGAGGCGGAAGACATTCGGATGAAGGTGGGGCATAAAACCCATCCAAATACGGCCCCGGTTTTTCCTCCCATGTTTCAGGGTATTTTATTGAAAACCCGTACTGACCGTTTGTATATGTTTTCCAATTGGCGGTGGAATCGGGAGTTGGAGTGTGAGAGACCTGAGGCCGTAGATTTTGAGAGGTTCCATTTCTCTTGGCAGTTTTAGTAGTATCTCCCCATGTAATACAAATGGAATTCTGGGATCTAACATCTCCGAATATATCCTTTTGAGTTGGAGGGTTTGGACATCGAGGCACAAAAAAATAAGCTGCCAACGCGCTACCAATAGCAAATAGAAAAAATAAAACCACGGCTATTGAAATCAGGAGTTTAAGTTTTGGTTTTTTTGAGAGAGGCGGAGGGACAGGAGCATTCTGTTCGACCGTCGGCTGAACAGGTGGAGGAGTTACTTGATTCGGCTGGCTTTGGTTTTGATTATTTTCTTCCATGGTTCATTTAAACACGATTGTAGCAACCAGATTATCTAATTGTGTTTCAAGAGTTGTATCTAAAGCGGGGACGCTTACGTGAAGGGAAAAAGACCCCGTGTTTTGATATCCTGTTGTCATATAGTCATACGAATATATCAGTGAATTGCTTAGTGTAGATTTACGAATATACTTCATTCCGCTTCTCCCACCAATAGTTATAGGTTTTTGGGAAACGGCGTCATTAATTTGTATCGTAGAATAATCCGGAGAATAAAAACCAATCGAATTATCGCCATTGTTTCCGGGAATACCAAGATTTAATGCTTCCGCAGTGGCTCCTCCAAGGGATTGTGAAGGAGTGGGATTCCAAGGCTGAGGATATCGAAATGTCATATACTGACTTGAATAGATTTTTGTGTTTGTAGTGACGGTAGGACTTGGACCAAACTGATTATTATTTGTGAATTTAAAGGTTGAGATAATTTGGTTTAATATTGCCGGATTTCCCGCAGCATCTTCAAGGACTATTCCCACGACTACCTTATTATTACCAAAAAATGTTCCGGGACCAAACCCACCTTTTCCGCCCACAATACCATCTGCCCTTACTGCATCCATACTGCCGACCTTGATATTTGTAAGTTTGTCTGCGGTGGAAGTAACGGGTAGCGGGCCAGGAAATATTTTTGTTTTGAGATACGTTAGCAAATCAAGCCCTTCCGTATTTTTATAAATCCACAGCTGAATTGGTGATTCTACAAATGGCGCCCCGGCTCTTCGTAACATGACAAGGTCTTCCGATTCATATCCTACTCCCCAATCCCTTGGGTATTTTAGAGAAAAATTGCTCAAGGTATTTGAATAGATTTTCCAGTTGGCGGTTGGATCAGCTGATACTGGAGAAATTGATGGGACTGGGCACTTGCCGAATTCGCAATGCGCGCCAATTCTTCCAACCGTAGTTCCATCCGGACAAACTTTTGCATCAGTGGGGCATGCAACCGCTTTTTTACTACCTAGCAGCATTATCGAGTAAACACTCAAAATAGAGACCACAACCACACCCGCAATCAAAATCGGGAGTTTAAGTTTTGGTTTTTCGGTGTGAGGAGAAGGAGGAGGAGATTGTTCTATCGAAGGATTTTGAACTAACGATGGTCTTTGATTATTTTCTTCCATATTTAAAGTGGTAAGTCATCTGAAACCCTTGTCAGGTCATTTGGGATACGCAGAGTTTCTTCACCGTCCGCAATTGAAACTTTTGCTATAAAATACTGCTGTTCGTGGCCATCGGGAGAATAAGTTTCTACGTAGGTATACACTATGTTTTTTCCATCAGGTGCAATTTCAAAAACTATGGAGTCGGGGAAAACCGTATGTAACGGCTTCCCAATGGCTTTTTGCGTTTTGGTTTGTATGTCATATGAATTAAAAGTGTATTCGTCCTTTTTTTCTGCCTGGCTCATAAACGCTAGGGTATGGTTGTCTATCCATTTGTAATTAGGTCTGATAGTAAGGTGTCTTGCGGGAAGTTCTTCGCAATTGTTTGCTCCAATAATATTTTCAAATTTACACACCTTCCAGATTTCGTCCGAACCCATCCCACTAGAATCAAGCGTAATGACGCTAGAGTTATCTGGAGATAATTTTATATATGAAACCGTGTCGTCTAAGTGGTATTCGGTATTGCGCTTTATATCCAAAAGATTGATATGAATTGGATTGCTAGGTAGGGGAGTTTTTATAGCTTTAAATGAGTGATGTACATCAGGGAATATTGTTTTATTTTGGGCAATACCAATTTCTTGCTGAAGCGATATCTCCTGTGTTTTTCCGTCTAAAGAAACAACAGTGTATTTATCTTTACTCATATCGGGAGGACCATCACCTGTTCCTATTACATGTATTTCTCCTTTGTTATTGAATTCACGTAAAGTTATAAATTCCTTCGAAGACTTCCATCCCCATAAAGTTCCTTTAAAATTATCAAGAATTCTTTTTTGGGTTTTTGAAAGCGGATCGTAAAAATACACCGCATCATTTGCTACGGTCAAAAGTTTTCCATCAGGAGACCATTGAACATCTAAAGCATTGGAGATGTTGTTAAACGCTAGTGTGTTTTGGGAAGTTGCCGGATCATAGATAAATACTTTACCGCTTTTAGTGTATGCGAATTTATGGTTGGAGTATTCAGCTGAAACATTCCTGCTTGGTGAGTGTACAAATCCACTCTTTAATTTTGGAAATAGGAACAAGAGTACAAGAACAAACAAAAGCAAAACACACCCCAGAACAGGATTTAGATTTTTTGATTTTTTAAACCTTACCATCCATAAAGTATTTCAGGTTGGGCTCAGCTTGTCAATGAAGTCAGCGGGAGTAGGTTAGAATTGGTGGAGCATGGAGAAGCTGAAGGCTCCTAGAATAATAAGAACTCCAAGGGTTGCGATTGCGATCACTACAATTTTCACCTGCTCCTTATACTTTTCTGGCATAAAGTTAAGGATGAAATCAGTAACCCTGTTAAGCAGCTCGTCAATCTTCACCTCTCAAGTATTCCACAAAAATTATGTGACTGCAATATTACTTGTGATTTACTACCCCCGGAAAAGAAAGAGCAGCGCCGGTATCCTTGAATCCGTAGGAAAAGCCAAAGACGTAAAGCGCCATCATCATTCCTGCGAATATGATCGTTAATTCAATTACTAAGACCCTTGATACAGGCTTTCCTTGCAGGGGTTGATACCCCTCAAACATATTATTTACCTGGTCCTTGAACGTTGACGTTTACCTTGTCAGGAATCTGGACGTTGGTCCCACCATTACCCAGAATACCTCGGAAGGCACCTGATCCAAAAGCATAAACCAAGAATAAGACGAGAATGGCCAGTAGGATTATTCCTACTACTGCGCCTGAGCTATCTCCTCCTGCTGTATGATCATGTTCGTGTACTATTTCTGTTGCCATATTTTGCACCTCCTTTCTTATATCTGCCACAATTATGGCTGATTTGCTTAAGACAACTTGCACTATGAGGTAAGAAAAATGAAAGAGAAAACTGCTTATGTTATTCTTATTTCATGGATGATAGAGCTGCGGCGCTGGCATTTTCAAACTCAACTGGTGTTGGACCAAAAAGTTATCAGAACTTGATTCGTTTGTTTGGATCACCGGCAAAAGCATGGCAGGAAAGTTCTCAGGAAAGATATAAAGAGGCGGGAGTAGGGAAGGCATATTATGAAAAGTTCGAATCATTCAGAAAGACATTTGACATTAAAGATTACTTGGCACGGCTCAAAAAAGCAAAAGTAGAATTTATTCCCTTCGGCGATAAATACTATCCGGTTCGCCTTTCACAAATCGATAGTCCTCCAATTGGGCTTTATATTAAAGGTAACAAAGAGTTGTTGCTTGGGAAAAAGCTAATCGGAGTAGTTGGGGCGCGAAAGACAACTTCTTACGGATTTCAGGTTACGGAAACTTTAGTAAGCGAACTTGTTCTATCAGGTTTCATAATCGTTTCAGGAATGGCAATGGGCATAGATGCAATTGCCCACAAGACTACAATGGAGAACAAGGGTGAGACGATTGCAGTTCTTGGTTGCGGAGTAGACTGTCCTTATCCGCGAGAAAATGACAGACTTTATGAGGAGATTCTGGATTCTCGCGGTTTGGTAGTTTCCGAGTATCCATTAGGAATGCCTGCTAACCCCGGAACTTTTCCGGCAAGAAATAGAATTGTCGCTGGCATCTCAATGGCAGTCTTAATCACGGAAGCAGCAGAAGAGAGTGGTTCGCTAATCACGGCAGAGCATGCAATAAGTCAAGGAAAAACAGTTTTTGCCGTCCCGGGTCCAATTACCTCCCAACAATCCCGTGGTGCATTGAAATTATTAAAGCAAGGAGCCGTACTCGTTCAAAATGCTCAAGACATTTTGAACTCGTTAAATCTCAAATCTCAAATATCAAATTCCGAACAAATCGATAAAATTAAAAGTTTAAAACTTACAAAAGAGGAACGAAAAGTGCTCGATGCTCTTGAAGGTGAAGAAAAAACAATAGACGAACTTATTCGCGAGACAAAGATTCCAATCTCTCAACTCTCAGTAATATTATCCGGAATGGAACTTGCGGGAATTATTAGCAGTTCGAATGGAAAATTTACCATAAAATATTGAAAGTTGTTACTAGCACTTATATAATAGGTTCTTGTGTCGCAAGCAGATGAATCTTTTTTTACAGTAATTGGTTGTATGGACGGACGCGTTCAGGAAGCAACAACCACCTTCGGAAAAGAAAAATTTAAAGCAAAATATCCGGATAAAATTTCCGATGCAGGTTTTGTGAAAATGATTGCTCAAAATCAGGATCCGGAATATTTTGACGATCTCAAAGAAAAACTTTTGTTATCGATCAACGTGCATGGTTCAAAAGGAATAATTGTTGACGGACATCAGGATTGCGCTGGTAATCCCACGGATGATGCGACTCACAAAAAAGATATTCAGAGAGCCGTAGAATTCATAAAAGAATTTACAAGCAACAAGGTTCCAGTAATTGGAGTTTTCGTGAAAAAAGACAAAGGTGAGTGGGCGCCAGAAGAATTGGCCTAGTTTTACCTACTTATTTAACAACCGTTCGTAAAGTTTAATATAGTCTTTGATCATTCTTTCCTGCGTAAAATTATCCTCGACGTGTCTGCGACAAGTATTCCTATCGATCTCACCAATTCTACTTACTGCTTCAACAATTCCCTCAACGCCCTGTTTTTTAATGATCCATGACCCTTTTCCGGGGCGGTCTTCGTTATCGGGATCAACAATAAACCCGGTTTTTCCATCCTCAACAACTTCAGCAAGGGCTCCATGGTTGTACGCGATAACAGGAGTTCCGCAAGCCATTGCTTCTGCCGCAACCAGTCCAAACTGTTCTTCAAGACGAGTTGGAAAAATTAAGGCTTTTGCGTTTTGATAAAGCTCAAGACGCTTAGTATCATCCGGAACCCCATCATACACTATGCTTTCTGAAAAATAAGGATCTACATTCTTTTCAATAAATTCCTTGTCATCAGGTAGAATTGCTTTTCCTCCCGCAACAAGAAGCTTGAATCTCCCAACGGTTGCTGCGTCCATCGCGTCTTTTATTCCCTTGCCAGGTACCAATCTACTTAAAAATAAAAAATAATCCTCAGATTTTGCATTGAAAGGGAAAGGAGAGATGTCTATTCCATGAAGAATAACTTCTGAGTCAAAAAGGCCTTTGTCGTAATTTTGGGAAGCGCGAGAAGGAAACACTACAATATCCTTTCCCTTAACAACAGTCTCAGTCAGAATCTTTTTTAGGTTGGGATATTGCCAGAAATGATTATGCATAGTAGTGACAACGGGAAGCTTTGTAAATTGTGAGAATGCGGTCATGGCAAAAAATCCAAAATAATTATTGTGAATAATATCAAATTCGCTTTCGCGCTTTATGATTTCCGCGCTTTGCAAAAGTTGATAGGGCATTCTTATTTCGACATTTCCCTCATATACATCAGTGGTTTGGGTGGAACTACAGACCGATACGAGTTTTGCGCTTGTCTTGCTGTCGGACGTTGCAAAAAGCGTAGTATCAACTCCCTGTTTCACTAGGCCTTCGGCAAGAAGATGGGCGAAGGCTTCAGTGCCTCCCGTGCTCCCAGAGGTGATTGCCTTGAGTAGACTGGCGGCAATTGCGATACGCATAGAATTAATAATACAGTGTCAGGGATTTTTAGGCAAGGTGAAGGGTAAAAACGTGCGGAGGGGGTACGATTCGAACGTACGGATTCCGTCAAGCGGAACACTTGCCCGAAAACGGTTGGGTGCAATGGGCCGGCTATGCGACCCCTCCATTAACTACGAAGATGAATTATACAAGAACTACGCCGGTTGTCAATATGGACTTTTAGCCTTAAAAGCTGTATAATTGTCTTACTACGAAAGCGTTATCGCATAGAAAAATCAACTTCTTTCCAAGGCGAGTATAGCGGCCTCAAAACAAAATATGAATCAAAATCCTTCCCCTGCTGTTAATTTGGACATGCTCAATCGCATGGAAGAAAAGATAATGGAGAATCGTCCCCAGATTCGAAAAATCAAGGATAGATATGGCCAGATGTCTTACTATTCATATGTCAAGCAAAAAAATAGGACAAACCCCGGCAAGCATTTTCAGGAACGCAAGAAAGAGATCATCGCAGTTATTAAAAAAGAGGTGACAAGGCTGCTTGGCACGGCGCTTGCAGATGAGGTTGAGAAACAGTTAAAGCGAAACGATAGCGTTTCAACAGCCGAGCACACCGCACCAATCGGTACCGCTCATATGCTTAATGCCGGTCTTCATAGCTCTGTTCCATTGTTTAACAACGCTGATCCTCGCTTCAGAAATTTAATTATTCTCGCTTGCTCTGGTGTATCGTTTAATAACGATTTGTCGTTCTCAAGAGGATTTCAATTCAATGCATACAGAGGAGAAAAACTTGAAGATGAGCAGCTTCCATTTTTTGGCAGAAGTGTTGACCCACGAATGGTTTTGTATGCACCCGCCTATACATTCGATGACATAGAGGAGATGAGAAAAAGAATCGATACTTTTGCAAAAGAAGGGGAGTCTGAGGTGAATGTTTCGAAAATGAAGTCACTTATAGAAGATGTTTATATGAATCCTCATGCATTTGCAGAATCTGATTACGTAGATCAGCTTACAGTAACCAACTACCATTTGTGGAAGAAGCTTTTCCCGTCGTTCTCAAGTGACCAAATTCCAAACTATATTATGTTGTCGCAAGAGAAGGTGCTCCTAGAGCTTTTGCTCGATTATCACATTCACGCAGATACTCCAATCAGTCGGCTTATTTTTGATAAAAATTATCATGCCTTGATAGAGAAATATTTTGATGGAATAATTGGTGCTTTTAAATCTGAAAAACAGACAGGGACTTTTTTGTTCTGGGGATTAAATAAGGAGGGATACAGAATGCAACTTGGGAGAGATGGAGACAAATTAATCACGAGAGACGGATCATATTCGGTTTCTCTGACACCTGAGGCAATTGAATCTGCGATTCGTAACAAAGAGCTAATTCCAAGTCTTCTTTTAACCTTCATTGTTCTCTCCTTCTACTACGGTCTCCTTTTGGGTGGAGGAGCGAGTCAAACGACATATCTAACAGATATGAAAGAAGCCTATATGAAGATGACCGAGGAACTCGGTGATACGCAGTCTCATGAGGAATCTCAAGATGTTGTAACCGATGATTTTGTATTCTTTAGGCCCCATCTGGCTTTTGTTGAGGCCGGGGGAGAAAGAGTCTCAGCAAGTGGCATGGACATGTATCTTTATCAAGACCCTGAGAATTGGAGGCGCATAATTCAGGCTACCAAGTCAATAACAATTGGAGAATTTATGACTATCCTTCTCCCTATTTTATATAAGCAATTTTGCCCCGAGGGCGAGAGAGAAGACGATCTAATGAATATTTCAAGGGCAGATGTTGAGCGTTTTACGGGATTTGATAAGAAACTTCCGGTTCTTGGAAAAATCTTTTAGTCTTGCTTGTTGATTTAACTTCGGTGTTTTGTTAGAATACTTTATTCCTAAGACAGTAGGCACGTTTGTTTCACTCAATGTGAACTAACAAATAAGACCTACCGAGGCAAGCGAACATAAGGGTTCGCATTTGCGCTCGAAAAGGAGCGTTTTTTTATGCCATCACAGAAAAACATACAAAATTTAGATCTAGCAAAACAGAAGGTAGAAAAAGCTACCGCCATGTTTTTCGTTGACTACGCAGGCCTTACACACAAACAGCTTGAGGAGGCACGTCGTGAGCTTCAAGACAATGACTCAGAAATTGCAGTTATCAAAAATACTCTCATGAATTTGGCATTGCAGGAAAAAAGCATTGATGCAAAAGCGCGACTTCAGGGTCCATACGCAACACTATTTTCATATGCTGACCCAATTAAAACGGCAAAAATTTTAACCGCATTTGTAAAAAAGTACGGACTCCCAAAAATTAAGTTCGGAGTTTTTGAAGGTTCAATTATTGAAGAATCTGTGATAGGAGATCTTTCAAAACTTCCGGCAAAAGAGGTCTTGATCGCAAAATTACTCGGTACGCTTAATGCACCTATCTCAAATTTTGTTTATGGCTTAAACGCCAACATCGTGAAACTCGCTCAATTGCTCAAAGCAATTGAGGAGAAAAAAGCGGCAGCACCGATTGCAACACCTGCACCGGTCGCTTCGCAAACAGGTGAGGGGGTGACTAATTAATATGGCAAAGATGTCAAAAGAAGATTTATTAAAAGCTATCGAAGAAATGTCTGTTTTGGATTTATCCGAATTAGTCAAAGCTCTTGAGGAGAAGTTCGGAGTGACAGCAGCAGCACCAGTGGCGGCTATGCAAGCTCCGCAAGGCGGGACAGCAGATGCTGGAGAACCGGCAGAAGAGCAAACAGTATTTAATGTATGGATTCAAGCAAGCGGAGCAAACAAGCTCGGAGTTATAAAAACACTTAGAGAATTGGCTCCTACATTGGGACTTAAAGAAGCAAAAGATTTGGTTGATGCAGCTCCAAAAGAAGTATTGACAGCAGTCAATAAAAAAACAGCAGATGAAGCAAAAGAAAAACTTACCGCCGCAGGCGCAACAGTAGAACTCAAATAGAGTTCGTTTTCATTTGTTTAGTGAAAAGATCCTCTTTGGAAATTCCGGGAGGATCTTTTTATATGAGAAGATTGAATTTTGAGTTCAAAATTAGTATAATGACTACCTATGGCATTCAAGTGTGATAATTGTGGAAAGGGGATTTCTTGGGGACACCGCGTTTCCCATGCAAAAAATAGAAGCAACCATGCTTTTCGTCCCAACATTCAAAAAAAAAGGATTGAAGTTGATGGAAGAAAAATTAGCGTAAAATTATGCGCAAATTGCATCAAAACTCTTAAGAAAGTTAAAAAAGTTAAGGCTTCAAAAGAAGCTCCTGTGGTCGCCGCTTTAAGTGCCTCTTAACCCCAAAATATTATTTACAAGTTTTACTCTAGACAGTACTATACAAAATAAGAAAGAAAGAGCTATTGTTATTGTCAGGCTAACCACAAAAGAAGTCAAACCATACAGTTTGTATTTGTAAAATATAATCAAGAGGTTGTGGAGAATTGCCGCATGAACAAAAAAAACTCCAAAAGTAAAACCTGATAGGTAAGATACGACCTTATTCCAACGGTCTTGGTACTTGTAATAAATAATGCCCGCAGTAGCAGGTCCATAAGCGTAAACACTAGGTCTCCATTGATCTCTTAAATACATTGGCTTACCTGTCTTGTGGAACATGAAAATTGATTCAAAATAAATTACAAGGACTGAAGTTATCGATACCATCCAGAACATAATTTTATTATTGATGACAAATCTTTTAAAATCTTTTATTCTGGTGGCAGAGTATATCCCTAGAACAAATGGGAGTAAATTGTAAAAACCAAGAGGTAAAGGAGATATAATTGATATTTTCGGTTCGTAGAAATAGACATAGGATAGAATTATTATTTCTATAACTCCCAAAAAAACAATAAACCATTTAGTTAAGAATATCTTTTTGAAATAAACGATGAGAGGAAAGAGAAGATACAAAACAATTATTGCAGGAATAAAATAAAGTTGGTAAGAAGCGTCTCCCGTTATTAGATCATTTAGAAATATTCTGGATAAGACCAACTTTATGGGATTTGGGAAAATTATCAAAAAATAGAAAAGAGTCCATATTAAATAAGGAACCAGAATTCTTGAAAATCTTTTTTTGTAAAACTTGAGAGGAGATTCTATATTTGAATATTTTAGGGCGAGTAAAAATCCTGATATCCCAAAAAACGCAGGAACTGCAAATCTAAAAACTTGGTTAACTGCGTGTAGAATATAAAAATTAAATGAAAACGGGGGAGTTCTATCAATGTAGTAAGTTGATGTATGAATTACAACAACTCCAATAATGGAAGCAAGACGAATAAAATCAATTGCGTAATTTCTTTCAGTCATTAAGATGGAGTTTGTCTAAAATTTCTTTGCCTTCAGGATATCCGTTGCCAAAATCTTTTAAACTCATAACGCTTTTACCCTCCACTTGAATTTTTTGATTGGGTAATAATTTTACAATCCGTTCGGAACCGTTCAATTTTGCTTTAAACCAAACGCCGGGCCAAGGATAATACGCCCTGATCATTCTGTCGAGTCGTTCGATATTTGGTGACTCATCCAATTTTATTAAACCTGATTCGCGTTTAAGATCGCGCTCAGTATAGGTTGCTCTTGAATGATCTTGTTCCTTTGGTTTGAGTTCGCCTGAAATATATTTTGGTATTGTTTTAACAAGAAGATTGGCTCCAATTTTGAAAAGTCGGGCATATAGAGTTTCGGAGTCATCCTGAGGTTCAATTTTTTCCTCGACTTGTGAGAGTGTTGGTCCATGGTCCACCTTAGAATCGATTTTCATAATTGATACTCCGGTTGTTTTATCTCCATTCAAAAGCGCAGCTTGGCCGGGAGTTGGGCCTCGGTAAGCAGGTAAGAGGGAAGGGTGAATGTTAATTATTCCAAGTGGAAACAGTTTTAAAACTTCACCCGAGACTATTATCCCAAAGTAAGCAAGTGCCGCAACTGAAATGTCTTTGAATTCTGCTTCATGTTTTAAAATTTCGGAGGAATTCTTTACAAAAACATAATTAATCTTATTTGATTGACAATATGAAATGGTTGGTCCCTGGGGTTCGCTGGTCACAACCATCACGAGTTCGAAATTTTTACTTAACGCTTCAATTACGGGGATAACATAAGGTCCGGCACCAAAAAAGACAATTTTCTCTTTCATTAGGATATTATACCAACTTTGACTATTGAACCTGTTCGAATCCTGTTTCTACGTCATCAACTACATCTAGGGAAACCAAGTGGTTGGTTATAAGATCCCAGCAGATTTCTGTAAATGAGTAGTCGTCGCGCGACCTCGTTAAGTGGTTTTGAGCTTGGGATATTCCAGCGTTAAATAATCTGTCATAAAGCCTTTGAGTTCCATCGAAGTTAGTTTCTTCGGCTTCTCTTTCAAGTTTTTCAGCAGTTTTGGGATCGAAAAGATCGATAGATAATGGTTCAGCTCTTTGTTGGATCTCGCAAACCATAAACCCGTTTTCTATTTCGTCAACTTTCATCTCGAACGGCAAGACGTATCCTGGCGCGACTTGACTTGCCATATCAAGAACCGCTCCTATTTTATTCGCTGCCGCAACTGCCTCCTCGCGCCTTTCATATACGTGCCAGTTATAAAGAAGAATAACCTTATCGCTTCTTCCACCCTGATCCGCAATGGCCGTTTTATAGGCTCCACCCCCAACAACGCTACATGGGCCTTCAGCGAAGGAAGGAGTAAAATCGGTAAAAAGTCTCTTATCCTCGCTCCAAGGATACGCAGTAACCGTCATTCCAATAAGTTTGCCATTTTTATAGTTTTGTTTAAGCGGGAGGGGATGACTCGAGTCTTCTTCTGTATATATTTCTCGATATCTATTAAGACCAGCTGCATCTCTAAATCTTGTAATCGTATTTCCAAGAACTCTTGGAATAAGCCTCTCTGACATAGTAAATGGGGATTATACAACAAAAATCAATTTCCTAAACCTCAATTTCTTCAAATTCGTCTTCACCCTTGTCATTTTTGTACGACCGATATAGTTGTTCTCCTTGAGCAAGAACGTGTTTGGTAAATAATATCCCGTCAAGATGATCAAGCTCGTGTTGGACAATTATTGCAGGGAATCCCTTAAATGTCTTGGTAAATTTTTTTCCAGTTTCATCTTGCCATGAGAGCTCAACGGTGTTTTTCCTTGCAACATTTCCCCAAATATTCGGAACAGAAAGACAACCCTCCAGAAGTTTTTTCTTGTCACCGGGTTTGTTCTTTGAAACTTTTTTCATAAGTTCAACCTTGGAAGAGTTTGGCAAAATTGGGATTTCTTCCTTATCCGATGAGCTTACAATTTCGGGATTAATAAAAACATGCATTGGTCCGCCTTCTTTTGGACGAGTTAAGAAGATCCTCTTTGGAATTCCAACTTGAGGCGCGGCGAGTCCTACACCTACCGGATCGTAAGTTGCATCAAGGGCTTTTTCCATTTCCTTAATAACTCGTTTTAGTTTTTTGTCAAAACGCTCCACGGGCATTGCCTTCTTAAGAAGACTTGGATCCGGCGTCACAACCATTTTATACATAGCTGAATTATACGTAATTTACGGCGAAATTAAAACATTTACTGAAGTTGCTTGAGGAGATCTTTTGCTTGTTGGCTACCAGGATCAATATTTTTAAGAATATAGTTCACGTTCTCAAGTTCGTCTTTTTGGTATTCTGCTGCTTTTGTAGGGTTATTTTTTGCTAAATCTTTATCGAGAAGTGCTTTTGCATAATAAGGATCAAAGTAGTTAGGTTTAAGCTCTTTTGCAGTATTGAGGAGTTCTATCATCTTATCATTGTCTCCTTTTTGGTTGTAAAAAAGTGCAAGATTGTAGGCAAGCTTTGCATCTGTCGGGGCTAGAGTTCTTGCCACTTTTGCGGTATTTATTGCATTGTCTATGAATCTTGGATCAAGTTGCGTTAGTGCATACTGAACACGAATTCTAGTTTTGTAAAAAACAATATTATTCGGGTGGGCGGCAATTATCTTATCGCTTATGGCGTTTGCTTGTTGTGCAAGCTGGGCCGCTTCAGTTGCTCTATTGTTTTGAGCCAAAACAATTGCCAAGGTCGCAAGATTAATTGACTGCTCATCTTTGTATAAATCTTCAGAGGGAAGCGCCTTTACAGCATCAGACAATGGGGTAAAAGCCTGGCTATATTCAGATGCCTTGTCAAGGTTGTAACCGAGAGCATAAGACCTATCTGCTACCCAGAAATTGACAAGATAAAATTCAAAATAAATAGCGATACAGGCGATAACTAAAATGGCAAACATTCTCCCCATCCCAAGTTCACGTTTTTGTACAGCATCAGCGCGAGGCAAGGCCAGTAAGTTTTTAAAGATTTTTGGGTCTGCGATTTCGAAGAAAATAGCGGGGAAAAGAAAGAATAAAAGGTTTATTGGAACTACTGAAAAACCAAAGAAATCAGAAATTAAAATTGCAATGTAACCGCAAGTAATACCAATTAAGACTTGCGAATCACCCTTATTAGGCTTATTTGAAAGAATCAAAAGAGTGGCTCGATACAAAAAATAGAGGACAACCAGCATATATGTTGCAAGTCCAAAGATTCCCGTTGTTGCAAGAAGATTGAGATATTCGTTGTGAGCCTTGTTATAAAGATAATCCCACTCACTCGTCAGGTTGTGTTCGACAGGCTTAACTTTGTAATAAGCGTATGCGAAAGTCTCAACCCCGGTTCCAAAAAGTGGGTGACTTTTGAATATCTCAATTGCTCCGCGCCAAACAATCAGTCTGATCTTGCTTGAGTCAGTGCCCCCGAGTTGTATGTCGCTTGATTGCAAATCACTTTTGTCGGTAGGAATTTTGGCTACTGATTTATGAGTGGTAAGCGCTCTTAGCCCTTCAAGAGTGGTGTATTTATTGAGAAACGGAATCGGGGTACCTGCGAAAAAAACCGTAACAACAAAAATTAGAACAGTAGCAATTACAAACCTCGTGTGTTTTTGCTTTGTGACCTTTTCAAAATTAATTTGTTTATCTTTGAAAGATTTATATGCAAAAAGAGCAATAAAGACTATCATGGCAAAACCTAATCCCAAAAAGCTTGATTGTGAACGAGTGTAGAGAAGTGCCAGGAAAAAGAGAAATGTAGCGCTCAAGTACATCAGGGATTTATTCAATTTCTCTGGATTTTGAATCACATTTTTGAGACCAAAAGCCGCCATAACTGGAATGAGTGCCCCAAGAAACGTGCCAAGCCAATTGGGTTGACCTAAAGTTGAGAAAATTCTCACGGTGGGCTGAAACTGATCTGTCCAGCAGGCGACATCAAGTGTTCCGCGGAAAACAAGACAAGTTGGATCATATCCGAAATGCCCCGGAAGTCCCCAGATTGTTACAGCTACACCCGACAATAAAATTATTCCGAGAGTTTTGTAACTTGATTTCTGCTCTTTTTCCTCCGTAGGTATTAGATTAGAGACATATGCGTAATATAAAAATATGTACGAAATCGTTGAGAATAGCCCCCCGTTAAAGCGTGAATAATATCCCCATAAAGATGTGTGGGGATCTATAGATATTATTGTCGAGATTATCTGAGAAATGAGAAAAAGCACAATTGGAATATCAAGAGGAGTCCGTCTAATTTCAATTTTCCCCTGGACTACCATTTTGGTGGCCCACAAAAAGAAAATGAAAATAGATATTCCAAAGACTACCCACATTTTATTAAACTCAAAAAGCTCGAAAGTACTGGGCCACATAACTAACGGTATGGTGAAGAAAAGGAGATAAAAGCTCCATTTTATGGCTGTGTTGAGCTTGTCAATGAGGGCGTACATTTTGCTTAATCGAGTTTAGCACAGCGTCAAAAAATGAACAAGATGCCGATTGATTTTAAGCCTGCTTTTGGATATAGTTTTAGGATATGTTTGACTCCATATTTTCCCTATTCTCTCATGACCTCGGAATAGATTTGGGAACCGCAAATATTTTGGTTCACGTCAGGGGCAAAGGAATTGCAATCCGTGAACCCTCAATCGTCGCAAGACACAATAAAACTAAGAAGGTTATAGCGGTTGGAAGTGAAGCCAAAAAGATGGTAGGAAAAACTCCCGGAACAATTGATGCAATAAAACCATTAGAGCACGGTGTAATATCCGATTTTGACGCAGCGGCTTTTATGTTCTCTCATTACATTAAGAAAGTTCATGAAATAGGTACTCCTTTTTATCAGTTCGCAAGACCCAGGGTAGCCGTAGGAATTCCCTCAGGTGTCACGGAAGTTGAGCGGCGTGCGGTTTGGGAAGCGGCCTTGCAAGCAGGAGCTCGTGAGTGTTTTATAGTTGAAGAGCCAATGGCCGCAGCAATTGGTGCTGGGATTTCAGTATTCGAGCCCACAGGAACGCTCATGGTAGACATCGGCGGTGGAACAACAGAGATAGCGGTTATTTCACTCGGCGGAATTGTTGTAAACCGTTCGTTAAAGATTGCCGGAAACGAAATGGACCTGGCTATAATTTCCTATATTCGTCTTCGCCACGGTTTGCTAATTGGTGAAAAGACTGCAGAAGAAGTAAAAATCAAAATAGGCAGCGCGTATAAAGTAAGATCTCGCGTCAAGAAACAAAATTCTAAATCTGAGGAGAAAGCCGAGGAGAAAATGTTTGAAAAGCTTGACATGGACGACGTGGAAATTGAGAAGGAGGGCAAGGAAAAAATTGCAGTTATCCGTGGGCGTGATATTGAAACGGGTTTGCCAAAATCCTTGAGAGTTTCAGAGACTGAGATTCGTGAGGCTATAGGGCCGGTTGTTTCATTAATTGTTGATTCGGTTCTTGAGGTAATTGAAGAGACTCCCCCTGAATTAACATCTGACATTTTGGAGCGCGGAATAATGCTTACGGGCGGAGGCTCGTTGCTTCCGGGGGTAGACGAATTGGTAATGGAGCGCACAAAAATTCCGGTTATTCTGGTTGAAGATCCACTGACAACAGTTGTCCGAGGCGTCGCTAAACTACTTGAGAACCCGGCCATGCTCAATCAAGTCAAAGTCACCGGCGGACTGAGATAATCACTGTCATGAGTTTCATTTATCCCCTAATTCCTATCGCTCTTATATATATAGTTTTGAAAGCAAAAAACAAAAAAAGTAAAACTATCCAGACAATCTCAATCTCTCTAGGTTTGTATATATTAATTGCCTCTGTTTATTTTCTGATATTTCCCCCGACCAGTGGTTGGGCTAATGTTTTTCTTTGGCCAGGCCTCTATGTAAAAATTCTCCTCTCAATGATAGGCATAATTAAGTAAGTGATGCTAATTAAAGGTTGACAACAGCCTCGGAGTGGGGTATTATTTATAGACTGATTTTGGAAGATCGCGTTAATCTGGTAATTACATTAAATGATTTGTCGGTAAACACATTTTAACTTCAAAATCCCACAACGCTTGCAAGAGCTTCGCGGGACTACGTATCTCCCCGAATCAGTAGCAACAAGTTTGCGCCTTGCTCCTTAAAAAGTATTGTTCAGGAAACAATTTTTAATTCAATCTAAGACTGGAAGTCTAAGAGGTTTTGTTTCTGTTGAACGAGAATTTCCTGCACGAATCCCTAATCCGGCATTCGTGAGGAAAAGCCCCGCCAATAGTTTTTGGTCGGGGCAAGCTTTTCCAAAAATTAAAGCATTTTGGAAATTAGAATACGAATAAATCGTATTTTAAAAGCAGTTCTGATAGTGGTAGGATCGTTCACCCTTAAAAGTGAACAACTACAGATAGAGTGTAAAAACTCTGTCAAATCCAAAATACTAGATATAATCAATAGCAATATTGAGGCTGTCGAAGTATTTTATTTGAGAATTTGATCCTGGTTCAGGATGAACGCTGGCGGTGTGCTTTAGGTATGCAAGTCGAGCGGGGTTGTAGCAATACAACCCAGCGGCAGACGGGTGAGTAATACGCAAGAATCTACCCCAAAGTGGAGCATAGCTCTCCGAAAGGAGGGATAATTCTCCATGGTAACTACGGTTTAAAGGACTTAACGGTCCGCTCTGGGAGGAGCTTGCGTCCTATCAGCTTGTTGGCGGGGTAAATGCCCACCAAGGCTATGACGGGTATCTGGACTGAGAGGTCGGCCAGACACAGGGGCACTGAGACACGGGCTCCACACCTACGGGTGGCAGCAACCAGGAATATTGGGCAATGGACGAAAGTCTGACCCAGCGACACCGCGTGAAGGATGAAGGCTCTAGGGTCGTAAACTTCTTTTGCCAAGCTCTTCAAGGCTTGGAGAATAAGCCTCTACTAACTACGTGCCAGAAGTCTCGGTAATGCGTAGGAGGCAA
>CAYVKP010000003.1:69096-81627 GCA_964452165.1 uncultured Gammaproteobacteria bacterium | reverse complement strand
CCGATGTTTTTCACCAGAGTCCTCCTTGGACTTGATTATCCGCTTACCGTGCGGGGTCGTTTAGCGGCCTTGGTTGGCAGGGAGTCCCGCAAAGCACGGCAGTAGGCCGTAGGTTTCACGGAAGACGTCTGTCACGCGCCGGCCGTCGTAGGCGACGAACTTGCTCTCGTCCTTGCAGAACTCCTCGAACGGATACTTAATCGTTAGAAGGTCCCTCATGGACTCTGAGGTCTTGCACGTGATTCCGTAGATTCGTCCTTCCATCCCCGTTACTGGGCGGAAGTCAAAGGTTGTGAATTCTCGCCCGGGAGGGATCAAGTCGTCGGGAGGCGCGATGTAAATCGACTCGATTATCTCCTTCCTCACCTCTTTGGTCTCTACGATCAGGATTTCCTGCGGGCTCGCGCGATCCGCAGCCTGGGTGATGCGTACCGTTTTGAGGTTGTAGCCTTGGGCGCACATGCTGCTCGGGAGGTAGCTGCGGGCATTACTGACCACGGTAGGGCGGGGAGTAGGCGTCGCTACAACGCTTACCACTTTATCCGTCTCTTCCGAGTCTCCTCCTTCCCAGATCGCCAGGGAGCCGAAGGCGATCAGCAAAACCACCGCCAAAAAGACGATGGGATACTTGTTGATTAGGCCCATCAGGCCCTTGTTGTTGTTCACCAGTCCCTCCAGACTGAGATAGCCGCTTACCGTGCGGGATCGTTTAGCCTCAGTAGCTGTTCTTCCCGGTGTTGATCTCGTATACGGGTACGAGACTTCTTGCTTGCTTCTCGGAAACGGCAGTTTGAGCTTCGTAATGGTACCCCTTCGGTACGCTGACTACGAATCCCTTCTCGGTCCTGCAGACTTCCATTTGGACCGTTCCGCCACGTTCCGCAAAGAAGTCGTACGTTCCGTCGAGGAAGCCGTTGTGTTGCGGGGTCACGATCATGCCCCATGGGACAGTCCACCCACAGCTTCCTACCTGCAAGTTGGCGAGGAAGTTTGTCTTATCCAGGCCGGAAGCGTTGACCCGGGTCTTAACCCCTACGTGTTCGTCGAGGTTGTACGAGGAAGTTGCTACCTTTGAGATAGCAGCGTTCTCGCTGTCTTTCGGGTGGTTGACCGCGAAGACGAAGATCGGGACCACCACGATCAGCGTGATAAAGCCTCCGATCAGGTATGGGCGGGCCTTCCGTAAGAAGTTGCCGATGCTTTTCACCAGAGTCCTCCTTGGACTTGTTCGTGCCTAACACTATTGAACAGGTGGGTGACGCTCATTTTTGTGGCGTTTCTCCTGGGATTTCTCCTGGAGCCTGCTACCCATTTCCGCTCACCGTGCGGGTTACTTGTTGGTATCCCTCCACAGGTAGAAGCTTCCGCTTCTGACCTTGCTGATCAGGACGGAAGGTCCTCGTGGCGTAAAGCCGTTCCCTGTTAAGTCAAGTGCTTCGAGCATTTGGTACTCGAGTACCACGTCAGGACCCAAGGCGGGAATTACCATGTCTGCCCCGTCCTTGGCGGAGAAGAATACGGCGTTGTCGGCCCAGTAGTCCGGCTTCACCGCACCGGTGCATTTACACCAGCTGTTGACTTCCTCCGCGCTGAGCGAAACAGGAACAAAACCCAGCTTAGGTGGGATGGCGGCGCTTGTCCAGAGCGACACAACGACGTTTCGCTCCGTAGAACAGACGCTTACTGTCCTGCCCAGCCTGGCTTCCTTCGGCGGCCCGTCCGTGTCTCCGTTGTCCAGGTATTTCTGGATCACGAGAGTCAGGTTGGGATCCGCCTTCCGGTCGATCAGCTTGTCGGGACAGAACGTGCCAGCCTTTGCCGAGTGGTACCAGATGGCGTTGTCGTTGACGTCCTGACGTGCTCCGCTATGAGTTAGTTCCACCATGTTGGTCTTGCTGCATCCGTCGCAGAAGCCCATGACATCGTCGATGGTGAGCGGAACCCCTACCCAGCCGAGCTTCTTGAGAACTTCCGGCTTCAGCTCTGTTGGTTCCGTGAGCGCCGTTTTGTTGAACGGGTCGCCGGCCACAAAGAGCAAGAACGCCAGCAGTGAAGCGAGCGGAATCATGAGAAGCAGGATCTGCGAACCGGACAGACCCGAGCTCCTGCGGTTGTTGTGTGTCATTTCAGCCCTCCTGACTGAACTCTCGAGCGGGTTAGGGTAGAGCTGTGTATCCTGCCAAAGTGGGGGCTCCCCAGATCGGCATCATGCCCTTCGTTCGTACGGTGACCTCGCGCATGCGGCACTGCATCCTGCAGAACTGCGAATACGCAAAGGC
Source organism: uncultured Gammaproteobacteria bacterium (assembly GCA_964452165.1). GTDB lineage: Bacteria > Patescibacteriota > Microgenomatia > Levybacterales > GWA1-39-11 > GWA1-39-11. The sequence goes on along the minus strand of CAYVKP010000003.1, from coordinate 79,348 downwards.
GATCCGTGATTCAGTGTCCTTGTCCCTCTCGTACGTCGCGCTGGGATTTGAGATGGTCCAGCTGTACGCTTTGCTGTCGGGCCTCATGAGCACCGGCAGATCTTGCGCCGAGGGATCGATGATGACGCGAAGCACGACGAACTCACCAGCCTGTATGTTGGCCGCCAGGGCGGACGGTACAGCAGCAGGCATGATGACCACGTACATGTACGTGGGTTGCGGTGTCGGGGGGTTTGGCCCGAAGGCTACCACCGTTGCCGCCGGCGTAGGCATGGGCAGGTCCAGTGCCGGTTCCGTGCTTTCCCCCCCGGTCAGGTACAGCGCCAACGTGACGAGTGAAGCTGCTGCCAACACGACGGCGACTGCAGCCAGGACTATGTAATAGCCCGTGTTTCTCCTGAACATATTCAGCCCTCCTTTGAGCTGGCCGACTCGCTGGTCGGAGTGAACTATTTCTGACCGACAGGCGCTGGAATGGGAGCGCCGTAAGTGTTAGTGTCCCACAGCCTGAAGGTCATTTTCTGGACTCCGTGCAGTTTGGCTCCCTGCCCCATCTTAAGGTAGCCATGCTTGGGCTCGTCCACAAAGCCTCCAAGTTCAACGTCGAACTCGAGTACAACCGTGTTAGAACGGGCTTTCAAGCCGAAGTCCGGCGGAATCTCGATATCTTGACCCTCCTGAAACGGATTCGAGTTTTCGGGTATTGCTACCACGACCTCGTTGTTAGCCAGACCTAACGACACCGAACCGTGCTCGAAGAACCTACGGACGTTATCGATGTCGAAGTAGGCGGGTGCCAGCGTCTTGTCCGGCGGAATCCGAGACGCAGTCCACGCTGAGAAGACAATCCTCTTTGCCGTGAAGCAAGGGTGTCCCCTAGTTGGGTTCTTGAGAATCTCTCCGGTGCCGTGGTACGGCTTGCTGGCATCGAAGATGTCGTACTCGAGAACCAGGTTTGGGTCCGGGTTTCTTGGCACCACCTTATCCGGAACGCAGAACTCCATTGGTTTGTCGCCGCTGTAAAGCACCGCGTTGTGGTTGATGTCCCAGCCGTTTACTTGGGTCGACGGTATTTCTACCATGTCAGTCGTGCTGCAGTGAGCGCGAGAACAGTAGTTTTTAACGTCGTCCTTCGTTAGCGGCGCAGGTAGCAGGCCCGGGTAGGGTCGGCTAACCGGTCGTCTGAGTCCTACTTCCTGATTCTTGGCCTCGTCATGCGCGGGGAAAGCAATGACGAATGCCAAGATAGCCAAGCCGGCCAGGAGTCCTCCTCCTATGAGCATGGCGTAGGCAGGGTACCTCTTGATAAGTGTCATTCAGCCCTCCCAGCTGATTACGAGTGTTGTTGATGTTGCGCTTCAGGGCCTTTCGGCGGCAGTGATAGGCCTGTAGTGCGTCTTGACGATGCTAACGCAGCGACTGAATTTGTCACTCATCGTGACGCTATAGCCGCGAAGCAGTACGCCATCGATCTCCGGCTGGTGGATGAACCTGACGATGTTGTCGTAGGTCACCGGACCTCCCATGAGGATCGGTATACGTTCGGCCACAAGCTTGCCTCGCATGAGGTAAAGCTCGTTTCTGATGGCTGCCGCCATCGCGTTCGCGCGCTCAAACGAGACATCGCCGACGGGGTCGTAGACGATTACGGTTCGATCCGGAAGTTTGCCTACATCCCGTAGCATCTCGTCGAGCTGAGTTCTCACTGCGAACTCTGAACTGTCCTGTACAGGGTTGCGGTGACCGGGCCGGTCTCCCACGCACAGAACTGGTGCCGCCTTTGACAGGAGTGCCTGCCTGAGCAGCAGGTTGAACACCTCATCACCGTGGCGGGGTTTTTGCCGCTCCTCGTGCTGACCGATGATCACGTAGTTAGCGTAGGAGTCGATCATCTCGCCTAGCGTGCCGCTGAACGGTCCCTCCATTGGGTGCATATCGATGGGTTTGGCGAGCGAGATCTGCCAACCTGCGATATCGTCCAGGTCCTTAAGAAACGGGTAGGGCGCCGCTAGCACCACTCTCACCGGACCGGAGTCGGTGATTTGCTCCGCGATGCGCTTGGCGGGTTCCATGATGATGTCGCCGTTGCCGTCGGGGGCCCATTCCTGCGGGAGCATGCCGATTACAACGGGTGCACGGTTGTTGTTCACTTTGGTCTCCTTAGGACCTCGTACCTATCGGTACGGCTGGATGCAGAAGTGGACGGCTTGTACCGTTGACAGGATCGTTCCTGACTCGACTGCGTTTTCCCCCGAAAGGTAGAGGCCGTCGATGTTGTTGTCCCAGTGCTTGCTTCCCTCTACGTAGTAACGGGCGTGTCCCGGCATAAGGGTGCCGCCGTAGAGGATCCGGACCTTCTGGGCTAGGTCTTGGCCGTACATCTTCTCAATGAAGCCGCGAATCATGATTGCGACATCATTTGCTCCTTCCGCCGTCATCATGAAGGCGGGGTTGTAGACGATGACTGCCGTTTCCGGGAGATCGACGCCCGCAAGGAGCACAGGCAATTCGTGTTCCAGAACGAACAGAGGCTCGTGAGCAGGCAGGTCGTCTCCCACACAGATGATGGGGGAAAGTCCTGCCGCAACTGCAGCCTTGATCTTGGAGTTGATGCTCTCGTCGTCTTCGAGTTCGCCGCGCCTGGTGTTGTCGCCGATCACCACATACGTGGCAAAGTCAGCGATCATCTCCGCCGTAACCTCACCGTTAATGGTGCCATTCCAGTGAAGGTTTTGGCCGGCGACCTTGATCTTATAGCCGCTGGTTAAGTGCCGGAAATGGTCGAGGTAGAGGTGAGGCGGCGCCATCACCAACTCGACTGCTGGGTGAACGTGTCGGGTGTTAACCCTAAGCATCTGGATGAGAAAGTCGCCGGTGCTCAGGTTGATGCCCGTGCCTAGGTTAACGACCACCATAGGGTCTCGAGTAGTGTTCACTTGAGTCTCCTTTCGAGACGTTTCAGCTTCGAGCGTTGTTAGCCTATGACCATGCCGACTGCAAGGCCAGTGGCGAAACTTCCTCCGGAACTCCCCGATGAAGATGCTTCCTTTTCGATCATCTGCTTCCAGCGATCGAGTTCTTCCGCGGAGAGGAACACGCCTTTGCAGTTAGGACATCGGTCGATGATGAGCTCGTGCTCAACCACCTCCTTAGTCATTGGCATGCTGTAGTGGACCGGGCAGTTGTACCGCGGTTCGGCAGCCATTCGCTGCTTAAGGTCACAGTCTGCGCAAACGTATTTCCCGCTAGCATTCTGGCGATGCGTGCGGTTGACGTGGCAGACCGAACATTCCTCTGCGGTTGCAGAATCTTCGATGCAGCAGCCGACGATGAAGACGACAGCGCCTCCTATCAATAGGCCGCCAACGATCCAGAGCGAAACTGGTTCGTGTTTCTCCGCACCACAAGATGTGCCATACCACTCGTCGTGGCATTCCGAGGTCTGGTGCCGGCCTTCGTAGATGTCGTACGCTCCAGTAACGACACCGGCTACGAACATGAAGAGACCGCCCCAGAATAGGACGTTCGCGATGAATTTCATCTCAGCCCTCCTCAGAGCTTCAGCTTCGAGCGTATTCGCAAGGCGGCAGAGGTTCGGTGCTCCCCGTCTTGATGTCTGACGGTTTGATTCCTACGCCTCCACGCCGAACAAAAATCGTGTCACGGTCCGTCTCGTTGTACGCCGTGCCGTTGGCGGGTGCGGCAGAGTAGTAGCAGGGAACGTCAAAGCTCCTGCCATTCTCCAAATACATCTTGCCGTACACGCTGTCGCCTTGGCAAAAGCGCGTGACATGAGGCATGTTGGTTTCCCTATCGCAGGATCCCGTGACAGGGGAGTCGCATGCCGGCACGTGCTCGTTAGGCTTTTTGGGGTTGACGTTTTTCTCCCCCGCGGAGCCAAGCACGCGGCCTCCGACTTCGGCATGAGCTACATAGCAGTATTGTCCTCTCGCGAAGAACTCTCTGCCATCGTAGTAGGCAATGATTCTGCCTTGCACCAGGTCGCCAGCCTCGAACGTGTACCATCCGCCATTGGCGAAAGGTGTAGGCTTGTACCTGATGTTGACGCCGTTGTCCTCGTAGAGCTTCCCATCGCCGCCGCAGGCCGTTGCGAACAGCGCGAGTATGGCTACCAAAGCAGCCATTCCAATCAGTTTCATCTCAGCCTCCTCAGGCCGATTATCCGTGTCCCTTCTGGGAACGGGGTAGAAGTAGCAGTATGATCAGGATCGCGATGATGGAGGACAGCACCCATACCATGATGCAGCCTACAAAGTCCGTGCGGGACATGGGCACTATGACCCACGCACCAAACGCGAGGTAAATTATCGCGACTGCCAACGTTGGCATTTTTTCCTCCTCAGCCCTCCTTAGGACTAAATGATCTCGATCTCCTCCTCGGACACGCGGCCGTTTCTGATGCGGAAAGCGCGAACGACGGGGCGGCCAAGAGTAGCCAGGGACACGATGACGTAGTAAGCGCCAGGGTACATGTCGTGCTGGGGGTCCCCAGGCCAGCGTGAGAGCCTGATGTCCGTCGGTGACGGGTAGGCCTCGCCTGTCAGGTGGGAGTGATAGATCACGAAGATCTGATCTCCGTTGATTTCAGCTTCCGTCTCGATCTGCAGTAGATCCAGCGGGTGAATAACGTAGCTTGTCGGGCTAGGCTCAGCGTTTCGAGCGGGGCGAAGCTTGGTAGCAACGCCGTTATGGCTGAGGATAATTCCGCAGCACTCGTTTGGCCGTTCGAATTCAGCCTGTGCGATGATCTGCTGAACCATGAGACTGAGCAGTTTCACGTCCGTCCTCCAACGGTCAATCCCACGTGTGGGAAGGTTGTTCTTGCGTAGGTATGCTGTCGTTCAGTCCGTCCTTCCAGTAGTGTGGGTTAGTGCAACCCTCGTAAACTTCCCAGAAGAACCACACGACGATACCGATTAGCACAGGGGCAGCGAGCGTGATGGTTGTGTCGAATGACAACGCTACGACTACAGTTACAGCGAAGCAGATTGCCTGCGACGCCAGTATCCTGACTACAGTTCCGATTCCCATTCCGTCCTCCAATGGGCCCTTCGGCGTTTGCCTCTGGGTAAACTGCTTCGGGCTAGTTGATGTTTCTACGGAGCCTGAGTGTCAACGAAGTCCACCATAATATAGAGGGTGAAAGTCGCCAGAAGTTTCTGTCCTTCCTTAGGATTCAGGGATCCGTATCCGAGTTGGTCCATGATGGCAAACAGTCCCGGCAGGTCGTCCACGCGTAAAACTTCCTCGCGGTCAATACCTGCTTGAGCAAAGTCCGTCTCCTCAGCCCTACTTATTAGGTAGGTAAGGATAGCCATTGCCTCCTCTTCGCATTCTCGCTCCCAGAACTTGAACTCAAATCGCTCGTAAGCTTTCTGAGCCTCGTCCTTGTCGGAGTTAAGACGCGCTGTGAGTGGGATTGGACCATATGGTATTTCTTCGAGCTTCTCGTCAAGAGGCCAGTTGTGACGTCTTTTGCCGTCATTTCCAACCTCAGCTCCGATAACATCGAAGAGAACACCCGTTCCGGCCCTCCGGAAGCTGTAGCCGCTGATCTTGGTTATGCGGGGTGCCATGATCTTGCGTCTCCTTAGGCCGGCGCCTCAGTTTGTGAAACCGAGACAATGAGCTATGATCATGACCAGCACAGCTGTGACCGTACTTCCGTACAGGTTGGCGCTGGCAAGTCGTACCGCAATCCATATCGCAATCGCGATAGGGCCGAGCCATGTCCCCCATGAGAAGGCCGTTTCGCTTCGCGCGACGCGGTCACAAAACATGAGGATGTCGAACCATACGACCACGAGGGTCGCGGTCCAGATGAACCACAGAATGGTCCAGTTGTTGAACCTTGCGGGCGGGTTCAATGTTTCAGCCTCCTTGCTGATGGTGCGCATACTGCGCTAGGGTTAGGAGAGAGTCTCTCTGAGCCAGTTCGCGACTTTCGTCCTGTCGACGCCGTTGCGAACTACGATCTGCTTGATCCTGCGTGTGACTCGAGCCACAATGGAATAGTAAACTACTATAGCATCGTAGCCGGTGAGCTCCTGGGGGTATCCGGAAGGCTCTTTGCCCTCGCGGTCTTCACTCGACGTCATGTTACGTCTTGCGCCTTGTCCCAGTTGGTCAGTATCTTCTCCGACCAATTTATATACCACAGGATCATCGGAGTAGAGCAGAAGGCCTTTTGGTAGCCTCAGCTCAGCGATTACCCCACGAATGGGGTTTTCGTATTCCTCCGGCCGCATAACGCGCCAGATCTTGCCTCGCACGTATGCAAGTCTATCTCCGGGAAAGAGAGTTATGGGATCACTGTTGCGATCCGAACCCTCTACTAGGACTCTATCTCCATGCTTGGTTGTGCGCATGAAGTGTCGTCCATCCCTGAGGACCTCCGGAATCTCCAGAAGCTCCTCATACTCAAAGTACCGCGTTCTTTTCGCCATTTTCATTCTCCTGACCCCTGAGGCTCTTGTCCTCTGAAGGGTGGTATAGCTGCCACAATGGCTGGTAGCAGCAAGTCCCTGATAAGGAACCTGCAAGCAAGGACCTTACGATCCCGGCCTCCACGTTCCTTATCAAGGCTAAACTAAAATATCCCGCATCTCAGCGGGATTCCCCGTTAAATTTACGGGGTAACTTGTCTAAAAAATTTCAAATTGTTAAAGAACTGTCTTGGAATATTAGCCTCGTTTAGCCTCGTTTGATCCCGCAAATTGCGAGATAATCTGGCCTCACAAGCTAAAAAGTAATGGTACATAGCCTCATACGTATTCTTCCTATGCAATTAAGGAAATTGTAGTTTGAGGGTAATCGTCGCTGAATATATTGCCCCTGATTTCCTGTCTGGGGCAGACTAATCAACGAAAGAGTAGGCACGAATCGTTCGTATCTACGCTTCCAGTGATTAGCTTCGAAATCATCTTTTTAGGCACAAAAAAACCAGCATTTTCATGCCGGTTTACGCTCCTCTGGCCACAAAACGGGCGCAAAAAAGGAGAGTAGATTCAACACCGACAGGAAAGGTATCGAAAACAAACTCTAAGCAATATGCTGGTTACAAGCCTCATTTGAGGCTAAAAAGATGACAGGATTTTTTAAAAGAGCAAAGTGAGGGGACATCTTATCACAACTATAGGTTATTGTCAAGTTCAAACTGAAGCTAAATTTAATTACATATCCAGCCTCAAAGACTGTGAAAAGTATATTTTTAATATAGGACACTTGGTTAGAGGCAAAACCGAAGCTAAATGATCTATTGCTTAACCTTAGAGCATATTACTATATGTTTAATCATAGTCGGGTAAGAGGTCTTGACATTAGGCTCTAGACGTGGTTAAATACATTTGCTTCAAGTTATTCATCGAAGCGATGTTTCCCAGATTTTAGATTCGGATTTCACCAACACATTGTTTGACCTTTAGATTAATTAATTCAGCATGCCAGTAAAGAAAAAAACCCAAAAAGACGTAGAAGAAGAGGTAAAGACCCCGAAGGCCCCTGTTGAGGAAAAAGAAGAAAAAGTGGAAGCCAAAGTTGAGAAGCCTGAAATGGCAGAAGATGCCCAACCGGAAGAAAAAATAGCTTCAGCCGCACCCGCGTCAAGCTTTGATCAACCTCGTGAAGAGAGATTTGAGAGACGCCCAAGATACGCAAGAGACGACAGAGAAGCTACTCACGATCGCACAGACTTTGCTCCACAGGAAGAAGTAACTGTTCCGGTCTCGGGAATTTTGGACATTCAACACGAGGGACATGGCTTTTTGAGACCAAAATTCAGAGCTTCAGACCGTGACATTTACATTTCAGCTTCACAGATACGCCGCTTCTGGCTTAGGGGCGGAGATCTGGTTGAAGGAGTAGGACGTCCTCCAAAAGATAATGAGCGATACTTCGGGCTTTTAAAAATTGAAAAAGTCAACGGTGAGGACCCTGAAACTTCTTTGCGCCGTCCCCATTTTGATGATTTAACCCCAATATATCCCAAAGAGCAGATCAAGATTGCTACAGGCAAGACTCCGCTTTCAACACGTGTAATTGATCTTGTCTCGCCAATTGGTTTTGGGCAGCGCGGAATGATAGTCTCACCTCCAAAAGCCGGTAAAACAACCGTTATTAAAGAAATTGCAGCAGGTATTTCTGCAAATTACGAGGACGTTCACTTGATGGCGGTATTGATTGGTGAAAGACCTGAAGAGGTTACGGATATAAGCCGATCCGTCAGGGGCGAGGTAGTTGCTTCAAACTTTGATGAATCTCCCGAGACCCAGACCAGGATTGCCGAGATTGCCATGGAACGAGCCAAGAGGCTTGTTGAGAAGGGTATTCGTGTTGTAGTGCTTTTGGATTCCATCACCAGGCTTGCACGTGCGTATAATTTGTCAATTGACCCATCAGGAAGAACCTTGACAGGAGGTTTTGACCCGGCAGCCTTATATCCGGCCAAGAAATTCTTTGGAGCAGCCAGAAACTGTGAAGAAGGAGGCTCGCTTACTATTATAGGAACGGCTTTGGTTGATACAGGATCCCGAATGGACGATTTGATCTTTGAAGAGTTTAAAGGAACCGGTAACATGGAAGTTCATTTAGATAGAAAACTCGCTGAGCGCAGAATTTACCCCGCTATTAACGTTGAGCGCTCCGGAACTCGTGCAGAAGAGCTAATCTTAGATGAGGAAACCCTAAAGAAGGTTGTAACATTGAGACGTATGATTGATGTTTTGGGTCAAGAAGAGCGCACAGAAGTCATAATTGAGAGACTTGGAAAGACGGAGAATAACCAAGAGTTTTTAGATACTTTGAAAGTTGGTGAGTAATACAGTCACCCACCCCTGTCTCACTTCGTTCGCAGGCGGGTTCCTTCAGCTACACTTCTGTCCGCCCCTCGATACGCTTAAGGTAGGAGAATAATCTCCTCGTACTTTTCCGCAGGTAAAAGTACCAAAAGCTGCTTGCCGCGCAAGCCGGACTATTTTTCTTCACTCACTCACTAAAACTCAAAAACTCGCTGTCGCTCAAACATTTGAGTTTTCGGGCGTTCGTTCGCTCTTAAAAACTTAACGTCCTTCGATGCGCATGGCAAGGCAAGTGGCGAAATAGGTCAAAAACCTTAAAGTTTTTATTGCAGGATTGCCAGGGGGTTGTAGAAATTGCCTCCGCTTCTTATTTCAAAGTGAAGATGAGGCCCGGTTGTTCTTCCTGTAAGTCCTACCCAACCTACGATTGTTTTTCCGGCCACAACACTATCTCCGGCCGAGACATTTACAGACATCATATGGGCGTAAAGCGTTTGGTAGCCATTATCTCCGGCAATAATTACGTGAATTCCATAACCGCCATTCCAACCGCTTGTATAAACTTCGGCTGCGCGTCCACTTTGAGCTGCAACGATTGGGGTTCCAATTGGTGCACCAAGATCAACAGCCTTGTGGTACCAAGAGAAGTCCTGATTAATTGTACCGTGAATTGGCCATGTAAATCCGGTTGCATTGATCGCCACGGGCCCGCTTGCTATATATTGCTGTGGCCTGACGTAAGTGGGGGCTTCTTTGGGTGGGACACCATTGGGGACAATCAATATCTGCCCCTCAACTAGCGAAAAAGTTTGTGGGTTGGCAAAGTCATTGAAAGGAAAGTCTACGATACCTTGCGCATCGGTTTGATATTTTTTAGCTATGGTGTAGACTGTATCGCCGCGGGCGACTTTATGCGAAACTCCCGTGACGGGAAGGACTCTAAGGGTATCTCCTGCGCTTATTGTGTCTCCCGTAAGATCATTTTCCCACTTGATGGTATCCGTTGAGACTCCAAATTTCTTGGCAACCGTTGAGAGAGTGTCTCCATTCTGTACTGTGTACGTGATAATTTTGTCCCGAGGTTTCTCACTTGTTTGCGTGTTGAATACATCAACGGTTGTGATGGAGTTGTCCGGGCTTTGTGCAAATGAAAGAGAGTTTTTCTTACCAAACAAATTAGTATCTGAGACAAAAGGAGAGATGACAACTCCGGCGGTCAAAAGAACCATAGCGCTTACGTGGAGGAAAATTCTGTTTCTTTTGCCACGCTTTATTAGAATAGAGCGGACCAGGGCACCTTTTCCGCCTTCAAAGCCGCTTGAAAGAAAGATAATCTTATCCTTAAGATAGATATTTAAAAAAGACAGGAACTGCCTGAACAGTTTGAATAAAGCAACATAAGAGGAGATTTTAAAAATGGAACTAAACATTGATAG
>CAYVKP010000003.1:46283-68996 GCA_964452165.1 uncultured Gammaproteobacteria bacterium | reverse complement strand
GTTTGAATAAAGCAACATAAGAGGAGATTTTAAAAATGGAACTAAACATTGATAGGAATTGTCGGGCAGACTTCATGCGAAAATAGAGTATATAGTATATGGTATTTCGTATTTGGTATCAAGCCTAACGATAAACGTATTTTGTATCTCGTATTTAGTATTTCGTATGGGAAGTTTTGAGTAAACCATTAATTAGCTTATGAACGATTACTGTTTGGTCTGCTACCTTAAGAAAATCGTTCTTATCCATGTATCCTACATCACGACAAACTAAGAGCTGATTCTGAAGTTCGGTTAGAGAACCTTTAGCCATATGGTAAAATTGAATCTTCTCTTTTTTAGTCTGCCTTGAGAATCCTTCTGCCACATTAGAAGTTATGGAAATCGAACTTCTTCTCATTTGATCTACTAAAGAATATAGTTCTTCTTTAGGAAATTTTTTGGTAGCTTCATAAATCATTAGAACCAATTTATGTGCTTCTTTCCAGGAGTTTAAATCTGTAAATGATTTTATCTTCTTGTTTTCTATACTAAATACAATATACCAAATACAAAATACTATTTTGCGCTTGTTGTTGCTTGGGGGCCTGCCGGGGGAGGAGAGATTTTAATTGGCGGCACGCCGGTTGGTAATGCCGTTTGAGGCTGGTTAACAGTCAATGGAGCAGGTTGATCCGTTCCTGATGGCGGCTGAGTGTTTTGGTTTCCTGCTGTCTTTTGCTTTCCAATCTTATCTTCGATTGCCTTAATCTCTTTGTCTATCTGGTCAACATTTTGTTTGTTATTTACAGATAGCTGTTTGACTATTTGATATGCCTGTAGAGCGTCTTGTAGGTTACCTTTTTCTTCAAGTGCGTGTCCCAAGTTGTAGTATCCGTTTATAAAATCACGCTTCAAATTGATTGCAATTTGGAATTGATTTTGGGCTTGATCCCAGAGTTTGAGCTGGTAGTAAATGCCACCCAATTGAATGTAAAGCTGAGGGTTATACGGATCAAGAGAGATTGCCTGATTTGCTGATGAGATTGCGAATTGTTCCGAGTTTTGACCCACACCTATAAGGCTTCTGTAGATTGACGAGAGATTTTGCCAGTTGACTGATGTTTGGGGTGAGACAAGGACAGCGTTTCTTCCCGAGTTGATGCTTTGCTGAAGAAGAGTAGAAATATTCTGTTGGACTTGCGCCGAAGGCGATGAGCCTCTTGGAATTCCATTTGCCACAGAATTGGCTAGAACAAGATTGACCTGTGAGAAAATTCTGTGATAGTCAGATCTGAACGGAAAGCTATTTATTGCACTACTTTCAAGTTGGTAGGTTGCTTGGGCGTTGTTTTGTTGTGCAGCAACCAAGCTTTTGGCAAATGCAACATCTGATACGGCAAATTTGTAGGTGTAAATGCCTGCGAAGCCCACAAGCACGAGAATTATCAAGAATACAAGGACCGGAAGAATCGGGCTTGTTGCGCGTCTGCTTCTTTCCTCCTCAGGCGTTGCATCAAAAGAGAGCATTCCGCGTTTGTTTGCGACAAGTGAGAGAACCACGTCATAAACTCTTTTGTCGTTTTCTATATTAAGGTAGGCCACATACAGACCGAGAAGTACGAATAGCGCGGCAACCGTTGGGAATGAGAGCGGCAAAATCAGGGCTAATACAAAAGCGGCAAATGACGAGACAAATAAAGGATTTTTAGCAGCACGAGTGCGCAAGGCCGAGATTATCAAGAATATGAATGAGAGTCCTCCCAGGACTCCTGTCGTTGCAATCAACTCCAGGAAATAAGAGGAGGAGAATGAGAAGGCGATATTCCAGATATTGGGTTCGGTATTGAAGGCAGGAAGTTTGAATCTCGCAAAATCTACAAGGAAAGTTCCGTATCCGGATCCTGCCAGAAGCGAGAGAATAAAGCGGCTTGTATCTTGGCTTATTGAAGCAAACGCTATGCCAAAACCGTAGACGTAAGGCAGGATTATTGGTTTGGCGGGAGTTGCAATAATTTCATATGCTATAACCAGAATTCCGGCAGTTACGAAGATTCCCGTAACAAGCTGAACAAAAAACCATATATCCGAGCCAACATTCTCGGCTTTCACTTTTGGAAAGCCAAGACGGCGCGCAATATAGAAAAGAGAAAAAATTCCAATCGGCAATAGGTAGACTAATTCTTGCAGTACGGATCCGAATGTATTGAAATATTGGTTTTGAATTGCAGGAATTGGAAGGAAATAGATTTTAAGATAGTAGGCGACAGTTATTATGGCAGCAGCCGCTCCCCCCAAAACATATGAGGCAAGAACCATTGAAAATGAATTCCTTTGTTTTACAGTCGAGACAATTATAAAGAATAAGAAGATTGCGGCCAATACCGGCACAGCCTGCATCAGCGCGTCATATCTATTCGGTGAAAGGATTGATGAGATCAAAATTATTAGTCCAAAAATTCCTACGGGTAAATTAAGAGGATTTGCGTTGGTGATAATTTTTCCTTCAATTATTGATTTTACTCCCCAAAGGAGAAGCAAAAGCAAAACGGATACTACAATGATAAGTTGCTTTGGCAAAACAAAGGGATCCGTCATGTTGGTCAAGAAGAAAACGGGGAGCAAGAAAATTGTGATAGATGCTACTGCGCTTGAGACTGTGTCGATGAGGTTTGTAAGTTGTTTCTTATCCATATCTTAATTCCGAGAATATTTTACTTTAAAACAATTCATAATTGTTGTCAACAATTAAACAATTCATAATTAATTCAAAATTCAAAAATCAAAGGTCAAAATTGAAGGTAAAAAGTCAAAAGCTTTTAGTCTTCAACTTAATAACCCCGGCTCCTAACATATTACTTATTTCACGAACCTCTATCAACAAGGGTTCGATATCTTCTGAGGATGCAATCTTTGAATCACGGAGTAATTCTAGCCAATAAATAGTTTCATTTGCACTTTTAAGGGCAATCTCATAGAACTTTTTAAATTCTAATCTTGAACTAGATGCTCGGGCTTCAGTTAAATTTGCTCCTATAGAAGTAGCAGAACGCAATAATTGATCTGCGATTATCCACGCAGCTCTTTTGTTCGGTAAAATATCTATAAGTTTTATTGCGTCTAAGCTAAACTTAAAGCAACGATCTTTTAAATCGCTTTTAAATTTTGAATTATAATTTTGCATTTTGAATTTTGCCTTTTGGCTTGATGCTGATAGACTTTCGTCTATCAGCATTGGCCTCCGCATGTTGGGTCACAATAATCTCCAGTTCCGGGCGCAACAATATTGCAATGTAGCGGAGTTCCACGACATGCATAATTTTTGGGTGTACAAGTTGGTATGACGGTTGGCGTAATATTTGGAGTCGGCGTCGGGCTCGTGCTTTGGTTTCCGCAGGTTACAAGCTGGGAGGAAGCAGTGAGCGCTGCGCAATCCGGATCACCAAGAACTATACATGACCATGTGGAGTCAAAGCCGGGAGGAGCGCAGGAAACTCGGGCAGAAAGCGCACAAATAGTAGTGTTGCTTGGAGGTCGTAAAAGTTTTGCAAACAAAACGGCCCACTGAGGGGAAGCTGATCCGGTACGATACTGATAAGTACAGGTCTTGTCATATGGTACTGTTTTCATTACTATCTCAGGCCCACTGGTGAGTGTTCCACCATTTATGAGAAGAGGAGTCAGGGTGGTTTGATCAATATAATAATTGTGGTCTTGATAGTAGAGGTCCAGCGCTTTTGCAACTTGCGCAATATCACTTTGTCTTTTGGTGTCGCGGCCCCGGTCAAATTGTTTGAGAGGATCAAAAACAGTGAAGAGGACCATGGTTAAAACTCCAAAAACTACAAGCACCACAATTAGCTCGATGAGAGTAAAGCCCTTCTTCCAATTTTTAGCAAGTTTTTTAAATCTCATATTCTTATCCTTACATTTTTATAACTTAATATTAATCGTTTTTTGACTCCAAATCTATAACATAAATTATGACTTAATTAACTATTATCCAGTTGAACTTGACGTCTACAAGCGTTGCTGTTGGAATGCCGACCGTGAATGAGCCTTGGCTGCCTGCGACACTTGGAACCTGACGCAAGAGCGATATGACTTGGTTGGTTGATCCCACCGGCGTTATATATATAAGAGACTTTGCCGTGACAAGAGGATTATCAATAGTAAGCTCCGTGTGGTACTGTTTGATTATGGCCGTACCGGCAGAACCGGTTGCAACAACCTCGGAATCTGAGAGAGCATAAGCTTGATCTGCGAGTGTTAAGTTAAGTTTTCCAAACGTTCCGCTTCCCGATGCCACAACGTCCCCCTGATTATTAATTGCCAAGACCGCTGCGTTTGATGCATCTTTAACCTGAAGTTGTGAGTTTGGAATACTAAGCGACAAATCCTGGTTGGGTAGGGGAGAGAGGACATTTGTCTTTAAGGTACCATGAACCTCAACGTCTTTTGCAAAGAACGCGTTTTCATTTACATGGAGTGTTCCGTCCGTTTCGATTCGGATAGCTCCGGCCAAGAATGAAACCGCACCTTGTTTGAGAGGATTAATATTAAGATCTTCCCCAAGTGTATCGATTGAATTTGGTCCAAGAGTAAGTGTCGTTCCAATTGAGATTGAATCCAGCGCAGTCAACTGGTTGAATGTTGCAGGTCCCAAAGCGATTAACCCTTGTCTGAATGTTCCAAAGTCTGCCGACATATTTTGAATGTCTACAAAGTTTGTATTTAAAGTTCCGGAAGCAGTGCCGATTGCAGCATCTGCGATTTGAGCGTGGTAGGCAGATAGAGTATGCGCCGAGATTGTTGAGACGTCTGTTGAGCCCGCGAGTAAGTTCTGAATATGAGCGTCAAGTCCGGTGATGGAATTAGCGTTTATATTATTCGCATATAAAGTACCTGAAACCGTGGCGTCGGTTGTTTGAATTGTGTTCGAACTCAAGTTGCCAGAGACTGACGCATTGTTTGCAGCAAGCGTTCCTGACAATGTAGCATTTTGAGCTGTTACGTCACCATTTGTTGTAATCTTCGCCTTTGTCTGTCCGTTTGCATCTTTAATATTTATGTTGCCTTTAATATCGATATCACTTGAAGCAAGAGGCGAGATAGTATTTGTATGTATTTCATCAATTGAAGCGAGGGGTGAGACAATTGGCTGACCATTAATTGCACCAACCGCAATTTGTCCTGCGTTGACTGCTGATTGTACCGTACTTATTATATAGCTCTGCAAAGATGTGCCCGCAATGCTTACCGAATCCGTCGCAACCGCCAGAGTATTCGTCGTTACTTCTTCAGCTTTTATTCCTCCAGCTCTCAAGTTCCCGATTACGCTCGAAGCAAAACTCGAGACTGCATTAACAGGAGTTCCAAGAGCGTTGGCTACATTATATATATGAGGAACGATAACATTTCCATTCGAGTCCGTCTTGGCTGTAATATTAAGTTCGTCTAGGCTTCCACCAAGTCCTTGTCCCAAAGCTTCGTTAAGATCCGTAATTTGCCCTTGTTGTTGCTGAATAGCTTTAGCAAGAACTGCTGTCAAAAAGTCATAGTGAATGGTTTGAAGTTGGCCATCAGTACCATAAATAGCAAGTCGTGGGTCAAGTTGCTCGATGTCTTCTGCAATAAATCCGGTACGCACGGCGCCGGGTGTATCTTGACCCGGGTTATATACGAAGGAAACAGGTTTTAGCTTCATTACCTCTTCAATTCCCGACATCTCATCAAGAGGGGTAATATCATGCTTGAAGCGCAGCGCAGATGATGCACAAGAAGCTCCATAATTTAGTTTTCCCGTTGTTGCTGTGTCGTAGCATAGATAATGTCCAGTTGTAGAGTTGTTAATCAAACCATTGCTTTCTCGGATATATATATCACCCGTTGAGTTCGTACCAATGAATAGGTTTGTTCCATCGGTGAGTAGATTGTAATTCGTACAGCCTGTGAGAGTAGCGCTCCCCCCAAATCCTCCGAAGGTTCCGCAGCCATAGTCATCAAAATAAAGATGAGCTGATGCATCGTTTAATATATCAAGCCTTCCGGTCGCAGCGGCTACACCGGCTCCAATTCCAAGATTTCCATTGTTGTCCATCCACATTCTGGTTGAACTTGCAGATTCATCTTTAAGGAAGAATTGATTTACTCCTCCACCTGTCAAATCACCGCCACCCATGGTCCAGGCTTTTGCAGATGTGGCAAACCCTTGCATTTTAAACCCTGCCCAGGTATTTCCACTTTGGGTAGACTTGCTTACAATATATGTTCCGTTTCCTCCTAAGACGTCAAGTTTATCGCCCGGGGAGGTATTGCTAGCGCCTATTCCTATATTTCCAGCCGTATTTATAACCATGCGATACCCATTAGTTCCACCAACTGTCGTGTCATAAACGCTAAGAGTACCTGCGCCAGGAGTCGCGCCTGCTCCAGTTGAAATCCAATGATATTCATGACCACCCGTATCTGTGCTTTTAAGTGTAAGTCCGCAGCCGATTGTATCGGCGGAGGTGCATCTAAGTGATGTGTTATAGCTTCCACCGCTAACATCAAGTAGCGCAACGGGAGCGACTGTATTTATACCTACATTTCCTGCTCCAGATTCTGAAACAAAAGCGTATTTATTGGTATATGTTCCGGTTATGGCACTTGGCGCATAGACATAGTTGGCATAACAATTAGTGACAGCACCCGCAGCTTGGTTGAGACATTGGGAAGCAAAACCGAATTGGGTTGTAACAAGGCCTGTGCCGCCCTTATATACTTGAGCAAAGACACCATATTGAGCTGTAATAGTACCGGTTGAAGCATTTGTTGGGAAAGAATACAGTCCATATTGGTTACCTATTGGGCCACCCCCGAAATTGTAAGGTTGGTTATAGCCTGCAAATTGATTTGTAATAGTACCGGTCGAAATATTGAATGGTTGGCTAAGTATTGAATACTGATTGCTTATAGTTCCTGTTGAGTTGTTGCGGGGGGTTGTATACATGCCTACTTGTGCACCTAGGGTGCCCGAAGCACTATAAGTTGGTATGAGGTCGAGCGCATATTGTCCAACCGTACTACCAGCATTGGAATGGTCACCGGTAATGTAAGCAATAACGGTATCGGCATTAGTGTTGGTACTATTTGAACCTACATAAAGAGGAGTTGTTGGGGTTAATGCTGCAGAAGCTGTACCTATTCCCACATTCCCAGAATTTATAATGCTTAGTGCGCGGGTTGCATTAACGGCCAAATATAAAGCTCCGTTTGCAGCAGTTGCCGAGTGAGCATTAACGAGTGACTTACCTGCTCCATAGGAAGCACCGGCATACGCGTAGTTAACTCCATCGGCTGCGCTTCCTGCTCCGGAGGGACCGGCAACAAAACTCACATCTACAGTAGATGATCCCGTTCCGTACGCATGTACCAGTCCTGATGCTGTAACAGAGCCATTTCCAATACCCACATTGCCTAGATGATCTACTCTTAACTTTTCCGTGAAACTTCCGGCATTATTGGTATATAAAGCATAATAGCCGCTGTTAGTCGCCCCGTCAGCAACTCCTATAGTGGCGGCTAGCTGTGTGGTTCCATTTTCATAAGTTACCTGTCCACCAATCCCAGTGGTGCCGGTGGAATTATTAGAAAGCTCAAGCACACTTCTCTGACTATTTGAGGATTGCAGAGTTACAAATTTACCAGCGTTAACGCCAAATCCTGCAAGGTCAACGCTTGTTGTTCCAATCCCCACATTTCCAGCAGTTGTCAACGAGGTTCCTGTTGCGGCCCCGTCATAGAAATAAGCCGTATTGTCAATATCCGTAAAGATAGAGGCAAATGCCGTACCACCATTTGAGACTTTAAACCTGGTTGTACCAGAGAATGAGGCGGCAATTATATCCTGGTTTTCAATCTGATCAAATATAGCCAAAGCCTTTCCTGTTACTCCAGTGGCTAGAGCACGAGTAACATGCAGCTCTGAAATGGGAGAGCTTGTTCCCAGTCCCATAGTTGCATTGGCCATAAATCGCGCTACCTCACCAACTGTTCCGGCGTTTCTTGTTTGAAATGCAAGGTCACCTGACACGGCATTTCCTGTGTGGCTTGTAGTTATGCCGGCAATGTTAGCCTCTGATGTAAGCAGTCCATTAGCATCTGTTGTAGTAAAGGCAAGGGCCGTACCCGAGTTATTGGTTTGATTAGTGTTAATTATTCTCATTCGGGTGGCAAGTAGACCCGCGGCAGAATATGTTGTTGTATCAGGGCGTGATATTTCAAAAAGTGCACCAGGGCTCGTTGTCCCAATCCCCACATTGCCATCCGGTTGAATTGACATCTTTGTTGACCCTGCTGTCAGGAAGTCAAGATTTTGGAAAGTTGTAGGATTCGCGACCTGAAATGTGTTAACTGTTTGATATGCTGCTCCATAAGATTGTGCATTTGCCATGAATCCTCCAAGTATCGGACCAAGTGATGCAAGCTGAGAGTATGAACCTGAATTATCCTGACATCCAGTGTCACCACATTTTGCAACTGTTAGGAATTTGTTGTCACCAGTTGTTGCTGATCCATATGCAATAACCGGAATTCCATCAGTTCCAATTGCGATAGAGCTTCCTGCAGGGATTGCGGCTGCAGTGTCAGGTCTATTAATTGCGGCACCTGTACATGTAATAAGGTTACATAAGGCCACCTTAATGTTTAATGCTGAAGATCTTGGTGCATAAGTAATAATTGCTGATCCTGTTGCTGTGACAGCCATGCTCATTCCGTTTGATGATGCCGTTGTGCCACCATCAAGAGTAGTTAAAGTGCTTGTTGAACACGAGGCAGTTGTACATTTAGCAACTTTTAACTGTTGGGCAGGTGTCCCCCCATTGTCAAATTGATATGCAATAAGAGGAAGTCCATCGGCTGATATTGCCATGGCGGGTTGTTGTGCTTGATTGCTTGCAAGAGTATCAATAGAAGTTGTAGTCCCTGCGGCTCCACACTTAACATTTGTACATTTAACAGTCTTTATAGCTCCACCGCTTGATGCAGTAGTATAGGTTATGATAGGTATTCCATCAGTCCCAATTGCAATCGCAAAACCGTTCGCAATTGCTGCTGTTGAGTCAATTACGGTTTGTTGGTCCTGAGTAGAACACGAAACATTACTACAGTGAGTAACCTTTAATATTCCCGTGCTATCATCTGCTCCATAAGCAATAATTGGAAGACCATCTGCACCAAGAGCCATTGCAAATGAGCGACTTGCTTTGGCTGTAGTGTCGATTGCTGTAGTGGTATTGCCATAAGTACAATCTGCCTTTCCACAATGCGTGACTACAAGCATTTTTGCATTCGCAGGAGTTCTTGATCCGTAAGCAATAACGGGCATGCCATCACGACCAATTATTATTGCAAAGCCATTATATCGAGTGTTTGTTGAGACAAAACCAGAATTATCAGTTGATGTGTTTACAGTCGTAGTTGTATTTCCAGTAGAACAAGCTGAATCTCCACATTTTGTTACGACTAAGAACTTGTTGTTGGCTGCGGTTGTTGAGCCGTATGCTATAACAGGCATCCCATCAGTCCCAATTGCTAAGGCAAAGCCAGCTGAGGTGTCTCCAGAGCTGTTAACAGTAGTTTTAGTAAGAGTTGCGGATTGAGTAGCGGCTCCTGTGTCTGGGCCAATATTTCCTGCAACCTGAAGCTTAAAGCCGGAATTAGTTGTTGTTCCGATGTCTATATTACCATTGCCGTCAATACGCATTCTTTCAAGAACAATACTCGAGTTTCCATCAACACGTGTGTTGAAACGGAGAATTCCTCCTCGCAAATTCGCCGTGTTTCCCTCGAGCTGTCCTATAATTGCGGCGACTCTTTTATCAGATGCTGAGGAGTTTGCATCAGAAAATTGCACGTGTCCGAGCTTGTTGCCATCAGCATCGGTTGCGCCGCTTGCAAGCTCAAGTACTCCAAGATCAGTTGTGCCTTTAACGGTTAAGATGGTACGCCCGGCAGCTGTAGTTGTATCTACTGGTAAGTTGGTTCCAATCCCAACATTTCCACCATTTGAGATCACAAATTTTGTTAGACCCGATTTTGAGGCTGTGAATAAGTCTCCAACTCCTGAATTGTCAACGTACATGGCTGCAACTGATGTCGTTGCCGAAATTGATGCTGCTGGAGTTGTTCCAGAAAATGCTCTTACATCAAGCGCCGCAAGGGTAGTTGTTGTTCCAATTCCAACATTGCCCGGAAGCGTTGAAGTTCCATTTGCGATGAATAGGCTTGGAGTTGCGACTGGTGTCCCACCAACCGAGGTATAGAATCCGAGATTTCCATTATCAAGAATGTTTTCAGTGTGTGCGGTTCCTGACCCGCCGTAGGAAAGATTGGCTGAAATTGATGCTGAACCCGTAATATCAAGTTTTGCGCGTGGAGAAGTATTGCTGATTCCAACGTTTCCTACATTTGAGACAAAAAGTGACGAGGTGAGTCCGGCATCTCCACCTATCGAACGTTGAATATTAAATGTTCCTGCGTTCAAAATGTTGAGAGTCGTTGCAGGAGTTGTCCCTGTCGTTGGGACGGCAAGCGAGAGATTTCCTGAAATCGTTGCTGTTGGTGATCCCGAATTAACATTTGTAAATGCAAATTTTGCGCTGGCCGTTGATTGCCCACCAATTAAGAAATCTACCGTCGAATTGTTGGGATAGAGTGCACCGTTTAATTGAGTCCAGTACGCGTCGGTTGTTCCGCCGTTACAAGATGCCCAGAATGGATTTCCACCTGAGCCGTTCGACAGCAAACAGAAGTTGCTTCCGGTTGTAACGGCTTGAGCCAAGTTGTTGGAGCCATTTGCGTAGAGAACTGCGTTTGAGTTCGATGATCCCCCACCAAAAGCGGAGAGAGTAATAGTTGAGGAAGGCAAGGTCAAGGGTGTTGCAGTCTTACCTATTGTTATAGCGTTTGTTGTTGAGGTTCCAATCTTAAGGCTTGTTGCGGTCAACGTGTCGATATCGGAAGTTAGTCCTCCCAGGACATTTACGAGTCCGCTGTTTGACAAAACAAACTTTGTAGTTCCGCTAGCCGAGGCTGCAATAATATCATCTGTTGTGCCAACTCTGTTAACAATAAATCCGGCATTGCTTCCAACTCCGCCCGAGACAGAGAGCGCGGCGGGAGTATTAGACGCGCTGCCTACCATTACGGCCGAATCAAAATCAGTTGTTAAGACCAAAGTGCCTGTGCCTTGGGGAGTAAGCGTGAGATTGTCGTTTGAGATTGTTCCGATTGTGGCAGCAGATCCTCCACCAAGATTTAGAGTTGTTGCTGAAATTCCGAGAGTTGAGGCGCTGGTTATTGTTGCCAGGTTTGATGCCGTCAATGCAGTTGCGTTTGATAGAGTTACTGTTGTTCCGCTTGGCGCGATGGTCAAGTTGCCTGAAGAATCTGTTCCAAAAGTTGTGAAGTTACCGGTGTCGTAGGAAATTCTAAATTGAGTTGCTGTTGCGGACAAAACTTGCAAAGGATTGGTAGGCGCTGCAACTCCTATTCCAACATTCCCTTGACCGTTGGAATTTATAACTACATTTCCGGTTGTATTATATGTGCTGGAGTTTCCTATTGTTAAAGTTGCACGATTTGTTGTCGCAAGTGTTCCATCACCTGTCAGATATGTAGCATTATCACCGCTGTTTGCGCTGACTGACGCAACCGGAGTCCCGGTGTTGACGTTGAGGAATGCAAACTTTGCAGAACTTGTTGCTTGTCCACCTATTGTTACATCAACCGTGGAATTTTTGGGGAAGAGAAGACCATTTGCTTGGCTCCAGAAAACGCTGGCCGCCGCGGCTGAGCTACACGATGAGAAAGTTGGCGCGCCGCCGCCATTTGATAATAAACAATCTCCCGCGCTTCCCGCGCCTGTTTGACCTACAGCTCCTGATCCGTCTGTATACAATAAGCCACCGTTTGTTGTGAAAGAGGAGAATGTTATTGTTCCGCCGGCGGCAAGATTTCCAAGCCCCGTAACATTTTGACTGTTTCCGGTAACAGCTCCATTCAGGGTAACTGCGCCAAGTCTTAGGGTTCCTGAAGAAGCTGAAATGTCATGATTGCCTGAGGCCGAGAATGTTATCCCTGCGCCTGTACCTGTAACGGCAACATTGCCTGCAACGTCGAGCATGGCCGTTGGAATGTTGGTTCCTATTCCAACATTTCCAGAATTGTCGATAACAAATTTTGTAGCTCCTGATTTTGAAGCAGTAAACAAATCTCCTACGCCTGCCTGGTCTACAAAAACAGCAGCAACTGAAGTTTGGGCCGAGAACGTTGCGGCAGGAATTGTTCCGTTGAGTCCTCTTACGTCAAATGTTGCGACAGGCGAGGTATTGTTGACGCCAATCCTTCCCGTGTTTGATATGTATAATGATGAGGATAATCCTGCGTCCCCGCCGATTGAACGCTGAATGTTAAAAGTCCCGGCATTTAATATGTTCAGTGTTGTTGATGGGGTAGTGCCGGTTGTAGGTACTACTAATGATAGGTTTCCTGAAATTGTTGCGGTTGGATCTCCCGAATTTACATTTATAAATGCAAATTTTGCACTAGCTGTTGATTGCCCACCTATTGTTAAGTCGACTGTTGAATTTGAAGGGTAGAGAAGACCGTTTGATTGATTCCAGAATGCATCGCTTGTTTGAACTCCTGTTGGACAAGTGGTCCATGATGGAGCGGTTGCGCCCGAGACAAGACAAAGGTTCGAGGTAGAAGTTGTTGCTTGAGCAACAACGCCCGTTCCGTTTGTTCCATATAATATACCGTTTGTACCCGTAAGGGAGGAGAAGGTAATTGTTCCGCTTGATGTAATTCCGGTAAGACCTGTAATTGTTCCTGTAGCCCCAATATTTCCTGTTTGGCCCACGGTAAAGGTTGGGCTTGTTCCCAGATCAGAATCGTTATATTTAAGTGCATAAAGTCCGGTGCTTGCCATTCCGCTAAACCAAGAACCGGCCGTGTTGTTGTATCCCATTACGATGTTGCTTGAACCATCAGTTCTCTGGATATATAGAGCAGTTCGTGTTGTCCCGGAAACTTGTAGTGTGCCGTTGGTGGGAGCAGATGTTTGTATTCCCACGTTTCCGCCATTGGTAATTACAAATTTAGTAGTCCCGGAAGCAGATGCCGTTAAAATGTCCTGGTTCTCAATCTGATCAAAGATAGCAAGCGCCTTACCGTTGGCTCCTACAGATAAAGGTCTTGTTACATATAATTCTGAACCTGGAGTAGTTGTTCCAACTCCAACGTTTCCATTAGTGTCTATAGCCAGCTTTGCTGCGCTAGCAATTCTTAGTTCAAGGCTTGATGCACCATTCATAACTGCTGTCGATGCATTTACAGAAAGCCAAGCGCCTCCATTATTCTGAATCCTTTGTGTACCCGAGTTACCCGCAAGATTAATTATTGCATCTCCTGTTGAGGTTACGATATGTAAGGTGCTTGTAGGAGTCGAAGTTCCAATACCAATATTGCCTGCAACAGTAGAGGTTCCATTTCCAATAAATAGGCTTGGGTTGGAAACTGCTGTGCCGCCTACTGAGGTGTAAAAGCCAAGTGTTCCATTATCCAAAACATTAGTAGTGTGAGCTGTACCTGATCCACTAAATGATAGATTGCCGGATACTGATGCAGATCCTCCAACGTCTAGCCTTGCGGTTGGAGCAGTATTGTTTATTCCTAGGTTTCCTCCTGTCATGGTCATGACCTCAGTACCTCCCGGTGTGCCTGTTATCCATCTAAATCCTTGAGGTGCAATAAACTTAAGCCTGTTATTAAATGCAGCCAGGCCGTAATTTGCTGCGGAAGAATCAGTACCAAGGGAGATAGATGTTTTCGTATCTGAAAATTCACCTACGTTGAATATGCTTCTAACAGTCGTTGTCCCAACTCCCACATTTCCGTTGTTCTGAATGTATAATGATGAGGATAATCCGGCGTCTCCACCCACACTTCTTTGAATATTTAAGGTTCCACCATTAAGTAAATTTAAGGTTGTTGCCGGTGTTGTTGAGGTTGTTGGTACAACCAAAGAGGTGTTTCCTGAAATTGTTGCGGTTGGATCTCCTGAATCGATATTTACGATCGCAAACTTTGCGCTAGCCGTTGATTGTCCACCAATAGCAAAATCAACAGTAGAGTTGTTGGCATATAGAAGTCCATTCGTCTGGCTCCAGAAAGATCCCGGACAAGCAGTAAAGGCTGGAGTTGAACCTCCGGTTAGACATTGACTTGTGCTTCCGGCAGCCGTCTGTGACAAAATTCCTGACGAGTTGGCATAAACCACGCCGCCATTTGCGATGAATCCGGAGAAGGTGACGGTTCCCGCGGCAGACAGATTTCCAAGTCCCAATACATTTTGGTTGTTTCCGGTAACTCCTCCGTTTAGGGTCAGTGTCCCAAGTCTTAATGTTCCGCTTGAAGCTGATATATCGTGATTTCCGCTCCCCGAGAAAGTTAGGCTTCCTGCCGTTGCCGTGACGCTTATTCCTGTTGTGCCCGCTACCCCCAAATTGCCAGTGATGGTTGTATCGTCTGCGAGGTTAATGGAGGAGCTTCCCGAATCTATTACGACGTTGCCCGTTGAGCTCCCACCAATTGTGAGAGTTTGCTTGTTTGTCGTTGCCAGATTGCCATCGCCAGTCAAGAAGGTTGCGTTGTCTCCGGAGTTTGCGCTGATTGAGGCGACCGGCGTCCCTGTATTTATGTTCTGAAACCGGAACTTAGCAGCGCTTGTGCTAGTTCCACCAAAAGCCACGTCAACTGTTGAATTTGATGGATACAGAAGTCCATTGCTCTGATCCCAGTAGGAAGTGCTCGTGCTACATGCTCCCCAGGCTGGATTAGACCCTCCCGAGACAAGACAAAGACCTGCGGTTGCCGTTGTTGCCTGGGCCACAACGCCCGTTCCGAAAGTCCCGTATAAAACTCCGTTTTGGCTCGTGAAGCCGGGAAGAGTTATTCCTTGTCCATTGCGCCCAATTGTCAAGGTCGTTGCACGGGTCCCACCAATCGAAAGTGTGCCTGTTGAAATCGTGTCGAGCGCCGCGCCTGCCTGAAGATTTATATCTCCATTGTTGGCGATTGTGAATCTTTGAGTCCCGGAGGAGGATGCAGTGAAAATATCTCCGCCCGTTGTATCGTTATTAATAGTAAAAGCGGCAACTGCACTTTCCGTTGCCAATATTGAGGCCTTATCTTGTATATTCACTCCTCCAGGCGATAGATTCCCGGAAGCCGAATCGTTGATGATAGGTTTTTCCGCATCTATCTTTCCGGTGCCATCAGGATTTATGACCACGTTTCCATTACTGCCCGTATTGGTTGTCAGAAGGAGAGGTTGACCCGACAGCTTAAACTGGCCGCCTGTGGCGGCAAAAGTGGGATTGGCACTGCCTCCGATCGTTAGATTTCCGGACGAATCAAGAGCAAGAACAACATTTGACGTGCCCGCTGAGCCGTCAGTTGTGGGGACCATTCCCTGTAAAGTCTCAGAATTTGCTGCGTAAGCAACCGTTGCCAAACGTTGTCTCGGAGTAAGTTCGGCTGTTGCTTCTATGGTTATTCCAAGATATAGAGTAGAGTTGTCAGAAAAAACGGATAGCGGAATCGCACAAGCGGTTTGTTGAACTGTTGTCGGAGTACCCGAACAAGTGCCAGCATTACCAAGAAGTTGTGAAAATATTCCGTCCTGATCCGGGCTCACCTGGTCAACCTCTTGCCACAGAAGATTTCCTGCGCCGGTTGCCGTTGGATCTGCATATATTTGAAAACGAACATTTGTACCTGCCGTTATGGGGTTGTCATTATTGTCTGTAAGTCTTCCCTGGAAAGATAGGATTCTTGGAGGTGCTACGGGTGCCGCCAAGGCCTTAGACTTTGCTCCATCACCAAAAAGTGCTCCATAAAGTACAAAAGCTACTCCTGAAGCGTAGATTACGAGCAGCGCAAAGTGTAAATAGTGGGCAAATGCATAGTTATGATACCTTTTGTACCAGTTAGGTCTGGTGTATTTGGCGTGATGAATAACCTTTTCCCAGAAGGTTTTGTTGGCAAGGCTAATCTCATGAGGCGCGTAAAGCTCTTTTGGATAGTTTTTGATGGGCTGGTGATTCAGAATTGAGGAGATTGCTTTTCTTTTGCCAAAAAGTCCTTGGACACTGGCCACAATCCCTGTCCCGGCAGCCATTCCCGCCTTTGCGGCCAGCCTTTTGCCGTGAATGACCGAGGCGATTTTCATGGCTATTAGCTCTTCAACAAGAACATAAGGAGTCAAGAGCTTCTGTAATAACCTGAGCGGTGGGAAGGGAGAGTATTCTCTTGAGGAAAGAGCGGAATCATGAATTCTTTCCGTTTTCTTTAAATCTTCCAGGGTCAACCCACCCTCAGCAGGTATTGCGTGATCAAGGCCTTGATTTGTGACTGCCTGTATTGGTGTCTTCAGAAGTCCTTGTGCGGAAGCAAATTGTAAATATTTTCTTATGGCAGATAGCTTTCTGTTGACTGTTTTGTGGGACATCCCAAGGACGTTCACGAGTCTGTCCTTGTACTCCTCAACCGAACCGGTTGTTAGGCGTGAAATGTTATCCTTTGATACGTTGTTATCTATTGCCAGAGTCTCCTTGGCCCATGCCGTAAATGCGTTAATGTCTACCAAATAATTCTTAATCGTTACCGCTGAGGCACCATAAACGTAGAGGTAGTCCTTAAAATCTTTTATATGCCATAGATCCTGGGGCTGTTCCTCTTGTTCGGCCTTATTTACAGCCTCGAATGGGTTAACATCAATATGTTTTTCCTCCACAAGGAAGGCTGCAAATTTGCGTAGAGTCGAGACATAACGCTCAAAAGATCGGGCAGAAGAGGAAAAATTTTGATTTTCTGAGTTTGCCTGGTTTGACAATCCATTTTCACTATCTCTAGGCATTATCATTCCACCGCCGGATTTGATAAAAAGCTCAATTACGTCCGCTGTAAGGTCGGACGGAGCAAAATTTCTGCCAAAATTAGCCTCAAACCAGCGGATAAAGCGTTTTATGTCCGAAATGTAGTTTTTAGTTGTGACAGCAGAAACCTTTTTAAGGTTAAGAAGATAATTTCTGAATAAATCGGGCAGTGACATGAATGAAAGCAAACTGGAAAATAACTACTCGAACAAGAAATTAAAAAGACTTGCTCCAAATTCTGTGAAAACCTGCTCAAAATTTGTGGAAACAGGGTTTCCCGCATTCGGTAATCGGTTTAGCCTCGAAATTATACGGATTATACGGTTTATATGTGCCATAGTTAAAGCGTAAAGTATATATAAACCATTGTCAATAACCTAGAGTAATCTACATAGGTTGATTTGATGTTGTATGATATATTAAATTTGACCAAAATAGGCCGTGAAATTCAGGCATGCGATTTTCATTCATCTATTTTCATGGCCTAACTAAATACCCGAAATAGCTTACGCATATGTATAAAAAGATATCAAAGAATATCGATTTTTAAGGTTGGCGTAGAATGTAGCCTCAGGTCCGTTGCGGTAATCCCTGAATTATGTCTTCTTTTGTCACATTTCTGTCTAATTACTATATGATCAAAGCTTGCCCGTTTTATTCAACCAACAAATGACTCTGAATTGCCTCATTATCAAATAGAGGGTGGGACTGATAACGTGTAAACATAGGCACTTTGGGTTGATTTAAAAGCTAAAACAAAAAATAGACCTTCCGGGTTTTATCTACAGAATTATACTCAGCCTTGGTGGTTGATCACTGGGTTATGTGTTTATTTTTGAGCCTTTAGGCTATAAAAAATTTTACTTCAGGCCAGTCTAGGGACTACGAAATAGGTGATATTGATTAGATTTTCTTCCGCACTTTAATCCAGATGCCCAGGAGGACGAAAATAAAGAAGGTTAGAGCAAACAGAATGTAGAGAGGGAAGGCAAAGAAGGTTATCGTGCGCTCAAATAGTGGTCCTTGGTTGGATAGCTTGACCGAGAGTTTTGCTTGATATACGCCTAATAGAAATTTCTCCGGCCAGATTATTACGTTGTGCTGTTTGCCAAGCTTATTGACTAGAGAGACCACGTCTGCACTATCTGTTGCTTGTTTGTCGTCCACCATATAACGCCCGCTTCCCGCAAGTACATATTGAGGCAGAATATTAATTTGGCCCGCATTGCCACCAAACATATTTTTGATTGTGATTCTGCCTGAAGGTATTATGTATTGATCACCCGTGTTTTTGAGTAGCAAGGTAAATGGGATTGGACCGCGGCTTACTAAGAAGGGGGCGGAGAAATCTACTATTTGACCCTTAATTTCTCCCTTCTTGCCCACGGAGAGGATCACATTGGTCCCGATTCCCGCAGGGAGCGTAGAAGATGATATATCTTGTCCTGCTTTTGAATCTGAAACAAATATTACAGAGAAGTAGTAGTCGCCCTTAGGTGCTCCAGCTTCAAGGTTAACTTGAAGTGTCAGCTCTTTTTGAGAAAGCGGATCCAGGGTAATTTTATCTACCGGTTGATCTCCGTCTAGAATCTGTATTTTCTGCAATATTAATGGATCGGGACCTTCTATTTTATTGGTATTTAAATATTCTATCTGTCCGTTTCCGGCTTCAGATGGGCGAAATGAACGTAGTTGAATCGTTAAGTCCTGAGCATCTTCCTTCAGATTCTGGATCGTAATTTTGGCTTGAGGTTGAGCTGGTGGATCCGCGCTTATTTCAAGCACTGGAGGATATATGCCAAGCGACACAGCAGGTTGTTCCTGAGCATATGTAGGTTTTATTGCCAACGTAAATAAAAACGCAGTCAATAAGGTGATAAATAACCTTTTCATAAGAATAGTATCTAACAACACAAGACCGGAATCAATATCGCAGTTAATTTGTGGCCGGTGCGGTAATTAATTTGCCGCAGTTTTTAATATTTAGCTTCGTGCGGTAATGTTTCATGAGCTTCCAAAGCTAGGAAATATGAAATTTTTTAGAACATACGCACCGGAAAAATAACATGTGGATATCTTCCCGGTAATAAACCAACTGTATCAAACCGAATAAATTTTAAATCGGTTAAAAAGTGACAAAAATAGCAGTCAAAGCATTCTGGTGTTAACAAATTATTGGTTAAGTTTGGATTGTAAAATCAGCAAAAATTAATTTAGAACATTGATGTTTTTCGATATAACCTTAATACTTACATAAATCGTGCTCAAATAGAGTAGAGGAATTTTTTTTAACGTTCTACCATCTGTGGATAAAATGTGCCTTTTGCTATGAAAAGCCCGTGAAAATGATCTATATAGTGGGAGTTGCGATATACATTATTACATTTTGATAGTTACCAGCTGCTTGCGTTGCTGAGATGTTAACCTTGTAGGTGATTTGCGCTTGTTTGCTTCTACCAACATTGATGCTACTCATAACAGCTTGTGGTGTTTCTCCCTTTTCAAGGTTTGCAAATTGTTTATAGAAGGTAGAAGTAGAAAAATCAGAGCTGCAATCGGTTCCAGACAAATTATCACATCTATACCCGAATCCATATGTCAGAGGATTGGCCCAGGCAGCAGCTGTCGTCTGCGTACAAGTTCCACCGTCGCAAGTCGTATCGGGAATTGATTGACCAGTTGCCAATACCCTTAGTTCGTAATTCTCAGACGCCGTAACTTGATATCCTGAGGCTGATCCGTTACTAATTGTCAGAGTGTTAGTTCGAGTGATAGGTTCGCTTGCTGTGAGCGTGCCGAAGTTGATTGATACGCTTGAAATTGAAAAGCTGAACGGAATGACAGAGTAGATGTATTGGAAACCGGCCCTCACCTTATAATTCGTTCCGCTATAAAGTCCTACCCCTAATTGACCGGAGGTGAAAGTCAGTTTGTTGCTGCCGCCGGTTGCCTTACCGGAAAAAGAGTTAAAATTCCCCGCTTGAATGCGGTAAATACCGTTGGACATATCAAAAGCGGAGACATTACCCGCCAAAGAGAGTATTAACAAAATTAATGATACTGTAGCCCCAAGAATTGATAGTTTAAACATGGTCGGTAATTTTAAATTTTAAAATCCAAATTTTAAATCAATTTTATTCCTGAATTTCTTTGCGAAGATCTTCCGCTTTCTTCTCAATATCTTCTATTTCATCAATCGCGTCCTCATTTTGAGTATGAGATTTTAGAGTTTGTGCATCTTCAAGTATTTGGCCAGTTTTGTCTGAAATCTTTGCTTCAAGCTTTTCTCTCCTTTGAAATTCACGGCCAAAGAAGTATGAAATGGGCGCCAAAAACGCGACTGAACCTACACGAATCAAATTTGACAATAAATCGCCATCGGAAAGCGAGGTAAAGAATAGAATTTCAATTCCAATTACTAAAACAAAAACGGTTTCGGGTTTGAAAAGAAAAACGATTCCAAAAAGCAGGAAGTAGAGTAGGAAGAAAAGATTGGAGGAGAGTCCACCGGTCATAAAGATTATAAGAAGCAAGGCGCCTGTAACCATAAATACTTCAGGTCCCGAGCCTGAAAAAATATCTTGGTTCGAATCATTTTTTTTGGCTGCTCTCTGTTTTATTACGATGCCAATAATTGAGGCAACTATGAGAAACCCTAGAATTGGGGCCTTGTAGTCGTCAAGAGGAGTAGACGTAATTATGAGCACCATGAGACATGCCAAAATGAGCGATAGAGATTGAGTGAGAAGCTTCATGGTTTAAGAATAACGAATTATGAATGATGAATCAAGCAAGAGGTGTGAGGGGGAGGCATTTTGTGGTGAATAGATCGACGAGTGTCGAAATAATGAATGGCGAAGCCATTCTAACAAAATGCCTCCCTCAGACACGGAATTTGACTTTTCGTCCTCCTTTCTCGCAACTTGCGAGTTGCAGCTCATATAAGCAATACCAGGACCAAGCCCGCGACGGTTATACAAACCAAGAAGATCGCAATGATCCCAGGGTCCGGGCCGTTGTCGGGGCTAGGGGTCGGGTAGCTCACGTTGAGCTTTCTGGTTTATCACCCCGGCAAGGCACAAGGCCAAGCCTGATAGTGACATTGAAACTACTCCCAGCGCAGGGTAGGATTCGCCGATATTCGCTCCTCCAAGGAGAAGGGCGCAGCAAGCTGCAAGTAGCACCCAGAACATGGTCACCTCCTAACTTTTAATCAGTTCAAGGACGCCTGCGAACAATGCGGTCATGGCAATACCCACCACAAAGGTGTCCAAAGACAGCTCGAAAAGCCGTCCTATCTTGGCCCTGAGCCCATCGTGGGCAAACAACCACAAGAGTCCGCTTGAGATTGTCAAGGCACCTGCCAGAACCGTGAGTTCAACTCCCAGCGCTATCCACGCATAGAAGAAGGCGTACCTGTTACCGATGACAACCGCGACGGTAAGAGGTGCTACTGTGAGAAGGAGGTAGAAGCAGAGCTCCATAATCCTTTCTTCTCTAATCCAGGGTTTCTTGGGAGGACTCGACGCCATCCACGAACCGAAGCCGATGGCTCCGATGGTGAACATATCGCTTCCCAGAGCGTAAGGCCAAAAGCCTTCGAACATGGTCACCTCCTTAGCCTGCGGGCATAGGGTTGATCTTGCGGGCTATCGTTATCACGATGACAACGATTACCGCTACTGCGGCGAGGATTTTCTTCATTCCTGTCT
Organism: uncultured Gammaproteobacteria bacterium; assembly: GCA_964452165.1. Lineage (GTDB taxonomy): Bacteria > Patescibacteriota > Microgenomatia > Levybacterales > GWA1-39-11 > GWA1-39-11. The sequence goes on along the minus strand of CAYVKP010000003.1, from coordinate 47,317 downwards.
CCTTCTATCGCTTGTGAGCGAATAGCTAGGTGGTGGCGCCGATTCTGATCCCGATGTTGGACATAAGGTCCTGCCACCAGGTAGGATCCCAGTAGACCCATTCGATCATATCGCCGTCTTGGATTTTCGCCTTCACGAAGGGCCCCGCCACAAACTTGCCGTTAATGCGAAGCCGCCAGCTGGGATACCTCGCGTTCCCTAGACCGTTGATCCTGTAGACCACGAATGGTCCGGGATTCCGGTACTGCTTGGTGGAATAGTTCACTCGTTGCTCTGGTGGGTCAACTCGCTGAGCCTCAAGCATGGCATTCCAGACCGTCAGGTCCTGGCTCGTCTTCTTGATGACTAGCTCGAGTGGCTTTCCTAAGTCGATCACCAGGGTTACCGTGATCTCGTTCTCGTCGTTCATGGTGACGTCTTCTCCAGTGTTGGAAGTGGTCATCTTCTCCCTCTGTTCCTGCGGGCTAGTGCCGCGGCTCGTCCGGGGCGCGTGAAGCGTCCTGTTGTATTGAACGTCGAATGGTGCTTCTGCACCTTAGACTTTCCGCCGTTCGGAGTGAGCTTAAACATTCCGAAGAACAGCGCAACTATGCCGATTATGGCAAGAGCGAGCATTATCTCTTCGGTCGAGCTCATGTTGTCGACGAAGTCGACCTCAAGAATCATGTCTTCCTCCATTTCCAGCCCCTGTGCGGCCTTGCATTCGTAGTCGGCGTCTTTTCGTTCGATCGCTAGCCTGTATCATGTACAAAACCAAACGTGCGAACAGTGCGACGGCACACAGCACAGCCAAAACGAATCCGGCTGCCAGACTAAAGATTCCGACTATGAACACGGCGAAGATCGCCAGCCCCCATATCGGCCAGAAGGCCCACATGAGTCTCGGAACTCCTTCTTCCCGTTCCAGTTGTGTGGCCATTTCTTATCTCACTCCTTCTTCAGCCGCCGTTGCGACTAGGCTGCGGGTGGTTCGTCGACAGTTGGCGATTCGAAGAAGTAGACTTCATCACCGGGACTTGCGACGTCCAGCGAAA
>CAYVKP010000003.1:0-46183 GCA_964452165.1 uncultured Gammaproteobacteria bacterium | reverse complement strand
GTTGGCGATTCGAAGAAGTAGACTTCATCACCGGGACTTGCGACGTCCAGCGAAAACGGGTTGGAGTGCTTGAGTTTATGGCTCAAGATCCAACCTCTCGGATCAGATAGCTGGTTTATTGAGAGAACCCCGCGGCCCACTTGCGTGGTCTCGTCGAAGGTCACCTCGATTTGGCCCTTGTCCCGTGCGTTGCAGAGCACCTCATACCAGCTAGCTCCCTCGTGAGGGATTTCAAGTTCGATAGGTTCGGTTGAACCCTCGACTCGTACCGTTACCGTGCTCATGATTTCCCTCCTTTAGCTTCTGTCGAGAAGCATGTCTCTCCATCGTTCGCGCTCTGATTTGCGGCATCTGCAAGGACATCCCCTTACGGAGATATACTCGAAAGTTCGTATGTTCAGGCGCTTCCGTGATGTGCATCTGTGATGATGGCCAGTCCTGCAAGCGTAGCACTTGTTCTTGAGTTTCTTCGCTTTTAGGACTAACGTACGTTGGCGGGGGCGGGGCTGCATGTCTTCTCCTCTCAGCTCGGTGTGCCCCTAACGGAGACGATCCTGTGGGTCCACACTCCAGAAAACTAAGTTTCCTACCCTAACCCTTTTGAAGAGGTATTGCGTAGGAGGTGCTTCTTCCAGCCCGTTGTGTATCTCGTAGACGAGTCCCTGTCTTTGCCTGGCCAGGAGTTCATTGATCATGACTACTCTGTAGCCAAGACCACCTTCGAGATCTTCAAACCTTATCTTGACAAGTCCTCGTTCTACTGCCCGTCGGAGGACATCGTGTAGATATTCCTCTTGGTGGAGCATGTCGAGTTTCAGAATGTCCCAGGGGCCATCCAGTACCATGTGAAGTTGGCCGGCGTAGACCACTTCGGGCTTCTTATGGCCTTCGTAGGTCTTGTTCTCTTCCTTGTCTGTCTTTTGAGTTGTCATCGTTGTCTCCTCTCAGGCGCCGAATGACGCTGAACTACGTGCCATAAGTAGACACAAAATGGCCAATGTTGTTCCCCATCCCGTAACTAAGGATCCGATCGGATACCTAAGTACGAGTCTGACAACCGAGGTGCCGATGATGGCTCCAAGGAGGTCAATTCCTACGTCTTGAGGTAGGGGAGTGTGAGCGGGAGTGAAGAACTGAAGTCCTTCGATTACCGCGCCCAGGACCGCGTAGATTCCGACGATCGTCCATTGTCTTCCCGAGACTTCAGGATTTAGCCAGATTCTTGCGGCGATGTAGGTTGCTGCCGAACAGGCCACGAACCCCATGAGATGGCCCTCAATCTTCCAGGCCAAAAACTGGTTGTTCGTGAGTCCTAAAGTTGGCAGGGTTTCCCCGCTTGATAGCCCCATGTAAACAAGGTAAGCGGTGGTGATGATGGCTGCCCATCCGGAGAAGAACCTTGCGAGTTTTCTCTGGCGAGTAGTGAGAGTCAATTTGATTCCCTTCTTTCTCGATCCCGCGGGATCGGCTAGGACTATGTAGGCATCGACCTGAACATGATTATGAGGCCCAAACTGCCAAAGCAGCCAAAGCCAAAGATCAACGCAGAGTCGACAGCGACGTTACGGGTGCTGCGTGCCTTGCCGGCAAACAGGTTGTCGATGGCTATACCGAAGCAAGCAATCATACCGTAAAGCGTCATTGCGAATCCTAAATAGGTTGTCCACCAGGGCATTCGGCTTCCTTTCTCTCTTCTTCGGTTCGCGTTAGCGGAGGACCGGCTACAGGTTCGTAGAATTTGTCGTCTATCCAGTCTAAAACTTTCTGTAAACCACAGAGCGAAAAACCACATAAGCACGCTACAACACCAACGTAATCGTGGTGCAAGAATGCATAAATGGTAAGCGCTGCGGCAACAAGAGAGAGTAGACAGTAACTACAGTAGTAGTCGAACCGGGAGTTGGTCACATCTCTCCTTTCGTTTCTAAATTTAATTCCGTGTCTATGTCAAAGAGCAGGACGAACCCGCTAATGACAAGCTTTTTGCCATATTAAGGACCGTCCCTAACTTAACAGAATGATTATATCACCAAAATCATAGGCTAAAAATATTATGAGATAACTTTTTCCGGAAATTTTATAAATCCTATGGGATAAGCTAGCTTTGTAATCTGTTAAAGAAGATTTTTTTGCTATATAATTGTGCTTATGAGTGCACAAACAAAAAATGAGAAAAAACCGATAGAGAAGTACCAACCATCATCAATAGAGAAGAAATGGCAGGATTACTGGCAGAAAAACGATACCTATACTTCTGACCCAAGTCTTCCTAACACCCATTACGTCTTGGCGGAGTTTGCTTATCCATCAGGTGACTTGCATATGGGGCACTGGTTTACTTTCTCAGGCGCCGATATCTATGCACGGCTTAAAAGAATGCAAGGAAAAAACGTTTTCTTTCCAAATGGTTTTGATGCTTTTGGACTTCCGGCAGAAAACGCTGCTATAAAGAGGAATATCCACCCTCAGGATTGGACGCTTGAGAATATTAAGCGCATGAAGGAGCAGTATGCCACCATGGGGGCTTCTTTTTCATTTAAAAATGAGGTCATAACGTGTCTACCAAATTATTATCAGTGGAATCAATGGATCTTTATCAAAATGTTTGAGCGCGGAATTGCTTACCGTGATAAAACTCTATCAAACTGGTGTCCAAATGATGCTACCGTACTTGCGAATGAACACGTTGAGAATGGCCGCTGTTGGAGATGCGGAGCAGAAGTTGTCCAGAAGGAAGTTGAACAGTGGTTCTTGAAGATCACAGATTATGCAGATGAGCTGCTTTGGAAGGACGATACTAAGGTTGATTGGCCGGAAGCTGTGAAGCAAGGACAGAATACTTGGATTGGCAAATCGGAGGGGGCAGTGATAGATTTTAAAGTGGAAGGTTTGGCCCATGAAGACAGCAAAATCCAAGTTTTCACAACCCGGCCAGACACGATTTATGGAGCAACATTCTTAGTCTTGGCACCTGAGCACCCTGTAGTAACTTCGTTATTAAACTCAAAACTAAAAACTCAAAAGACAGAAAATGATGCGGAAAGTAATGATTTGGATATGGTTATCCCCGCAGACACTCTAAAAAACGTGCGTGATTATGTTGACAAAGCCGCAAGGAAAACAGAGCTTGAAAGAAAGGAAAACAAGGAGAAATCAGGAGTCTTTACAGGCCTATATTCTATCAATCCGATGAGCGGAGAGCGCTTACCGATCTGGATTGCAGACTATGTTTTGGCAAGTTACGGAACGGGGGCAATCATGGCTGTTCCGGCACATGACGAGCGCGACTTTGAATTTGCCAAGAAGTATGATCTGCCCATCAAGCAAGTAATTAAGGGTAGCGATTCAGTTTCAGACAGACAGGCCTATGTTGGTCCAGGCACAATAATAAATTCAGGAGAGTGGGACGGGCTTAGGGTTCCGGATCAAATCTCAAAGGTAATCGACGAGGTCGAGAAGAAGGGATACGGAAAACGTCAAGTTCAATACCATCTTCACGATTGGTCAATCTCGAGGCAACGATATTGGGGGACGCCTGTCCCCATGATCCATTGCGATAACTGCGGAATAGTGCCGGTTCCCGAAAAAGATTTGCCCGTTGAGCTTCCTTACGATGTCGATTACACACCAAAAGGTAAGGCTCCTCTTGCAACAAATGAGGATTGGTTGAATGTGTCGTGTCCCAAATGCGGCGGCAAAGCAAAAAGAGACGCTGAGACACTCGATACTTTCTTTGACTCCTCGTGGTATCTATGGAGGTTCTTGTCACCTGCTTATACTGACGGCCCATTTGACCAGAAGATTGCCGGCAACGCCATGCCTGTTGACATTTATTTTGGTGGAGCGGAGCATACTTTGGGTCATACTCTTTATTCTCGCTTCTTCACAAAGTTTTTCAAGGACATTGGCCTTACTGATCTTGATGAGTATGCCCGCAAACGTGTAAATCACGGAGTAATTCTGGGTCCGGACGGAAATCGCATGAGTAAATCTCACGGCAACGTGGTCAACCCGGATCAGGAAGTCAAAAAGTATGGGGCAGACACAATTCGCGTGTATTTGGCTTTCTTTATGCCTTATGATGCTACCGGTCCGTGGGTTTCTGACCGAGTTTGGGGCGCATACCGCTTCCTACAAAGGGTCTGGGGGTTGTATGACAAAGTTTCAGATTCAGGTTCTACCGATGAAGAAGACCTTCGTCAGATGCACAAGGCTATTAAGAAGGTTACGGAGGATATAGAAGCGGTTCACTTCAATACGGCCGTGGCGGCTCTCATGGAGTGGCTAAATCACTTGTCGAGAAAAGAAAAAGTATCGATTGAGGAGTTCGATACGTTCTTGAAAATGCTTGCGCCTTTTGCTCCCCATATGACTGAAGAACTATGGAAAAGAATGGGAAAAGATGAAAAATCAATTCATCTTGCAAATTGGCCCCAATATGATGATAAAAATTTGCAGCAATCAACAACAACAATTGCTATTCAGATAAATGGGAAAAGAAGGGGAGAGTTTGATATGTTAAGCGATAGTTTGGGAAATAAAAATCTTGTCGAAGAACAAGCAAAAGAAACAGTGAAAAATCAGCTGGAAGGAAAAGAAATCAAGAAAGTTGTTTACGTTCCCGGCAAGATTATAAATTTTGTAGTGTAATTTGACATTTTGAAGCCTTCAAGGTATTATCCGCTGAAATGGGAAACAAGAAAGAAGACGATTCTGAGCACGTAGATCCGGATCAGTCTCAATCGGATGAGTCAAATCAACCAACAATTCTATTTCCCCTAAGTGTTGGAGCGGTAAGAGAAGGCACAAAGCTTATTGAAGGATCGGCAAGTCCAGGACAACTCGGCAAGCAAATATTGCTTTATATGAGACACAATATAAAAGACCGTGTTTTTCAAAAGTCGCTTGCAAGCCTGACAGAAATAAGAACAAGCTTCAGCGCCATGATGAAAGGTGAATTTGAAGTCGATTACCGTGATGTTGTGGCCTATCATACCGGAGTTGTGATATCCCACGCTGCCATACGCAACCAAGCCTCTATTATAGGTAGGCCAATGCCATCACTTGCCCCTTCTATTCCTAGCGATTATTTGGCTGAAGCATTTCATTTAGAAGCTTCGGATATAAGGGATAAGGTGTGGGAACCTGGTGATGCTTTAGTGGCCATGGCTGAACTTCCTGACATTCCCACCAAGCTTGAAAGATTTCAAATCGACGAACCCTTTTTGGGAACCGTTGCAGCTAGGTTTATTGGTAACTCAACAAATATAATGCATGGAATTATGGATACATACGCTCAATATAGAGCTAATGCTAAACTTCAACCGTCAACTGCTCAGGTTGGAAATCCACGATAGATTACTCCTTGATTCATAATTCCTAATTCCTTATTCTTTACTTATGGAAGAGCAGGAGAGTTCGTTCCAAAACGCACTTCTAGGATTTGCTAAAAAGAATTTTTTGGTGCTTGGACTGCTGGGTGTTGGGCTGGTTTTCCTTGGAATTGGGGCTATGCAGATCCTCGGTACTCATAAAACTCAAATAAAATTTGAAAAAAGTGCGGAAGTTGCCGGCGTGGAAAGTTCATCGAGCGCAAAAATCAAGATTGACGTTGAGGGTCAGGTTATAAATCCCGGAGTTTACAGCCTAAATACTGACGCAAGAATTCAAGATGCATTAATTGCTGCCGGAGGAATGAGTTCTCAGGCTGACAGAAAGCAAATAAACTTGGCAGCAAAAGTGGCGGATGGACAAAAAATTTACGTCCCCGCTCAGGGAGAGGCTATGCCGGCAGGTAGTTCGATGATATCTTCATCTGGTTCGACCGCCCAAAATCCCAATGGACCGGTTTCAATCAATTCAGCAACCGAATCAGAGCTCGATTCACTGCCTTCAGTCGGTCCGGTTACTGCACAAAAAATCATCAACGGGAGGCCATATGCGGTTCTGCAGGATTTAGTTTCAAAGAAAATCCTGGGCCAGAAAACTTATGACAAAATAAAGGACATGATAAGTTTATGAAAAGATTATTATCGTACTTTTTCCGCAAAAATATTATTTCTGTACTTTTGAACCGTCAAAAGTATCAAAAACTCTCGACCATGTCTTGCTTCATGCTTTCAAAATTCGTTTCACTCACTAAAATCCAAAAACTCACTACGTTCAGACATTTGAATTTTCGGGCGTTCGTTCAACAAACTTATCATGCATTCAGCTTCGAAATGGCGAATTAGAAATGAAGAAATTTATAGCTTTGTTAATACTAATTCTCGCTGTTCGCCTCGTTATTTTCTATTTCTATCAACCTCGCGAAACCGTTATTCGTAAAAATCCTGTCACTGAGACCACAGTTTTCACAGGTATAAAGTCGCATATAAAATCCGTTTACTCACGCTCGCTTAGCGCTCAAGACGCCGGCCTTTTGATGGGAATTGTTTTTGGCGAGAAGGATTTGAGTAAAAGCGAGACAAAGAAATATCAAGTCACGGGCGTCCTGCACGTAGTCGCAGCTTCAGGAATGAACGTTAGCATGTTAACAAGTTTCCTGCTGGTATTTCTTTTGTTATTCTTGCGGCGACAACAAGCTTTGATCGCAACTTTTGCCGCCATACTATTTTATACAGCCCTGGCAGATTTTCAGCCCTCTATAGTTCGCGCGGCAATAATGGGCGGTTTTGCACTTGGTGCAGGAATAATGGGCCGCCAAAATACCTCGGTAGTCGCTCTTTTCTTCGCCGCTTTTGCCATGGTTTTCTGGGATCCTACGGTTATTACTTCGGTTTCATTTATTCTCTCATTTGCCGCGACTCTTGGAATAATAATTCTTGATCCGTTATTTAAATTCGGCGTCTTCAAAAAAGAATTTTTTGAAGACTTTCGTACCACCCTTGCGGCACAAATTGCCACAACGCCGATACTTTTATTTTTCTTCGGGACGTATTCTCCAATCTCAGTTTTAGTTAATTTTTTGGTTCTCTGGACTGTGCCGCCGCTCATGATTTTGGGTGGAGTAGCGGCGATCTTAAGTTTCATTCCAATTCTTTCAGCACCTTTCGTATTATTATCTTTACCACTTCTTTCTTATTTCCGGGCAATTATCGATTTATTTGCCGCTCATTCAATTCCGTTAAAACTTGATTCAACTCCCTGGACGATTATAGTTGGATACTATTTAGTTTTGCTTGCGGTAGTGATTTGGATCAACCAAAATAGGCGCGCAAGTAAAAAATCTGGCAAATGACAAAGTATTTGGTTATTATCGCAGGTTGCTTTGTAGCCTTGGTTTTCCTCTTTTTTTATCAAACAAGCAAGTTTTCAGACAAGAGCCTTCATGTGATTTTCTGTGATGTGGGGCAGGGTGATGGAATTTTAATTCGGACTCCAACAGGAGCAGATATTGTCATTGACGGAGGGCCGCAAAATGGAAAGATGGTCGCTTGTCTGTCGCACTACATGCCCTTTTGGGATCATGATATAGAGCTTATGTTTGCAACTCACCCTGACGCAGACCATATTGGCGGCCTGATAGACGTTCTGAACAGCTATAAGGTTTTGTCTTTCAATACTTCAACTCTCAATAACATAAATAAAACTATAACCTTTAATACTTTAATTTCCGATGTTCGAGCGCAGAAAATTCCCTTAAAGCTTATAACGATAGGCGATAAGTTTGAGCTTTCAGACGGAGCAGATCTTACTACGTATTGGCCAAGGCAGGGATTTGAATCGCAGGATACAAATGATTATTCGCTAGTTCAAGTCTTAAGTTTTGGGGAATTTCACGCGCTTTTCACGGGAGATATTACTTATCAAATTCTTGATACATTAAATTTTGCCACTAGTTTTCAGATCTTCAAACTTCCTCATCACGGTTCAAAAACCGGAGTAGATGATACGACTTTCCAAAATATTCGCTCGTATTTAGCGGTAATTTCCGCCGGCAAGAATAATCGCTATCATCACCCTCACCCAAGCGTTATAGCGCTTCTTAAAAAGTATAATTTGCCGTATAAAAGGACGGATGAAATAGGTTCAATAGAGGTTGTAACAGACGGCAAGAATACCAAGGTTTTAAATTAAACCTGTCGGCGAACTCTGTAATGTCTTGTGCCTTTTGGTTGGCTGTTCTGAACTTGATTTTGTTGCAGCTTTGAACCGCCATTTTGTACATCTTTTAAAAAGCCTTTTACATTTGAAACGGCTTCATCTTCTGAAATTCTTCCATCTTCCATAGCTGACGCTTCTGTCAAAAGCATAAACGCGTAAAATTCTTCAAGGTTGGTTGGAGTTGCCGTCTCATCAAGCATTTCTCTTATATCTCCCGTCCTTTTGGGGCCTCTACGCGAATGGGCAAAGGGATCCTCAGCCTGTCCAACATATCTAGGGGGTTCAATTCCGCTCGTGCTTGGATTATCCGTTGGGGGAAATATCAGCTCGCCCTTTTCATTCCTGGGCGGTCCTGAGACACGGTGGGGTCTTCTTCTGTCATCATCTCTTTGTTTAAACAATTCAACAGCTTGAGCGAAATCAACCCTCTCATCGTCTTTAATTCTCCCAATTTCTATTAACTCATCTGCTTGTAGTCTTTCAGGTAAGGCCATAATAAGTGATTATACCACCAATTTAGCCTTGGTGTTTATAAACGTTTTGAATTAGGCCTTTCTCCCGGGTTTTTTATTCATCCTCTGAGGTTTGGGTGGGCGAGGAAGCCGAGTATCAGGGTCCAAACCCTTTTTTAAAAGTTCTACTCTTGCTCTCAGCTCAGGACTTAAAAGACCCTCGATGCCTTCTCCTGTAGGTTCGGGGCCCATGAATCCTCTACTGCTTGTAAGTCGTGTTTCTCTTGGCACTGAAGTAATTATATCAAACTATCGGTCAGTTACTTTCCGGAGTCAGACAATGGTAATTTGTATGGTACGTTTGGTGTAAGTGTATCAACGTCATACTTTTCCCTGTCTCTTTGCCCAAGATTCATCAGGTCTTCTACCCGTTTGGGTAATAGATCACCTGCGTAAATACTTTCCTCATCAAGGACAACAAGAGGCTCTCCTATTTGTCGTTGTTCAATTGTTAATTCTCCTCGATTTTCGTCAGCAAACCATATTGCCGTCCATCCTTTTGCAACTGTTATGCTTGGGCGGTGGATTACATCAGCGGGGTCAATCTTGGTTTGACCCGGGACTGCCTCGCCGGTGGTAATTTTGCTTGAAACATCCCAGGAATCCATCGCATGAACATTTCCTTCAGGATCTACTCCAATAAATCCCCACCCGTCGGATTGTGGAGTAAAAGCCACTTTCGTATCGGATACAACATGCCCCATAATCATTTCTCCCGGAAGTAGAGTAAATGGGCTTGTGCGAACTGTTTCAAGTGATTGGGGTCTTTCAATCACGCCAATAGAAACAGCTTTAAAGCCTTCAGTCTGGGAACGCGGGAGAGCGGCAACTTCTGAAACCATGAGCGTACAAGTATATAGGAATATCTCTTACATAGCAAGAAGAGTGGTGTAATAAAAATGAAAGAATTAAAGAAGGTTTAAATATTCAAGAGTGCCTTGGTCGAATTTTTTATTCGTAATCTTGACTGGCAGATCCTGGGTGTCTCCCAAATCTTTTTCCTCGCCAACAAAAATAAATTCAAAGTCTTTTCCTTGTTTTTTAAGCTCAGCCGCTATCTCAAGATCACCTTTTGAATCTCCAAAACCGTAATACCGCGCCTTCGCTTGCCCTCTTTTGCTAAGCCAGCCGATTACGTTTGCTGTTGCAGTAGATTTATTCATTCCCTTGTGTCGGATGTTGCTTCCCAGCATATCTTTTTGCACATCAAACTCGGCATCAAGTCCTGTTTCTTTAAGAAATTTTTCAAACTCCGGAATTATTTTCTCCTGATCTTTATGAAAAGTCTCAAGTGATTTACCGGGAATACAAGAAAGACTTATGGTATTTTCTTTCGGCTCAAACCAGGTAACTTCAGGATATCGGGCCGCTATTTCTCGCCCCTTTTCTATTAGTTCTTTTGGCGGTTCGAGTTCTATCCTAATCTCCTTGTTTTCTATTCCATTTTCAAAACTCATCTTCACACCGCCAAATTCTGCTTCAATGTAAACATTTTCTATTAATTTTGGATCTGAAGCGTTTGCCTGAAGAGGATCGATGATATTCTTCCTAATATAGGCAGGCGGTCTTCCGGTTACAAATGCGACAGGGGAGGGAAGTAGAGTGGCAATTTTTTCAATTACCTTGGGATTTACGTTTTGATCTTGATCCGTGATAACGCCGTCTATATCAAAAATGTAAACGGTTGATGAGTTCATGCAGAAATTATACCACCATTTTTCTTATACTTTTGCCTCACCAAAAGTATGCAAAAGTGACTTGCCGCACAAGACGGGCTATTTTTTTTCGTTCATTCACTAAAACTCAAAAACTCACTACGTTCAGACATTTGAGTTTTCGATACGTTCGTTCGCTCTTAAAAATTTAACGCCCTTAGATGTGCATGGCAAGGAGTTGAAACGCAAATTAATTTGGGGCTTGCATTAGTTTGATGGGGGTGCTAGCCTTAATTAGAGGTCAATTTTATGGCAAAATCTATTCTATTGGTTGATGATGAACAACAAACCGCCTCGGTTTTTCAAACAGGGCTTAAGTCTGCAGGATACGATGTAACACTTGCCAAAAACGGTCAGGAAGCGCTTGACGCAGTTGCAAAGACCAAGTTCGACATAATTCTTCTAGACCAAATGATGCCCGACATGTCAGGGAATGACGTCCTCAAAAAGCTTAAAGAAAATGAAACCACAAAAAATATTCCGGTTGCTATGCTTACAAACTTTGGTCACGACGAATTAGTGAAGGGAGCCCTTAATGCGGGCGCTGAAGATTACATTCTTAAATATCAGGTTGAACCCAAGGACGTTGTAGCAAAAATCAAAAGATTGATAGGAGAGTAATGGAAGACAACAAGAAAATATTTACGGAGGTTATAAAGCGCCAAATGGCAATTTTGGGGCCTGACATAACTTTGGCAAAAGTTAAGAACGTCTCGGGAATTGAAGTAGATTCAACGGGTGAGGTCACCAACATCACGGGAGATCCGCAAATGCTTCTTCAAGAGCTCATAAACCAATTCGTAGAGCTTTCAGGACTCATCGTCAAAAAGACCATGGAATCAATTCTTGCAGCTCATCCTGATGGAGTATCAATTGTTGGGAAAATTGCCAGCGGCCAACCGGTTGCGCCAGTTCCAAGCGTAGCGCCGGCACCATCTCCAATTCAAGAAGTTGCACAACCTGCCCAAAATCCCCAAGTTCAGGTTCCAACCCAGGCACCCAGTGAAGCGGATAATAACATTTTGAGTGCGAAAGCCGACCTTGAAGATTTAAACAAAATGCTTAACAATATACCTAAGGCCTAATATGGTTGATACTGCCCGTTTCTTTACAATTTTGGTTGAAGGAGTCTCTTTTGTAGCGGCTTTTGCCGCGGTTTCTGCAGCAGGAATTATGTACCAGGTGACCAAGAAATTCGGAAGCGGAATCTTAGCGGCAGGATTTAAGAGTATTTCGGCCGGAGTTTTATTTCTAGCACTTGGAATAATAATCGATGCGCTCAATTCGTATTTTTTGCTATCCTACAACAATATTTATTCTGCCCTTATTTTCCTAATTAAAGGAATCTGTTTTGTCACCGGAACTTATATAATCGTCATTGGTAGTAAGCATACCGCGGATAAGCTTGAGAACCTCACAAAATAACAGTTAACCAATTAACAAATTGACCATTAACTTATGAGAACTTTCAGATTTCTAGACTTTCCCGTATATAAAGATGCAAAATCTTTTTACAAAATGGTTGTAGAAATAACTAAAAAATTTCCTCGTGAACATTGGGAATTAGGCGATCAATTAAGGAGAGCAGGATTGTCAGTTTCTTTAAATGTGGCTGAAGGTTCAGCAAAGTTTTCGGATAAAGATTTCAAGAGATACATTGAAAATTCTTTAGGATCTATAAATGAGTCTGTTGCGTGTTTGGATATCGTTCATGACAATAAGCTAATCAGCAAAAACCAGTTCGACGAAGCTGTCTCACTAGCTGAAAATATTACTAAGCAGCTCGGTGGTTTATCTAAAAAGCTTCGATCCTCTTTTGGGATTCATTAATTTGTTGTTTTCGTTAATTTGTTAATTGTATACTCAAGGTATGTTGTGGTTTTTTGCCCTAACCACTTTTATCTTTGGAAGCATTGCTGTCTATTTTTCATGGCGCCATGAGAAGGGGGTAGAAGAATCGGCTAAAAAGCAAAAGGAGCTCGATAGAAAAATTTACGAGCTCAACCTCGTTCAGGGAATTACTGAGAAAATAGGTTATTCTTTGAGCATCGAATCGGTTGCTCAGACTATTGCGGTTACAATCGAAAACCTCTTTGATACTTCAACAGTTTCTTACGCCATAACGGCGGACAAAAAAATCAATATAAAGACCTACCTTAAAGAAAATGTCTCAGCAAATTTTACCAGGAGTGTTTCAAAAATTATGCAAGAAGCCCTTGCAGCAATTGATCCCATATTCTCTTCTTACCAAATCACAGAATCTCAGGCTACAGCCGCACCAAAAAGCGCTATTACTGAATACTTTGATACAGTCCCTCAGTCGTACTTCAATGTTCCGCTAGTTATGAGTAATCAGTTGGTTGGAATGATAAATATTTCATCGCGCAAGAAAGGAATTTACCAAGATGCTGACATGTCGCTTCTCTACAAAATTGTTAACACGGCGCAAGTTGCGATTAGCCGCCTTAATGATGTTATTGAGACAGAGAAGGGCAAGCTTGATTCTTTGATTTTAAGTCTGCCTGCCGGAACTGTAATGTTGATTGCCGAACAAGGTCAATTCCAGCTTTCGGTTATAAATCAGGCAGCAAAAGAGTTTTTAAAGTTAAGTGAAAACCCAAGCTTAACGGACTTTTTATCATCCGTACCCAAAGACTTAAATTTGCCCACTCATATTAAAGATGTCTTTGAAACAAAGAAAACCCTGAGATTTGCGGATATAAAAATTTACGATAAATATTTTACGGTTCATGTAAATCCGGTCCTGTTTGCCAATACAGGTAAAATCATAGGGGTTTCAATTGTTCTCCGCGATATGTCACTTGAAAAAAAGATCGAAAGTATTCGTGCCGACTTTACCAACATGATAGTTCACGAGCTGCGTGCTCCGGCATCTGCTATCAAAGGCGCCTCATCACTTCTGAAAAGTCATGATCTACCTAAAGACGACAAGGAAAAAATGATGGAAGTAATTTCCGATTCCGCAGCAGGAATGATGGATACTATTAACGAGCTTTTGGACGTTGCCCAAATGGAGCAGGGGAGGATCAACATAAAACTTGCCAAAAACGATTTGGCAAAAATAATTCTTGAGCACATTGAGGTATTTTCATATGCTGCAAAAGGGAAAAATATAAATATTGGTTTTTCAAGTGAAGGGAAAATTGGCGAATTCCTGTTTGATAACGGTAGAATTGGCGAGGTTATAAATAATTTAATCTCAAATGCCCTTAAATTTACAAATTACGGTGGAAAAATAGAAATTAAAATTTTACTTCAACCTTCGGTTTCAGCAGAGGGGCACCAGGATCGCCATGTTGAGGTTTTGGTGTCTGACAACGGTACTGGTATACCCGATGATAAAAAATCAATTTTATTTACAAAATTTGGGCAAATTGATGGCGGTACAGGAGCTGTCGAGCAAAAACAGGGAAGTTCGGGTCTCGGGCTTTATATTTGTAGACAAATTGTAGAGGCACACGGTGGAAAAATATGGCTTGAAAGTAGAGTTGGCGAGGGGACAAAAGTTTATTTCACGTTGCCTTTCAAAACGGAAGAAAAATCGGAAGTATCATTTCCTCAGAAGTTAGCAAATTAAATTTCTTTGTACTTTTGAACCGTCAAAAGTACCAAAAGCTCTCCTGCTTGCAAGTCGGACTATTTTTGTTCGTTCGTTTGTCGGGGGATACCATTCCCCCTCACTCATTCCAAGTCGTTGCTTGGCTGAGGGGTCCCCCTGTCGCACTCACTCTCAAAAACTTAACGTCCTTGGTTGCAAATGCAGGAAGTTGATATAAAGAAGCTTAAAGAGGTTTAATTTTAAACAAAAGAAAACCGGGACTGATCAAAATAACAAACGCGCAAAAAAGCGCAAACAATGTCGCCATTGTACGTTTGTTATAAACGCTTTCGCGTGACCAATCCCGGATCCCTTTTCCGCACCTTGTGCAGACACCACTTTTGAAGGTGGTGGTTAGACGCTTGTTAGGGCGCCTGGGGTTGTTGTTCAGTTGTCATCTGTTACGGCTTTCTGTACCGCTCCAAGATCTCGCGGTTGATCTTGTCGCCGTTGGCTTTCGCAATGTCCCGAATCCCGTGAAGTGAGAGCAGATGCTCATCGCACCCTCCCAGCATGAAGCGGTGAACCCTGGGGTTTGCCTCATGGTGCCAGACCGAGTACGCGAAGCCAAGCTCCTGGAGGAGCGACTCAAGACGATCGGCCTCTTCTTGCGTTGGGACGTCGATCCACATCCGGTTGTAGTGGGTTGCGACCTCTGTTGGAACGAGTTGCGTCTTGCATCTGAAGCAAGCAGCATCTCCATACAAGTGGAACCCTTCCACTTTGAATGTGAACTCTTCCGCTGTTGTCATTTCTGACCTCCTATCTAGCGAAGTCTCTGGCGTGGACCGGGCCGGTGTGAACAGTTGATGGTCCGTTGCCCCAGAGAAGCACTACGATGCCGTTGACCGTGTTCCACCCGCTGATGACTTGTCTTTCGATATCCATCTCGATCGGGTGATAGAGCTTGTCGCCACGGCGTAAATCGACTACCTCCTTGTTGCGCAGAAGCTTGACTTCAATCGCGTAGCCTTGTTCGCAGCTGAACAGACTGACGACTTCTGCATCGTTTTCCTTGCCTTTCCTGACGAGGAGAAGCAGTGTTCCCATTCTCATGCGGGAGATGCTCCTTCGTCTGATGGGTTTGGCGTCCATCTCTACCTCCTGATTGGTTTGGTGCTGCTACGCCTTGCTCATTCGGCCCTTAAGCGTATCGCCGTCCATGAACGTCCTCTTCGAATCTAAGCTGACGTACTTCTTGTTAACCCTTAGGATCGGGACCATCCTTCGACCCTTGGGTAATGCTCCGAGAGCCGGATCTCCGCTGTTGAGACGCCGGATTACCTCGGCTACCGTCATGCCGGAGAAAGGCCTGCGGTACCTTAGTCGTCCAGACGTAGACTCAGCGGGGACGGGGACACCCGTGAGGACGACGTTGATTCCTCCAAATCCTGCCATATGAACCTCCTGTGAAGGGTAATCCCTTTCAGGACCCCTGGGCTAGTTGGGTAGTACGAGGCAGGTGTTGGTTTTGTTGAGCCCTTCCAGGTCGAGCACCTGATTGAACATCATGTTGGTGAGGTCATCCATGCTGGGAGCCTCAAGCGTTAAGATGACGTCGTAAGGACCCGTGACCGTGTCAACCTGTACGATCCTGCCTTCCGTGAACCTGAGATCCTTGATGCTAGCGAAGAGCACGCTGGCCTGTAGGACCTTTGCCTCGATCAAGATGATCGCCTTTACCATCTCACCTCCTGATGGGTCTTTGGTAGGTCATCCGGCCCCTGATGGAATCCGCATGTCTGAGAATCCTTACTGAAGCAGGACTTATTGGTTCACCGTTGAGTCTAAACGGCGCCGTGATATACCGACCTTTCGGTAGTGCTCCTTTCTTTTGATCCCCACAGTTGAGCGCCTCGATAGCATCTGCTACCGTTTTGCCCGCAAACGTGCTGCGTTGATAGTAGAGCCGACCAGACTTGTTGTCGGCGTGTGTAAGGCAGACGTGAATTCCGCTTATTCCTGCCATGGCTATTCCGCGAGCTGCCAGCCGCCGACTGAACCGCGGACTTCTCCTAATCCCCATTTGGTCCGTTCGGCTTCCAACAGACGCGCGGAACTGACGCCGGGAAGTGATTCGACGTGCTTCCTGAGGATCTCAGGATCTTCGTCCTTGAGAAACTGCAAGACGAGGATGAAGCTGTATGAAGTTTCGTCCTCATGTATGTGTGTCGCGCCCACGATGTGATTTAGCCGCTCTCGCAGCTCATCGCGCACCCTCGACACTTCCTCCTCGCTGCCCAGGAAATCCTGAGCCGTCATCTGAATCAGAACCAGCTGCATTCTTTCTTCCTCCTTAAGCCTCTTGCGAGAGGCTTGCTATCTGCTTCGGTGCTGAGTCCTCACGGCCACTCTTGTGGTAGAGGTACGCGTTCGGCTCCGCCAAAGTCGCCGAGATTGCCAGGTTCGCTGCCGGGTCGTGGTGCGCCAGCGGGAAGACCGTCTGCTCCCGTTTCGCCGATACGCTGTTCGTGAGTAGATCCAAGAGCCATCCCCTCGGTGGAGATCCAGATGGCCTCGGACCAAATGGCGTCACTAACTCCTGTCATCGATCGGATGTGCTCGGTGACATAGGCTCCCGCGTCCTGGTCATCTGGGATCTGGATTACCAGAACACACCAGAACATGCCGAATTCTTTGGCGATCAGCCGTGCTCCCTCAAGCTCGTTGATGCCCTCAAGTAGGCCCGCCACGTCCATTACTATCTCCTGCTTCCTTGCAGGATCGTCCGTGAAGGTTGGAGACGTGGCTGTAATTCCTACCATTATAGTTTTCATCGTCTTCCTCCTCTGGAAGTGCTAGTGCTCGCTGGTTCGAAGCCCGTCCGCCGGATCAATGGGTCTTCTAGGCATGAAGCCGCCCGCTGGTCCAATTGGTACGCCTCGGAAGCGAATGCGTTGACGTCGTTCTTCATGCGTTTCCGGTGGCCCGTACTCCTTATCGTTCTTTCTCAGACGACCATTTAGGAACAGCCCTTCAGCAGCCTCTTCAATAACTGCAGGAGCCTTCCACATGTTCCAAATGGGTGCCAACTCCTCGGGCGTCCTGAAGGTGGGATTGCGTCCGAACTCCTCTTCGATAGCCTTTTGAAGTGGGGTTGGAACGAAATCGTTAGTCATCGTCTTCCTCCTCTGGAAGTCTTAGTCGCTGGTGTCGCCCGAACCGCTTGGGAATTTCCCAGGACCGCTGCTCCGCGGTGTGTCCGCGTAGAAGCGTGGGTGACCAGCGAGACCTTTCCAACCGCGAAGGATTTGTCTCTCCACGTTTTGTTGCGTCGGAAGGTAGAGCTCGTTCAGAACGGAAGCGGAGACCACCACATCAGTTCGTACGAACCTGACCTGCGCCTGGTCGCTGTTGGCCTCAGTCCAACTAACCAAGCTAACCAGCTCCGCTGCGGCTTCATCTTCGTTTATGACAAGAAGAAGGAGCGTTCCTTCCGTCATCTGAAACCCGATGTTCCTGCCGATAGGTTCCTGATCCATCGTCTTCCTCCTCTTGTAAGTACTAGTCGAGCGGTCCGTATTTGGTGTCCCTTGTTTCGGGAGGTGCCGACTCCGCAGCTCGTTGGGCGGTTAGGTTTTGCGCAACCCCCATTCGGACTCTGTCGGCGAGACTCGGCATGAGTCTGTCGACTTCCTCGAGTGTTGGGAAGCTGAGCCCTCTGAGATACTCGACGATTATCTCGCCGTTGCTGACGCGCTTGACCTTGATTTCATCCTCTGAGCCCACGTACCATTCTTCGAGCTCCACCAGCTGAGCAGGTTCGTCCGTCCGCGTCATGAGAAGAAGGGTGCCTTTCTTAACATAGCGGAAACAGTGGCTATCTACCGGGTCTCTAAAACCTCTCATCGTCTTCTCCTTTCTCGCCTTGTTAGGCGGTTTTCGTTCGTATTCCGCCCATGAGGTTTTTTTCCCAGTCGGGACCCCACGGATTTGGCGGGTTAAGTTCGATGATCGCCCGGAAGACGTCATAGAACCACTCTGGAAGCGGCTTGGGAGTGTAGAGCGGTTGTCTACGTTTCCACCAGCCAGGTGCAATGTGGATGTACTCTCTCCAGACATGCGGCTGTTCGTCGGCCGTGGTTACGGTCAGCTCTTCAACGTAGAAAATCTTCTCGTCGTCCCTGCGGTCACCGAAAGGGTAGCCGGTCCTGGTATGCACGTCAAAGAACAAGTGGTTATCCCACTTGACTCCCGCGTTTTCGGAAATCGCCTTCACAATATCTCTGCCGCCGAAGATGCTGTTGGGGTGATGGCCGAGTGGAGTGAACCAGATTTCTCCATTCACGAGCGCGTAGGCCACCTTGAGAACAACCTCCGGGTTAGGGAGAATGCCTTCTGCGGCCAAGATGGGGAACGGAACATCCAGTTCGATCAACATTGCTGTTGTCATCTTCGTCTTCCTCCTCTGGAAGTGCTAACCCTTAACTGTTTGGCGGCAGTTTATGGGTGTCCGTACTTGCTGTCCCAACCTTCAGTGTGAGGTGCAGACCTCAGGTTTTGGGCCGGATCGTGATCCTCTTGTCGCCAGGGTGCAGACGGATCTTGCGACCTGTCGACGTATCCTGCGCCTCCTTGACGCGGGACCATCTTGCCGTTGCCGTCCGATACGAGTTCTGGTAGACGGTCCTGATTGGCTTCGACAACTGCCGAGGTAACCTCGCTGAGTCGGTCGGACATCTCAATGTCCTCACAGACTAGCATCTCGTATCCACTTCCCAGGACCGGTCTGATGTGGATTTCAGCGAAGCGCCGAGGGTCGACGGCTTCAGGTAGGTTGAGCACGAGGATATGCTCGGAATCCTTAGGTCCGCTGACCATGAGGAAGCCCTCCAGCTTCTTCAGCTCTTGGTTAACCTTCCCACGGTCTAGATGTGTTTCGATCCTTACGATCGCGTATGTCATCGTCATTCTCCTCTTCGTTGGTGAAGTTAGTACCGCTTGACCGGGTCGCCTATGCGGGCGTAGTTGCGGTTCATCTGCAGAACGGCCGGTTCTGGATCGTCCTTTCTCTGTATGCTGTGACGGTCGTGTTCATACTTGAGACAGGTCTTGAGGTGACCGTTCTCAGCATCTTCGTCGCAGTCGCGGCAGTAGCAGCTTTCAATCTGCTGCTGACATACGTTGCATACGCCGACGGGTCCGTAGATCTTGTCCGCCATATCTTTGTCCATCAGCATCTTCGTTCTCCTTGGTCGGCTAGAGTGCGTCCCAGACTTTGACGTACGCCTTGGTTTTCTCAAGGATCTCCGGCGTGAGTACGTCCTGGTTGTCGCGCAGAAGATCTCTGAGATGCAGCAGCTTGTAGGCGTGGTTAGTACAGCCGCTGATTTCGACTATCGTGCCGATCCCGGCCGGTAGGTTGAACGTTACGCCCGCTTCTTCAAGCAGCCGCGTGTAGTCAACCATCGCAGGTGCCTCGTAGATGCGAATTTCCATGCAGTTACAGGTTAGGTTGTGAGCCACTACCTGTCCAGCACAGAAAGAGCACTTGCCCGAGGCCAGCTGAACGAACCGCTGAAATTCGAACGGGCCATTTACTTGTGTCACGTTCTTCTCCTTCGAACTTTAGGTCTCGTTGGCCTGAGCGATGATGTCGACGTTGATTTTGCCGTTGACTTTGATCAGCGACTCCAGCCTTGACAGCCAGGAGATGTGATTCTCACACACGCTGATCCCGATATCGATTACCAGCACATTGGGAACTTCCCGTACCGGTATCCCGCAGTCGTTTAACAAGCCGACGACGCGATCTCTGTTTTTGGAATCGATCCTGAACAGAAGGTAGTTTACTTCCCAGCGGTCTCTGTGGATGTCCACGGGGGTTCCGCAGAAACTGCATTCAGCAGGGAAATAAGCATGGCCCAGGTTCGTTGACCAGGCCGGCCACTCGGTGACTTCTTGTTGCGGAGACAGGCTTCGCAAGACCAGCCCGGAGAGCCCTACGGCCAAGTCTAAGCTGAGCAGGATAGATCCTTTCTTGGTCAGTTCCCACTCGAGTAGGCAGATGCCTGCTACGATCAGCGTGATGCCTGCCACCGTGATGGTGATCCAGATGTTGTCACCGGGAATCAGCGCAAGGCCGCCTGCGAAAGCGATCGCGCAAACCAGTAGGCTAACGCTTGTATCATCGCCTGCGGAGGTTATTACTGCTCCCATCACGGCTGCTACCATGATGACCCAGGCGAGCATTAAGCGGTAGTTTTCCGCCATGCGAACGTTTCGAATAGGCATGTCGTTCTCCTTCTTCTGAATGAGTTATGCCACCAGCATAAGCGCCGTTTTGCCTCCGTGTTCTTTCCACCAGCCGGCTAGGTAGAGACCTAGGACTGCCAGTTCAAACAGGAGGTAGAGCGCGATGCAGGCGACTCCAAGGTAGAACCAGATTGCGAAGGCTATCAGAGAGAAGCACAGCGCAATCGCAATTAGAGCCCCCAGTAAGAACAGGAACACAAGAGTCAGCATGACCCCTTGTGGTATCCAGATATCCCAGGGAACCCAGTAATCCTTAAGCCAGTCGACGTAGCACGGCAGAAAATGCCGAAGTAAAAACACGAGCATCGTCGTTCTCCTTCTACCTTCTTGATGCGGGGTAGTTGCGGTTGGGACCGCTTGTGAACTTGCCGGCAAGATGCCAAAGGGCGATCACCACAGGTATGCCAAGCAGTCCAAGGACAACGATACGTCCTGTCTGTTCGATTTGAGGGTCGACAAGCAGAATGTACGCAGTCCAGGCTACCAAGTAACCCAGTGAGATGCCCAGGCCAAGCGGCAGAGTCCAGTCCGTCTCGTGGATCACATGAATGGTGAGCACGAAAAGGTTGCGGATCATGTACTTGATTTGGTTCAAGAAGCCCATGTTGTTATCCCTTCCGAGCTTGAGCTCGAATTCAGTTCCGATTTACGGAATCCGTGCCGTGTTTACGCGTAAACGATGAGTTTTCTCTTTCGCAGCCATCGGTAGGCAGGTGCCAAGATTTCCCAGGTTACAACCACACCCATTACTACTAGGTAGATTATCCCCCAGGCTAGCATGACGAAGCCCATAAACACGAAGAGGACGAGGTTGAAACTCAGCATCCTGCCGAATGATTCCTCTCCCTGTAGGCATGCTGCCAAGCCTATGACATCAGTCATGGCAATCAGCGCGAACACAGGACTCAGCATCAGAGCAACATATGGCATAGCGTGTTGCATAAGTTTCCCTCCTTGAAGTTCCGGCTAGTTAGGGAATCGTTCCGCTTCAAGCAACCATGAACGATAGTATCACCTCTGCAAAGAGCAGGGACTCAGCTATCGAAAGTAGGGTTGAGGCTTTACTCACCAGTACCCCGGTAGTCTTTACCAGATTCTTGAGATCCTCTCTCTCGTCTGGCAAGAAGAACTCTACCTGCTTCCACAGCTCTTTCGAGAGAAGGATGGGGACAAGTCGGTGTCTTGCGACGATCAGAAAACCCATCGCAATAATTACGATCGGCTGAAACCATAGCTCGTAGGCCACGACCATCAATCCGGTCCCCACCGAAAAAGACATCGCGCTCAGTATGGCTCCCAGCCTTAGGGCTCTCAAGTTCTTGGAGCGAAATCCGTAGAGCGTGGTGAACATTCCAAGCGTGAGCCCAATCTGGCATCCATACCAAATGTATCCACCTGTCATCACGATCAGCATCCCAAGCGTTGCTGCGCAGATGAGACTTGCCTGTAGGTATTCGAACCACTTCTTGTAAGGCTCAATCTTCTCCTTGAGGCTAGCGAACATCTTTATTTCTCCTCCCCGTGTGGGGTGAACTCAAGTGCTAGTTTCGGTCGCGTGCCAGATCCTTTCTTACTTCTCTGAGTCTTTTCGGATTCGAGATCACGATCAAAGAGCAGGTCAGGCATAAAGCGAGAAAGGCTACCGCAGCAACACAATCTCCTAGTAGTATGTACGCACCAAGTGCATCCATATCCAGACCCATCAGTGCTCCAACCACGAAGATTGAAGCATCAGCTCTGATGGCCAGCTGCAGTCCCCAGCCCAACGGTTCATATGATGAGATGATCCACACGAAGGCAAGAATTGCTCCAAGACCAAGTGTGTCCAACAAGCCCGGACCGTATACGTAAGCTGGAATTGCCGTCATCAGGAAGACTGCCAAGAGCTTTACGGCCCAAAGCAGAATCTCGCTAGATTTCATTCTCGTTTCCTCCTTACCGCTCAGCGGTATGAACTACGTGCGTTTAGATGTATCTTATTTTTAGTGTCAACTTGATAAGTGACGCACTAATTACCTGTTTTGATACAGATACACAGTGTGCCACCTACCAAGAAATTAAAAGTTAAATATTAAAACCCCGTTTTCGTTCGGGGTAAACTGAACAACAATTGTTAAGGTGCAAAAAAGGTGTTTAAAAAATCAACAAAAACTAGCCCGCGGCATGCTTACGCCCCAGGCTGTTTAAATTGTCCATGAATTATACTCCTTCAAGACAAGGTGATCAAACTTACTACAAGTCTCTCAGGACAAGCACTCGAATCAAGCAGTCTGTGTTTCATGGCGGGTACATTAGGCAGTATGAAGCTACATTATAGGATTTATTATTTGCTTTAAATCTGCTACAATGCGCCAATGGCAATGGAGCAAGAACAACAACCGCGGCAAGCAAATGTCTACGACGTCCGCAAAACCGGCTTTGATGGGCGGGCTATACATGAATTTGCTCATCCTGAAAGCGGCATGTTTGTTTTGGAAGAAACCTTAACGGGAATCAAAAAAGTCTCCTTTGGAATCGCAGAGGGAGCAGGTCGTGCGATTCATCATAGAGAAATCAGGTTCGGTTCCCAGGCACTCGGCGAGGAGATATTTGCTTTCAAAGATGACGGGCTTCTCCATGTCAATTTTGTCGATCAAAATAAAAATCCTATTCTCTCTGTCTCTTACCCGGAGGGTAGAGCAATATGTTCATTCACACCGGATAAACCCAAGGCAACAAGCGGGGCTGATAGTTATTCTGTCAAGCGTTGGGAAGATAGTCTTCGCGATATGTACATTGATATGGAGCCGGGAAGCATTGAAGAGCATGCTCTTGCCGCAGAAAAAAGACTTGAAGAAGTTAGGGAAGAGCATGGATCCAGGGTTGAAGTGCAGGTGATGGCAATGGGACTTGAAGACTTAATTTCAGCAGGACTTTCTCCCGATACCAGAGAGGCATATTCAGACTTTGTCCGTGCAATTCGACTTGCTGACACCTTTGAAGCAGACATCCTCGAACAAATAGGTAGCGGTCTTTTGACTCAGGAGCAGCTTGGTTATTTTGATGTTCATGAATATCTTGATAAAAAATTATCTATCCTTGCTGCCGAGGATAAAAAGATTGGAGTAAATACTACGGTGCAGGCGGTTGAGGTGGAAGATTTCGACGTGGATTATGCAAGAATAGTTTATGTATCTGTCGATAAGAAGCCTAATGATTCAACTTCAAGAAGCGCTGTAACAGACGGAGCCAAAACCTCAACAGACAGAGCAACAATCGATTATCTTAAGCCGTTTGACGTAGGAGATTATCAATTTGTTATCACTCATGACCTTGCAATAGGAGAGATAACCGTGATTTGTCGTTCGGGCGATTATGACCGCTGGGAAGCAAGTTTTCCTAACGCCGTAACTAGCCAACATGCTAAAGAAATAATAGATTCTGATGAGGCGGATTTCAGAACGATTAAAAGAGTTGTACCAACTTCTCTTAAAATTACTGTTTAAATTGCGGGGTGATCGATTGGAGCTTCCGGTTCGCCTTCTTTTTTCTTCTTTCTCTTCTCAAGTGCAACAAGTAGGAGAATTATTATGACTACAATAAGCGTTGCGATTGTTGCCATTTTCCATGGAAAAACTATAAATGACACAGTTGCGACAAGCGGCAAATTTCCATTTTGGCCGTAAGTTGCTGTAAGCCGGGCAGTATAGCGGCCAATCATTAGCTTCTGGCCAAACGTATTTTTGTATAAAAATGATTTGCCCGGGAAAATATTGTGGGGTTCAACCGTTTTGGTTGCAACAGTCTGGCCAAAAAGATTTTTGACAGTAATTGATCCTACGGGTTTTATATGTAAATCTCCGTTGTTTTGAATCTCGGTGGCGAGCGCTACCGGTCCGTATTCACTAAAGCCTTTGGCTGAAAAACTTGAGACATATGCATTTTCTTGTATGTTTCCCTTAACATTAATGTAAAAGAGAGTTCCAATTTGAGTCTGGACTCCTGCTCCTGTTCCATTTACGCCGATAATTTCAGTCGGTTCATAAACAATTGCTGCGTAATGTCCTCCCGGACGGGCGTCTGCCGGAACCTGAACGTAATAAGCAATCTCTTGTTTGCCGTGTGCAGCGATTGTGAATTGGTCCGGATCCGGCGCAATCCAAGCCGAAGCCGAATATTTATTAGAAAGTGTGTTGGGCGGTAAGATATCAGGCGTTCCCGCCTTATCATTTACAACGTAATCGCGGACAGTTACGGTGAAAGTAAGAGGTTGATTGCTATCATTTATTACCTTAAGCGTTCCTTCGGTTTTATCGCCCGGCGAGACAGCGAGTTCTTTAGTTGGGGGAACAATCGTTATTACTCTCGTTGAGGTTTGCGCGTTTATTCTGCCACTAAATACTAAATACAAAATACTAAATACAAAAATTATTATGGGCAGTTTGATCTTCATTTTAGTTTAAAAAGCCGGCGTTGCAACATAAGTTATAACGCTCTGATAGTTTCCGGCCGGAACACTCCCGTCAATCCCTGACGCATATTCAACTGAAACAATTCCATCTCCCGTAACCAAAGAATTGGCGATAGGTCCTGAGTTTTTTGATGCCAGAGTTGTTGGGGAAGTGCTAGAGGGCCATCCGTATTTGCAAATATTTCCGGTTGAGCCGGTTATGTATGTGTTGCAGTTTTGATTGGCACCGCTTGAGGTCCAAGTAGCGGCCGAGACATTCAGTCCGCAAGGGTGAATTCCAAACCATGGAGCGCCATTCGGAAAAGCCGCGGGAGTGGTAGAGCTTGATATGTCAAAACCCGTAGAGGCGTTTCTGAAATTACCGGACGTGGTCGCGGTCAGCGAGTAACCACTGGCGGCATTTGTCGAAACGGTAAGAAGTTGAGCGGCAATATTTGAAATTTTTGTGTCCGTTGTTGTGGGTGTTGTTCCAAGGACTCCAAGATTGACAACGGTTGAAGTTGCGTCAACGCCCGCGTTGGTAGTCTCCGTATTGGTACAGCCCGTGGTATTGCCGTTATTAATCGCCGATCCATTTGACACTCCGGCAATAGTGAAGGTAAGCGATGGGTCAACCGTTGCCAAAACCTGAACAGATTCAATTATTCCTACTGCAACAGTTGCGGTATCAAGATTATTGCTTGATGCATCTTGAGTTGTAACATTTATTTTCCAGCGGTCGTTCGTTCCTGCGGCCGCGGCTTTTGTAGGATTAATAAATCTTGGCGACTGGGTTGTGCATGTTGTCTCGTTGGTTGACGCGTCCGCGCAACCTATCAGAAAAGTTATCGTTGTTCCTGCTGCAATTGCCCCCCCCGAATCAACGGTGCAAGTGATATTGGGTGATGCGACTGTAAAGCTACAAGTTCTTGTTCCATCTAATTTGTATGAAATGTTGGCAGCTGCAATTCCAGTTGTAAGTCCGTTCATAGCAAAAGCCGTTGCGGAAGGTGACGCGCTTGTATCTGCTCCCCCGGGAAATCCGATCACAATTTTTCCGCTGGCAGGAATTGCTGTTGTCGCGGTGAACTGAATCGTATGCATTGCTGTAATTGGTGAAATAAGCACATCGGTTCCGTTTTGAGCCGCAGTTCCTGTGGTTGTTGTGAGGTAAACAGTAGTTAGAGCAGCAGATTGAGAGGCAACTATCTTGCCGTTTACAATTATGCTCCCGTCATTTCTTATAATTTGTGCCGAATCGGAAGCAAGGTATCGGCTTCCATTATTGTAAATTGAAAGCTGACTTACGCTTGATGCTGCATCTGCCGAAAGAGGAGAGGAGGGTGAAGGTCTTGAAGTCGTTACCGTATCCTTGGCATTAGTCAGTGAGGCCGCAGAGCTTTTTTGAGGTAAAACCAAAGCTACAAAAGCTAAAATTAATAAAAGAAATACCGGACGAAAGAATTTCATCACACTTAATTTAACTCATAAATGGCCTATCCTGTCAATGATTAACAGCATGCTGAATGAATGCTAAAAGCCAATCATGGTGGAGGTGTCTGTGTGGTTTGAGTTTTTTGAGCAGTGCCGTGAGTCCTCCATGCCTAATAATCAAGATCAGAATTACGATGATTACAATCAGAAGAAGAATCAATAATAAAAATCCGAGGATTGTTGACGTTAGGGCTGTGCCTACAGACTTTCCTGTCTGAGCCGTTTTTGACGTGATCTCTTGGGTTACAGATAGTGCCTCAAGTTTTGCGGTTTTCTTTGGAGGAAGAGATTTTTTGTTTTTATAAGTTCCGGTTGATGAGAGATCATAAGTTCCGGCGGGAACGTTGTTATATCGGTACTCGTAGTATCCATTACTATCCGCAGTTGTATTGACAATTTGTCCCTGCCTAATTTTGACTTGAACATCTGCGCCAGGCATTGAATAGCCAAAGATTAATGCCTGGTTTCCGGCGGAAATCTGTTTTTGGAAAAGCCCGATGGTGGGTGGTAAATATATGTCATTAAAGGTGCGAGGCTTGACGATTGGTGAAAAATTAAGACACCCCTCAGAGTCCCCGATTCTTTTAAAATCTATGCTTTCAAGGCAGAATCCTGAAAATCCTTTTTTGATACTAACGTCTGACAGAGTGAAGAATCCCTGATGGTCTGAGACTGTTGACCGCATGAAATCGCCATTCTTATCCGTCAAAACCACAGAGGAGTCGGGTGAGGCGAGTCCTGAGATATTAACCACCAGATCTCCCACTCGTCCGCCCACATTTATTCCGGCGCTTCCCGGATAAATTATCCGGTCACCCTTGAGTTGGTTCGGAACTATTATTCCCGAGGTTGAGGCCGGGATCGGCACAGGTCCTTCTATGCCTACGGTGCCTTGAGCATATGAATTGTTCGTAAGTCGACCCAAAAGAAGAGCCAACAGTGCAACCAAAAATAACCCGCGAATAATCCGGCTCATGAGATTAGTATCTAGTATTTCGTATTTTGTATCAAGTATTAGGGGTTTTCTTTTGGAGTTTAGTTTGCAAGGGGAAAACTATTTTGGTCAAGTAATCGTATGATGAGGGAGCATCAAGCGGCCCGTAGATTTCATAGTCAAAAGGATGGGGCAGGACCGGGAATTTTTTTAAAACTTCTTGCTCGTGTAGCTTCTCATAAACCAAAGTTATGAATTCTGAGGGGCCTTTGTAGGTGAATACGTAGCCGGCAGTTTTATTGAATTTCCTTACGAAATATCCCTGAGGCAGTTTGATTGCTTGCGGAACCTTTTGACATATAGAAGCGATCTCAAGCCTTGTATTTTTTGGTTTGTAGCGATCAGGATCAAGATAGAAGACCATTCTTTTTCCTGTTGTTGCAATTCCAAGTTCCACTGCTTTTTTCTCGATATGCGCCATATCAGCGGTGATTTGATGATAGCTTCCTTGCTCAACGTAAGTACCAAAAAGAGTGAATGGGCCAATCGTTTCTTTTTTCATGACTCTTTTAAGATTGATTTTGCCAAAAAAGAAATCGTTTATGGTTTGCAAAAATCGATATTCCTTGCGTTTTTCCTCAAGCTCTTGTTTTACCCCTTTAATTTTCTCTTCCAGATAAGGCCGAGAAATAGTTTCCTTAATATTTTTTAAAGGCACTTTGAAATTCTGAAGCAATCTTATTCTGAAAAAGTCTCGAGTCTGAAATGGGGAGTAGTAGCGGTACTTTGTTCGTGAATCGATCTGGACTGGTTCGAGTAGACCGAGTTTATCGTAAAAACGGATAGTCCGCACAGTTGTACGACACATCTTGGCAAATTCGTTGATAGTAATTAGCTTCGGGTCAGACATATTTTGGCTTTGAGAACTGTGACTTGACTTTAACGTTACGTCATAGTTTATCATACGTCCTAGAGTATAAACAATACTCAATTCTATGAGGAATTTAGAATACGGAAACAACCCAGATTTCAGAGCAACATTTGTTCAGCAACCACCCAATCCAGGTAGGAATGAGCCCATTGGTGGAGGAGAAGCGCCTTTTCGTGGAGCACGATTTCAAGAAGGAGATTTAATAGAAGGACCTACATGGGATTCTAAGATGAAAGAAGTCGCGCAGGCCATAAGATCCGGTCGTCGGGGAATATTGGCAATAGTAAACGTACCTTCAACTATATCCGGATATATCTATGGGCGTTCGGTTTTTCTCTCAGGTGATATGCAAGAAGGCAAACCGATTACGAGTTTTTACGTGAGAGAGCAGACCGATACTTCCCTTTCCCGGGAAGCTTATGAATCAAGGGGGCCTCTGGCCGGGCCGATATTTCTGACACCAGAGTTTGGATTTGCCCCCAAGACTGAAAACGCAATATACATTGGTGAGCCGGAAGATGTCGTCCGCTTTTATGGAGCTGCAGCCCGTGCAATGAGGGCAAGAGTAGAGCCTGCTCAGGTTATTGATATAGCAAAAAGACTATCAGTTCATGGTCCTGATGGATTTTCACGGGAATTTCCTCGAGAGCTAGGAGTAGCAGCTTTTGACAAGCGAACATAAATAATATGGCAAAGACTCGAAGTCCAAAAAACTTAGCAATCAAGAAGCGGTCTGATAGTGAGATTGTGGTTCCCAACACAAGCTCTATTCTAGTTGGAAATAGAAGTGTTGACCGATTACTCAAGATTCTCGCTCGTCCTAACCAATTCTTGACCGATAAGCAAATGGCCGATGATATCAGGAAAAGACAAGACGCGATTTCGCGCTTTTTGTTGCCGGGAGGCGCGGATTTTCTCCAAGCCCTTTTTGCTAAAGCAAGAGAGATAAACATTACACTCAACTTTTCAACTCTTGATCTTGGAGGTTTTATCTTTGCTGGACTTAAGATTGAAGGTCCAAACTTTGAGAAGCTTGGGTTTTCCGAAGCTGATTTAACCGGCGCGAACATCCAGGCAACCAGGTTTTTGGAAGCTTTGGGAGTTGGCGCAAACTTTACAGATGCGATTGTTACCGGGTCTGATTTCAGATCTGCGGTGTTATCAAGAATAAATGCTAAGGGTACACGGTTTATAGGCTGTGATTTTACGGGAGCCATAATGAACGATATGGAAATTGACGAAAGAACCAATTTTGCGGGCAGTATCTTCAAAGGGACGTATATGCAACGGGTCCCAATTGAAAAAGCTAATCTTGCAGGGATCCGCAACCACGGCATAATCCGCTAACCGTAGTCTTGATTTAGGCTTATAGTTAATATATAATTTTAAATTCAAATATGAAATTCGGATTTGCAGGACCATTTGGAGAACCTAAAGTTTTTGAAGCCCTTTTTGGGAAAAGAGTGCCTAGTTGGGAAATGAGAATGGCCAGGGGTGTTGAAACAAAATTTCAACGAATTGAAGACGCACCAGTTGCAGCGCAAGAGATAATCAAGGGAAGTTGGGGAGACAGATACCCCGGAGCCTTCACTTTGGTAGAAAGCCCAACTTCACAGACTCCCGTAACCATCTACGATGTTCCAGATCAAAAAGATTCGGATTTGGTACTCGAGCGGCTTGGTTTTTGGGATCTTGAGCACACGGGTTGGTTTGTAAGAAAAAACCTTAATGTAAGGGTTGGAAATCAAGAATTAACACTCGTGACACATGCAATTGCAGATGAATCAAAGCTTATTGGTGCGCCTCAGTTTCCAAGAAAAGAAGAGGGGTACTGGCCGTTAGTTGAGGAGATGAAAGGTAAGCTTGTGGCTGAATTTCCTCAAGCTCCTCGAGGGCCGGAAGATATTCATCACGGTCCCGGATCGGAAAAACCATTCAACCACTATTTTAGTTGGGGCCGAAGACGCTAAATTTCTGTTCGGTCTATGATTTACTGCAGGCCGATTCTGTAGAGATTATAGGGGACGTCGGAGGAGAACCTCAAAAGTATTGCGATACTTGATCCGTCTGGCCAAGGAGCCACAAAGCTATCATAAAACGGTCCTTCGAATGCGGTTGTTGTATTTCCGCCGTCGTACTCCATGATTCTTACTTTTCCACTCTCCGCAAATATCAAATGTCTATCATCAGCATGCCAGAAAAATTGAGGGGATTTTGATTGGGTTTGAGGCTCTTCGGGCTTTGCTATTAAGGGCGTAAGCGTTGATACATCAAAAACTCTGAAATTTTTATCTTCGCGGATATCATAAACATAAGTATCTCCCTTACGAATTTGTCTTTGGTCCGGTGTTGAATTTAGAGAAGGTACCTTTTTTTTCAAAACAAAAGGAAGAGTAGCGGACTGGCTTGCCGTGTAAAGAAGTTTATCTGCGTCAGGAGAAGGGACAGTATGTGAGAAATAGGTTGAGGCAACGGGTCTTAGATCTTTTGATAAAGAAGCGTTGAGCTTCTTATCGAGTTCTGCTTGTTGTATCTCAAAATCGTGATTAACCGTGAGTAAGGTATTTGTTACGTCCCTTGGTGCTTGGTTTCCGTTAGTCACATCGAGAAGATAATAACTGTTAGAAGTTTTGGCCAGAATCTGCTTGCCATCAGGCGAGAAAGATATATCCGCTTGAGAGAAAGCATCCGTCACATCATTAACAAGTTGTGTTCCGCCAACTCCCAGGAATGTAAAAGGTCCGGTATTCATATTGAGTACATAAACTCCATTCTTGGTTGCTGAATTTGAAGCAACGGTATAAGCCAAAAGATTACTTGCAGGGTTCATAACAACGCTTCTTACCCCTATTGTTGTAATGGCATCAAGTTTTGGGGCGGTCGGGAAAAGTAGGGCATTTGCCTCCGAAACCAGCCCATTTTTGATAGTTATTCTCTTAGTCCATGATAGATACCCATCTTTCTCTATTTTCACATCGTACTGTCCCGGAGCAAGGTTAATTGTGTTGTTGGTTGCGGTTGTCAGGTGATCATTGACCAGGACGCGGGCGCCATCTGGCTTGCTAGTTGCTACCAAGAGGCCGGTGCCGGCAATTATTCTGCCGTTATTTTTACCCGAAAAATCAATTCTGTAACCTTTGGCGTAGAGGATTGCGCCAACTGAGGCTACCGCTATCAAAACTCCTATTAAAATTCCTGATATGAGTATGCTTCTCATGTATTTGTAAAGTATATTATAGTTCTTTTGGACTTTAATGCAAGAAAGCCAGTTCGAATCTGTTTGACATATTGTAACTTTTATTTTCCCGTGCTATAAAAAACATATCAACTTCGAATAAGCGCTTTTTGATAGAGAAGAGATATATTTTGACTTATTCTAACGAGAAATTCATATGCTTGGAAAAAGGGTCGGAATTGACCTTGGAACCGCAAATATCCTGGTTTATTTGGCCGGCGAGGGAGTAGTTCTCAACGAACCGACTGTCGTAGCCCTCAGAGTGGACGACAGCCGTGTGGTTGCCGTTGGCACTGAAGCCAAAGAAATGCTTGGACGCACGCCAGGAAATATTGTCGCCACTCGTCCTCTTAAAGACGGCGTAATCGCAGATTACGTTATAACCCAGTCTATGCTTGCTTACTTCATTGATAAGGTCGCCGGCCGTAGCCGCTTTGTTAAACCCGAAGTTATGGTTTGTATCCCCTCAGGCGTCACACAGGTTGAAAAGCGCGCCGTGCTTGATGCCACGGCCGCAGCAGGCGCCGGAGCAGTTTATTTAATTGAAGAGCCGTTGGCCGCAGCAATTGGCGCAAAAATCCCTATTGCTCAAGCGACAGGTCATATGATCTTAGATTCCGGTGGTGGAACAACAGATATTGCCGTCATATCCCTGGGTGGAGTCGTAGTCCACAAGTCTATCCGCGTGGCGGGTAATAAGACGGAGGAGGCAATAGCCAACTATATAAGAAAGCGCTTTAATCTCTTGGTGGGAGAAAGATCTGCGGAGGAGATCAAAATGAAGATAGCAAACGCAATTGTTGCACCAGGGGAGGAGAAAAAGATGGAAATTAAGGGGCGTGACAGCGTCACGGGCTTACCACGTGCAATAGAGATATCGGAGACTGAAGTAAATGAGGCTATCCAGCCTGTCCTTAAAGCTATGATCTCGGCAATCAGAGAAGTTTTTGAGATGACTCCACCCGAGCTTGCCTCCGACATCATCGAAAAAGGAATCGTCCTATCAGGTGGTACGTCGCTTCTTAAAAACTTAGATAACTACATAGCGCAAGAGACCGGCGTGCCGGCCTATGTTGCTGAAGACCCGCTGTTTTGCGTTGTGAGAGGTGTGGGTGTAGCGCTTGAAAACCTGGAGCTATACAAAAGATCAATTAATAAGGACTAATCTTATAGTCGTAAATAATCGTTAGATATTTTCATAAGAAAACTCCAACTTTTCACACATAAAAAACAACCCATAATGAATAAGGATAAAATACTCTACGCAAAGACGGTAAATTCGAGTATTGTATTGATTCAAAGCCAAATCTTTAGATTAAAAAAAATGTTCAAAAACTTATTTTTGGCAATATCAATTTTTAATCAAAATAGACTTGTAGTATAATTGAAAAAATGGTTAAAACGGTCAAAATTTTAGGGGTTAAAATAACTAGCGAAAAAGAGGAGAGGATCCTAGAGTTAATACTTAATGAGCTTGAGAAGCCTCGAGGGTCCAGGAGAAAGATAGTTATATTTACCCCCAACCCTGAGCAACTCTCACAAGCCGCAGGCAACCCCGAATTGAAAAATTTACTAAACGAGGCTGATTTAGCCTTGGCGGATGGGGTGGGGGTTACTCTTGCTGCGCGTATCTTGGGGAAGCCAATTGAGGCTAGAATTGCCGGTGTCGACTTCATGAAAAGTCTTGTGAAAAGCGTTTCAAAACGGCCCGTCAATACGGGCTATCTAGGGGGTCAGCCTCGGGTAGCAATTGAGGCTGCGGAGTGCTTAAAAAAAATAGCCTCGGGACTCCACGTCGGTTATGCGTCAGATACCTATAATAGAGAAAAGATGATAGAGTCTGATATAGATATTCTGTTCGTAGCCTATGGATTTCCCAAGCAAGAGGAGTGGATCATGGCTAACAAAGACGCGTTACCGGCAACCGTATTCATGGCTGTTGGAGGCTCGTTCGACTTTCTCTCAGGTAGAATCCCTCGGGCGCCGAGGCTAATGCGCGCATTTGGCCTCGAATGGCTATTCAGATTGATAATTCAGCCTTGGCGAATTTTCCGCCAGGCTCGAATTTTGCATTTTGGGGCCCTTATTTTAGTAGAGGCACTTGGTAGTAGGGGAGAAGAACCAAAAAAATAACATTTATTTTAGAATTTAGCCTCAAATCAATCTAATCTACGTTTGATCTTTTATTTCTAGCCTCGGAGTATTAATTTGCTGGCTCGCCACTGATAAATCTTCATTTTTTTGCCCTTTTTATAATTTTTATCCCAAAGTATTTTTGATGTATTGACATCCCTGATGGGGTTTGCTAGTCTAGTTACATATAATATATAGATAATAACTAGAAACAAACAGTATGCCACAGCAAAATATATCAATCGACAACTTACCAGATCTACTAACAGTTCGCGAAGTGGCTCAAATTCTTCGAGTCTCTCCTTTAACCATCAAGAGATGGGGTAAAAGAGGTAAGCTTCCTGCAATTCGTATAAATTCTCGCGGCGATCGCCGTTACAAGAAGGAAGCAGTCATGTATCTTCTGGGAATTCAAGCTAAGGCGGAATAAAATCTTCAATTGTCCTCAAAAAGCATGCCTCGCGGCTAAAATCGTTGTATAATAAATCAAATGACAGCACTTCAGAAGTTCGAATCCAAGTGGAATGAGGGTAAATTCGTTTGTGTAGGTCTAGATTCGGACCTAGACCAAATTCCACTAAGCATAAGAGACCGTGAGGTTCAGAAGCACGAGGTAATGTTTGCATTCAATAAGGCAATCATTGAGGCAACCTGTGACATTGTAGGCTCGTATAAAATCAATTCGGCTTTCTATGAGGCTGAGGGTGATGCCGGAATCTACGCTCTCGAACACACAGTTTGGTACCTCAAAAAAGAATATTCAGATATTCCCACCATTTTGGACGCAAAACGAGGAGATATTGGAAATACCAACAATGGTTATGTAAAAAGTGCGTTTGACCATTTGGGAGTAGATGCAATTACGGTCAGTCCGTATCTTGGCGAGGATTCCCTGAGGCCGTTTTTAGACCAGAAAGATAAGCTCATTATCGTGCTTGTTAAGACGTCTAACCCTGGTTCGGGTGAGTTCCAGGATTTAAAGCTTGAATCAGGCTCAAAACTGTATGAATATATGGCCTCAGAGATGGTCAAGTGGAATAAAAATGGAAACATTGGAATAGTTGTAGGCGCAACATATCCTGAAGAGCTTGCTTCAATTCGTAAGACCGTGGGAGATATTCCGATTTTACTTCCCGGAATTGGAGCCCAGGGTGGAGAAGTCGGATCAACTGTCAAGGCCGGATTAGATTCGAATAAGCAGGGAATTATGGTCCACTCGGCTCGCGGCATAATATTTGCTTCGAACGGTCCCGATTTTGCACAGGCAGCCCGCACCGCCGCGGTCAAGCTCCACGAGGAGATAGCCTCAGCCATATCAAAAGCCTAACGCTTCTTTTACGATCAAAAGGAAGTAGATCCTCCTTCGTTAAAACTTCGGAAGGAGCAAGGGAGTTATCGCAAGATAAGTAGGAAGTAAACAATCGAAACCGCGATTCGATAAATTCCAAAACCAATAAAGTTGTTCGACTTAACGTATTTTAATAGCCATTTGATTGAGATCAAAGCAACTATGAAGGCTACCATAAACCCGATACCGAGCATTATCCATTCGTTTGAATTGAAGTTGAGATTCGAATCTTTTAAGTCAAGCGCTGTTGCCGCAAGCATAGTCGGGACTGCTAAAAGGAATGAAAATTCCGTTGCATTTGTTCTGTCTATTCCCAAGAGCATTGCACCCACAATTGTTGAAGCTGATCGGCTTACACCGGGAATAACCGCAATCGATTGAAATAAGCCTATCACAGCTGCATTCTCATATGTGATTTGTTTTACTTCAGTTTTTGCCTGGCCGCGTTTTTTAAACATGAGCTCTACGCCGATTAATGCAATTCCACCCACAAGAAGCGAGACCAAGACCACGCCCGGATTTCCAATAAGATAGTGTTTAATTAGTTTGAATAAAATGAAGCCGATGACGGCGGTTGGGATAAAGGCCACAATTACGCGTTTGGCAAGCTCAAGATTCTTCAAGATTTTGTTCCAATAAAGTGCAATTACTGCCAGGATTGCTCCCGACTGAATTGCTATTTCAAACGTCTTAACAAAATCGGTTTGAGCGATTTTGAGTAGATTTGAGGCCAAAATCAAGTGACCGGTAGAGGAGATTGGTAGAAATTCTGTTATTCCTTCAACTGCTCCGAGAATGATTGCTTGAATCAAGTGCATTGAAAATAGTATATTCTAATGTTGGTTATTTTGTCTACATTGAACTCGTAATTAACCCATAGTATAATATAAAACATGGTTGCAGTAAGAAAAATTGAAGGCGGAGCAGGCTCAGTTGGCGCAGATTTCGTCTCACCAAAAAGGAGATATTCCGCCGGCCGCGAGCCTATTCGATTCGGAGAAATTAAACCGGGCCAGGAACCCCCTGAGTTAACAATTGACACAGACGCCCAGTTCAATAGAGTTCCAAAGAGTATTATGGAAGCAAAACTCAGGAAGGTGTTTAAAAGTCTTTCTCCCCGAGAGCAAAAAGTGTTGAGATTGCGTGTATTTCGAAGCTTGGATGATCGAACCACTCTCAAACAACTTGGGCAAGAGTATCGTGTTACCAGGGAAAGAATTAGACAGGTTCAAGGCGGAGCATTGCGTAAAATCGGCAGAAAGATTTCTTCAGGTGAGACATTGGAGCTTATGGGAGATAATGTTCAGGTTCCTGTAAGGGTTGTCCCGGCCCGCGATAGCAGGAATATACTGTACCAGCCGCGTACAACGCTTGAGGAGCTTTGGGTTAAAGACACGGGCATCGCTGTTGAGTATTGGCAAATGTGGGACAAGCGCCATCCTGTACCAGCAGGTATTAATCTTAATATTAACCAGCGAGAATTTCGCTTCTGGACGTTTATAAGAGATATGGAGAGAAAGTATAGTACTGCTTCAACGAAGAAGTAGACGCGTTATCGCCTTCAAAAAGTTAATCTCCGCTTCTCTTGGAAAGCCCCGCAAAAAGAATATTGAGGTCAACCTCATCAACTTTTCCATCCAAATTGAGATCGGCTTGAGTTTTTTGGGTGCATGAGTTTTGGCCGTAGCAGGAAATGATGGTGTTGTAATCTGATAGATCGAGCGAGTTATCTCCATTTATATCTCCCATAGCCATGGGAATTGTTAGATTGGTAGTTTTTCCTGCTGTAATTGTGATTGGTCCGCCTTCAACCCAAAGACTATTGGGAATTCTTAGTCTATAGATGTAATCACCTGGAGGCATATTGTCCGCGCTCAAACTGAAAACAAAATTTTTGAAAGCAAAAGCGGGTGAGAGAGGGTGGTCCTGTCCGGAAGAATCGGTGATTATCAATTCTCCCTGAATTGATGTTTGGAGAGGCTTGTGGTTTTGTCCCGGTTTTGTTCCGATTCCTGGAATCTGCAGAGTCAACATGCTTTTACCAACGCTTGGAGTTGGGGTAGCTACTGGTCCGCTTGGGACTGGTGTTGTATTGGGATCGCCCGTACAAGCGACTGTTGATTGAACCCATTGGGCCTGCCCATTAATGTTTTGGCACATATATGCTATGCCGCTTCCTGCGGGACAAGTGTCAGCAGTTGTCTCCCCACAAGCGTAAGTTCTATTCTGCACAACACAAGAACAAGCTCCGGGAGTTGTTGCGGGAGTAGTAGGTTGAGGGGTTGGGTCGGGTGGGGCAATAACTGCACTTGTTCCATCATTTCCCTGGCCATACTCAAGGGCCCAATAAACACTTCCATTGCTTATTGCCCTTCCCACCCCTACCTGAGCAGCGGCGGGATTTGTCATTATTGCATTGTGTTGCGGTGAGCCTTTGAAGCCGTTAAAAATTGCCGTTGCATCATCCGATATACCTTCCGCATGGCCATTTGTCTCCTCCACCTTGACTGCTATTCCGCATTGTGATGCTCGTACGTCAACGTATCTTCCTAGGGTATCGGTGTGGGAGAAATTATTGTGAGACAACATGTCGCCTGCCATCCACGCGGCGACTCTTGATAATTTTGCCGAACCTGCAACTTGCCCGAGCCCCAGACTTTGTCTATATTGGTTAACGAGATTGAACATGGCGACTTCTTGGCTATTCCATTGGTCTTCTCCGGCGCCCGGCGTACAATTGTCAACATTTGCTGCCGATGCGGTTTGGCTTCCAACCTGGTTTGAGGTTTGGGGAGCTGTATTTTGATTAGCGTTTTGGCTTTGGTTGGTTTGGGGAATTTGGTTACCTTGTTGAATTTGGCCGTTTGGAGGAATGTAGCCTGCTGGCGTTTGAGGCCAGTTGTTGCCGTAAATTATCTGACCGTTTCCATTCTGAGGGTTCGTGTTGTTTTGGTTACCGCTGAAATTACAGTTGCCGCCGTTACAAACATATCCAATTGGCTGGCCGTTCGGGTCCGTGCCAAATGGTCCACCCATTTCAATTGATTGAGCCGTTTTGCTTGTGATGACAGTTTTATTGTTTTTCTGAGCTAGAATTGTCAGCGTGAAAGGGACAGATAGAATAAAGGTGAGGATAATAAGGAGCATGCCCATATGCTTTTT
The DNA here is from genome assembly GCA_964452165.1 of uncultured Gammaproteobacteria bacterium. Classification (GTDB taxonomy): domain Bacteria; phylum Patescibacteriota; class Microgenomatia; order Levybacterales; family GWA1-39-11; genus GWA1-39-11. Next base: position 8,310 of record CAYVKP010000003.1, on the reverse strand, counting down.
TGTGGGAAAAAAGATTTCAAGCGTCTCCAATGTGGTCATACTTAATTATGCGAGGAAAAGATGTGAAAAGTCAAACCGTCTTTTATGTTCTTTCGTGCCGCCGAAAGAACCAAAGGCTCTCACCTAGTCGCGGAGTGTTTAATCGCCGGAGCGGGCTTGGAACTGTGCATATAAGATATTGAGATCAACCTCATCAACTTCCCCGTCCATATTAAGGTCTGCTGCTGACATTGGAGTTGATGCTGTTGCGTGGCTGGATACGGTGGTTTTCGAACCCAATGTCCCTGTGGTGGGCGTAGGTGCGCTGGCTTGTATAGCGCTAATCATGGCTGTATAGTCAAGAAGATTAAGTTGGTTGTCTTGATTTAAGTCTCCCGTGATAAGCTTGGTTTTTGGAATGGTAAAGTCTTCCCCGGCAGTAATCTTGAGATTTTTAACCGCTTTCCACAAAGAATTGTTAACTCTCAATCTGACCTTGTAGGTGCCCGTTATGAGATTTGGAAAAATCGTCTCTGTGAAAGCTGAGACAGAATTATCAAATCTTAAATCTTCTGAAGTTTCGCCAATCTTCTGGTTGGTGCTGCTATAAAACTCAATCTGAGTCGTTCTGACGGCGGAGACCGGAGTTGTATTTTGTCCCGGGCCTACTCCCGGAATTGCGATAGCAACATCAACTGCGGTTGTAACGGGTGATGGGGCAGGGGTGGGACTTACGGTTATTCCAGGTGTTGCGTTTGTTGGATTGGGTTGAGTTGGGTTAGTTGTTGCGACGGGAGCAGTTGGATTTACAGCCGTTGTCGGATCGATTATATTAACGGTTGGATTGGGTTGAGTCCCGCTCGTAGGATTGGGATTAGTCGTATTTGTAGGATTTGGATTTGTTGCTCCCGTAGGTCTAGGTTGAGTTCCACCTGTGGGGTTGGGATTCGTTCCTCCACCACAGACATCACAGTAGCAGTGATCTCCTTGTGGAGCTGGGCACATGTTGTTATGCGATTTACATGCTGCCGCATAGCTAGCAAATCCTAATTGCTTAGAAACATCTTCGCACGTTCCACTAAGTTGGTTTCCTGTTCCACAACCGCCCGGTTGATTTCCACTGCAGATTTTCTTTTGATTTGCCGGGCAAGCGCTAGTTCCATAACTATGATTACAAGTGCTATCTCCCCCTCCTACGCAATAGCAAATGCTTCCACAAAGAACGCTTGTTATACCATCATTTTTGCAGGTTTGGCTCCCTCCAGGGCCGCAAGTACCCGGCCTTGAAGGATCGATAATCCAATTTCCATCTTTGCAAATATAATTTTGTTTATTTTTTCCGCAGACCTGTTGGCCTTTGTATCCGGTGTAACTATTTGGAGTGGAACAAAAATCATTGCCTGTGGCATTGTCTATGATATCACCATATTGGCAATCTCCTTGTCCAGGTCTCGGAGCAGCATTACAACCCGGAACTCCCCCTCCAGCGCCTCCTGTAGAGCAAATACCGGCTTGACCAGTATCCTGCCAGTTATTATTACTGGCACATTTCCATTCATGATTGTTGGTTACGCCGCATATGCTTTCCCCGCAGTTCTTTGTTACTGGATTTGGATTGTCTTTTTCTCCGCCGCCCGTACACTTGCATTCCTGTTGAGCAGTTCTACAGTCAAAACTACTTGCTCGTTGTTGCCATCCTTGCCATCCGCCGGGTGCCGCGCAATCGTAAATAAACCCATCTGACCCACAAATATGTCCTCCAACTGGGGCACTCGCAGTATTATATTGAGTATTGCCGTAAGCTGTACCCTGTGTGCATTGTGAATCTGCAGTTTTTGATGTGAGGATTGTCTTTTTTAATGTTTTGTTAAAACTGGGAGATAGAAGAATGGTTGCCGGAAGAGCAAGAAGAAGTAGAGCGCCTAATATTATAAAACCGGTCTTTTTAAAGAGAACAGTTTTTTTTAGAATAGCCTCTGTATTTTTTATTGATCTTGATAGTTCTTCCAATATAATCTCCCTAAGTTTAGAATATGCTGTAGCAATTTGAATGTCAAGCGAACGCAAGTTCGATTATATTTATTAGAAGAAATTAGTCTCCGATTCTTTTTGAGAGGCCTGCGTAGAATATATTGAGATCAACTTCATCAACCTTGCCGTCCATATTAAGATCGCTTTGGGTTTTCTGTGAGCAGCTCTGCGCCCCATAACAGGCAAGGAAGATGTTGTAATCTGCAAGATCCAGAACATTATCGCCATTAAGATCTCCGCTGTTAAGAGTCTTTACGGCAGTTGCAGTTGGTTGGGAAGTTGTGACTTGAATAGGGTCAAGCGCACTCCAAAGGCTGTTATCAAATCTCACTTTTATTTGGTAGATGCCCTGAGGAACATTGGTAAGAACGCTATCAAAAGTATGAGTTGTTTTGTTATAGGTGAAGGTCACATGAGAACCGGCGGAAACCTTACTGGCCAGATCAGTGACTTTAATTTCTCCGCCGCGAGTATTGGGAGTAGGATTATTATTTTCACCTGTTCCCGCGTTTCCTATGCCTCTGAGCTTGACCGATAGAGCTAGAGTTCCGGCAGCACCCGTTGGCGTTATTGTTTGAGTTGGTGTTGTAGTGTTTGATGCTATTATGTTGTAGCACATTTTGGTTGTACGAGTGATATTTCCATGAATTCCGTCAAGAAGGTGCAAATTTATACATTCACGCCCTGTCGCGGGGCCGGCGGTTCCGGGAAAACACTGAGAGGTAACATTTGGGGTTCCAATTAAATCATCTGTTCCATCGGGAAGAGTTTGTGTTATTTTGAATTGATCTATGGGTGTGCCATCCGGAACTTTGAAACAGGCTTGTATGTCATCACCTACTGCGTAAATTCCGTTTTCGCCCCTATCGACTTTTATATAAAAGTCTCCTGCTTGTCCGGTGGGAGATGGAGCTATCGTGGAGGTTACTGTTGGAGTAATGCCGGTTGGAAAAATTGTTACGCCGATTGTAGGATTATTGGTTACGCCGGGAGTCGTCCCGGTTGTAGGATTTGGATTATTGGTTACTCCCGGAGTAACTCCTCCGGTGGGGTTGGGATTGTTGGTCACCCCTGGAGTAGTTCCGCTCCCTGCGTTGAAAGTGGTTGAAACTTCGGCGCTATAAGGCTGCCCTTTAATTGTAGTTGAGACCTGGAATTTTCTGGGACCGGTGGCAACATTTTGCCCGACACTTATATTAATACAGTCTCCTGTCCCATCATCGGTTAATTGCTTTACTACTGCATAATCGCTGCCGGTACCATTTTGCGAATATTTGATTGTCAGATCAAATTGAGTATCCGGCGGATCAAGTTTGTAGCAGAGACTTGCCGTGTCGCCCGCATTATAGCTTTGTTTATCAAGTTTTGCTGTGAGTTTGTAGGTTCCATTTCCGGGTGTCGTCCCTCCATTAAGTCCTACACCGCCGCCTGTCCAAGTTCCACCGGCGTCAGGACAGAAAGGAGTGGTGAAGGTGCCCTCATTTAGGTATCCTCCCCATTGTGTCTGTCCGTTTGTATCTGTGTAGGAAGTATTCACATGCCATCTGTGTTTTTGATCACCACCTGCTATGCCGTCCCAAACGATAGTTCGGACGTTTGCAGTCAAGGGTCCATTAGATTGAAAATTGGTGCTGCCGTCAGGATTCCAGAATTGGTTTCCATCATCAATCTTAAGGTCCACGTATTGTTGTTGAGGTTGACCACCAAGTCCCTGAGGGTTGCCCCAATAGAAATTCATTTTAAACTTCCCTCCTTGCGCATCAGCGGTGCAAGAGATATATGAAACAGCCATGCCATTTCCGCCGGGACATTCAGGAGTTTTAAGAGACGCAACGCTTTGGTATCCATACCAACTGCCTTTATAAAGCGCGTTTATTCTCCAAGTGTCATCTTCATTTGGATTTATTCCTAACCAATCGGCGTTGGTTGAGGTTGGTTGTAATTGTAAAGACGCAAAATTATTGGATCCCCAATCTGTATTGTCATTGTGTTTTAGATCCAGACTAAGCTGTTCGGGCGTCGCTCCGGCGGGCAAGCCCAATTTGCTAAGATCCCAGAAAAAGTGAACGCTCCAAGTGCCATTTGTGCAGACAACAGGCATAGCAGAGTAGCCTGCAGGCCCGCTTTGAGTTTTGGATATTACATCTGATGCGACGGAGATATCAAGAGTGTGGGAATTTTGCCCGTATGGAAATATTGCAGAAATGTAGGCTATCGTAAGCACAACCAGAACTACAAACAGGGCACCGGTTTGCCTATACAGCTTATAGATTTTTTTGTGGACAGCCATACCTAATTTAATAGTAGTAAAACCATAGGCCCGTGTCAATTAAATGGTTGACTTTTCACGATGTGGTTTTATATACTATCTCTGCTCTTGAGCAAAGCCACCGCTTAGCGGGGCGAGTTGTAGATAACTTGTTTTCCTCTACAATTTTTCGACTCGGGTATCGATCGCAAGATTGAAATAAAGTGTTTTAAGTTTACCCCGAGGGGTAAGCTAATCACTCTCCCATTTTTACAGTCGGGGAAGCGTTGTCTACAAGTGCTTAAGGGCAGAATTTATTCTTCTAAGGCTGCCGCCCGTTTTCTTTTAGTTCCTCGTTTGATAAAATCTTGATTAGTTCAAATATAAGCCGATGTAACTCAGCTGGTAGAGTAGCTCTTTCGTAAAGAGCAAGTCGTGAGTTCGAATCTCACCATCGGCTCAAGAGCCCATCAGCTTTGCTCAGGGCAGGCAATCGCCCTACTGGGCGGCATCGGCTCAAAAATTCAAAGCTTCTAAGTTGATTTAATTTCATCTGATATAATTACGCTTATGTTGGAAAAAGAGGAGCCACGAAACAAAACCCTCATCCGGAAAATAGGAGTAACTGGAGCCTTAGGTTTGGGTTTGGGAATTCTGGTTGCAGGCGAAATTTATCTTTTGAGGCGTCAGGATAGAAAACTTCGTGACCCTTTAGCTGAGCGGATTGGTGCGTTGCTGAGTGATAGGCCGCATAAAACAAACTCACTTGTAATTGATCACAAGCTTATGTTGGATCTTGAAAAAGTAGGTGTAATTGAACCTTTAGAATCGAAGCCTCCAAAAAGCGCACTGAAAAAAGCACCAAATGAAACGGCTTAGGATAATTTCACTTCTTCCGGCAGCAACTGAAATGATTTACGATCTGGGTTTGGCTAAAAATTTGGTAGGTGTTTCTTTCGATTCAGATTATCCAACCTCAGTTCGTAAGCTTCCGCAAGTTGTTACAACTCTTTTACCCCAAGGATTAAGCTCGAAGGAAATTGATAAGAGGGTAAGGAAGGCTAAACACACTGGTATTGGAATTTTTCACACAGACCAAGAACTCCTAAAACATCTCAAACCGAATCTTATTATATCTCAAGAACTCTGTGAAGTGTGTGCAATTGGAACCTCGGAAATTAAAAAAGCGGCACGAATATTAAAAAATGAAATTCAGACTATTTCGCTTGAGCCAGAGTCTGTTGGTGATATTTTTGAGAATATAAATCTTGTTGGTGAAGTTACAAATAAGAAAAAAGCAGCCCAAAATCTAGTCACAAACTTATCACAAAGAATTTCCACGGTCGTGAAAAAAGTTCGGAACAAACAAAAGCCTCGAGCTCTTATTATAGAATGGCTCGAGCCACTTATGGTTGCAGGACACTGGGTTCCTGAAATGGTAGAGCTTGCGGGTGGTTTGAATTTATTAACAACCAAAGGCGCGGTTTCAAAGACAATAACCTGGGAGCGGGTCGTGAAGGCTAATCCTGATATATTAATTATCGCTCCTTGTGGGTTTGATATAGTCCGCACGAAGAAAGAACTAGGTATAATCTTGAGGAGAAAAGGGTTCGAAAACCTAAAAGCCGCTCGTTCGAACAACATTTATTTGGTTGACGGAAACGCTTATCTTACTCGGCCCGGTCCAAGAATTATTGATGGAGTAGAGATCTTCGCCGAGATTTTTCATCCGGAATCTTTTGTTCGTAGGTATTCAAAAAAAGACTGGCAGAAAGTTTAAGCGGCTCTTCCTCTTAGATGTTTTAGGCCGCGAGGTGGAACAAAAGGTTTCCTGTTTTCAATTTTGTATTCCATCTGAGCCACTAGAAACTCTATGGGTTTGTGTTCTGTGAACCCTCTCCTTCTCATGTTGATTGGAGTAATCCCAATTTCCTCACGCCTTCTCATAAGTCTTCTCTTGCGCGGTTTTTTGCCTTTGGGGTTTCCTTCAATTCCAAGCGGCGCAATACCATCATCAACGAAAACTAATATATCTATTCCTTTTTGATTTTCAATCCCAAACTGTTTGGTTCTCTCATATCCCTGGTTTTTGCCGCGTTCTTTTAAAATCTCAAGCGCTTCCTCTGCTTTTTTAAGATGGATTTCATTATAAATTTGTCCCAGCCCTTTGTGAGGGAACGTCCTCTGGAGAAGCTTTACTTTGCCTTGGAAAATCTCTGCGCGGCTGAGTCTATCTATGTCTCTTTGTCTTTCTGCCATCGCGGTATTGTATCATCAAGTCTTCCTACATTCAAACGATTTCTCTGTTAGAATATTCTTATGGCCACAGAATCCACAATGCTTCCCCTTGGCACACAAGCTCCGGATTTCGATCTCAAAAATGTTGTAAGCGGGGAGAGTGTTTCGTTAAATTCGTTTTCAAATAAAAAAGCACTTCTTGTCATTTTTCTTTGCCGCCATTGTCCTTATGTAAAGCATGTTCAGTCAGGGATTGCAAAGATTGGGCGGGACTATAAAGATTCAGATCTTGGTATTGTTGCGATTTCTGCCAATGACCCAATGGAATATCCGGATGATGCACCCGAGAGCCTTGCTGAAATGGCAAAAGAACTTCATTTTGAATTTCCGTTACTGTTCGACGACTCACAAGAGATGGCAAAGGCTTACACCGCTGCTTGTACGCCTGACTTCTTTTTGTTCGATTCGGATAGAAAACTTGTCTACCGCGGACAGATGGATAGCGCAAGACCCTCCAATGATGTTCCAAATGACGGGAAAGATTTAAGAGTAGCAATAGATGCAGTTCTTGCTGGTTCGCAAGTTTCAGAGGACCAAAAGCCCAGTATGGGTTGTTCAATAAAATGGAAAACCGGGAATGAGCCCTCCTATTACGTACACTAAGTTATTTTGGCGCGGGTGGTGGAGTTTGTAGATTGCTTGCAGCGTGATTCCATTTTATGCCAAGGGTTATCATCGGATCAGTTTTCTGCCAGAAATCTAGTTTAGGATCAGGCTTTAAATCAAAAGGCTGTCTCAGTAAAGGATCTGGGACAAATCTTGCAGCAAGATTTTCATCTACAATTTCGGGGTCATTAAAATGATCAGGCTCCAAATGTTGAGGTATTTCAACTTCATCCTTTATCTGATCTCCCGTTTTGTGTGTAATCCTCAACGGTGTTCCCGCATCTCTGTCGTTTGCCACTTCGTAAATATCCCCATCGATAGTTAACGAGAGCCCTTTTTCTCTATACGCCTGCTCAATAGTATCTTTGTCAAGTTTGAAACGTTGGGCAGGGGAATTTTCACCATCTCGTGTTATAAGTTCAACACTCGAGGGAGCGGATGAGGTATCAAAATCTATTGTCAAATTGTTACTGCCAACACCAATAGTTTTGACAAGGTTGAGCGCAACATCCTGTTCATAATCAGTATGGTTTGGACCAAAACTAACCATAGAATCCGTTCCTCCTTCTTGACTATAGTACAAACTGGCTAGTCTGTAGGTTTGATCGGGCTGTTTTATGAATGCAGCCTCGGAACCCCTGCGGAAATTTTCAGATGCTTGTGCAACTCCGCTAATTTCCTCATCCCAGTTTCTTGGAATATTAGTATGGGGGTTATAGTTGAAAAATTGCCTTCTCACTATGCGGTCTTGTTGCTCTATCTGCTTTCTGAATAAAAGTTGGGGTGTGATATCCCAGCGTTCTGCATCTCCCCTTTCATTTAATTGTTCTTCGAACTTTTTTTGAACAGGTTCAGGGACGAGCAGGTTGCCTTTTTGGTCGGAGGTGGGAAGGGTAGTTTCCCCCACACGGTTACCCGTTTCGGGGTCGAAACCTAATACTTCCGACAGACCAGCATCAACCATCACCAAAGTATAACACACTGTTTGATACGGGTGAAATTTGTTCATCTGCCTTCCAAAAATGCCCTCGATTTGTTAAAATTAGAAGTTCGATTCGTCTAAAATTGTTTATACTGAGGAGTGTAACGACGAACTTGCCGTCTTAGCTCAGTGGTAGAGCAGCTGTTTTGTAAACAGCAGGTCCAGG
>CAYVKP010000002.1:0-131049 GCA_964452165.1 uncultured Gammaproteobacteria bacterium | reverse complement strand
GCCCATGATACAAATAGAGATAAAATTATATACCATCTGAAGGCAACTCTCAAAAGTAGATTGTCAAAAACTCTTTTCCTAAGGTATTTGCTGAGTTCTTGTGTAGCCCAAAACCAAAGTTATTGTAACAGAATAAAGTTTAAATGAAATATATCAATCAGTAGCAATTTTGCCACTTGAAATATAGGTGTAAAATAGGAGCATGCAACAGCCGTTGGCAGAAAGGCTCCGTCCTCAGAAAATCGAACAGTTTATAGGACAAGAACATCTTTTGGGAGTTGGTCGGCCCATCAGACGAATGCTTGAAAATAAGAAGGTCACTTCCATGATTCTGTGGGGTCCACCGGGAGTTGGAAAAACAACGCTCGCGAATTTAATATCGAGGTATATTGACGCCAATTTTGTTTTCTTCTCAGCCGTGACAAGCGGGGTAGAGGATGTTCGCCGGACAATCAAGGAAGCGAAGAAAATTTATGAAAGCGAACAAAAACAAACGGTTTTGTTTGTCGATGAGATACATCGCTTCAATAAAGCCCAGCAAGATGCTTTCTTACCAAGCGTTGAAGACGGAACAATAATTCTAATCGGTGCAACAACAGAAAACCCTGGTTTTCGCGTGAATGCTCCCTTGATTTCTCGCTCTCAGGTGTATGTCTTAAATTCTCTCTCAAACGAAGAGCTTGAAAAGATAATTAAACGTGCACAAAAAGAATTTAAAAAAGTAAAATGGAGCAGTGATGCCATAAAACACATTATAAAAAGCGCCAATGGGGATGCAAGGACTGCGCTAAATGCAGTTGAACTGGCGGCATCAATTTCAGACAATGTCGATCTTAAAACTGCCGAGCAAGCTGTTCAACAAAAAGCAATTTTTTACGACAAGAAAGGCGACTGGCACTACGATACAATTTCAGCTTTTATAAAAGCTATGCGCGGAAGCCAGCCTGATGCAACTCTTCATTATTTGGCGAGAATGCTTAAGAGTGGTGAAGACCCTATGTTTATTGCCCGAAGAATGGTTATATTTGCCTCAGAAGACATAGGGAACGCGCAACCAACTGCACTTGTCGTTGCAACGTCAACGATGCAGGCGGTTCATATGATAGGAATGCCCGAAGCGCAGCTGATTTTAGCCCAATGCGCAACATATCTGGCAACTGCTAAGAAATCTCTAAGTTCGAGTATGGGAATTTGGTCAGCCATGTCAGATATTGATGAAGAAAATCTTGATCCTATTCCTTTGCATCTAAGAAATGCTGCCAATAAAGTTATGAAGAATTTAAATTATGGAAAAGGTCACGTAAGATATCCGTGGATGGTCGAAAAGGAATCGGGTCGAACAGTAGATCAAGAATACATGCCCAAGAATTTAAAAGGCAAAAAATACTACAAGGAAGACTGGAAATAAGATTTATTTTTTATCTGCTTCTCTCCACTTAATATTTAAAACGGTTTCGGTGTTTTTTGTGGATAAAACCGTAAATTCTTGATTATCATCTGGTCGAATTTGTGCTTTTCTCGTTTCATGCGCTAATCTTAGAAGAGCGCTGTCTGAATACTCCCTGTCCCACTCCTTGTGTCCTCGTCTCCTCGCAGGATGCACTCGTTCAACGTCTTGCTCACCATGTCTAAATAGAGTTGTTCGAGTAACTCCAAGTATTCGGGCCGCATCCGTAGAGCCCACGGTAAAACCAATAGGATTTTCTCTAATCACTGTTGTTTCAGTTCCATTTCGATCTAAAGATCTTGACTCGATCCTTCTCGGAGACATGTGCAGAATTATATCACATAGCTGTGCCTGGAAAGGGACTCGAACCCTTATCCCTTTTGGGGACACGCTCTTAAGGCGTGCGTGTATACCATTCCACCACCCAGGCAACTGTTCAATTTTACTTTAGCATCAGTGTTTAATCAAGAATGGGCGGGCGGTTTTACCCCCAAGGCCTTGAGGGAATAATCGAGCAAATCTTTCATCTCCTGTCTTCTATTTTCAGCATTCATTAGGATTGCTATTATCTTATGTCCGTCATAATCAAGATATGTAACGAGACAAAGACCTGCTTCATACGTATAGCCGGTCTTTACTCCCTTAACACCCGGGTAAGTAGTCAACAGATTGGTCTCATTATATATATGATATTCCTTGTGCTTATCAGATTGCTCTATGTCATATTGGTAGGTTGCGACTATCTTTGCAAATTCCGGAATTTGCAAAGCGTAATGGGTCATTACCAATAAGTCGGTGACCGTACTATACTGATTCCCATCTCCTTCAAGACCCGTTGGATTTGTAAAATGAGTATCCGAAAGTCCCAGGTCCTCAGCTTTTTTATTCATAAGATAAACAAAATTCTCTCGGCCAAAGTCACTTCCCTGAGCAATTGTTTCGGCCGCGTCATTTCCCGAATTGAGCATCAAACCATAGAGAAGATTTTCAAGAGGTAGATTTTCTCCTTCCGCAAGTCCCATTGAATCCTCACCTATTGTTGCCGCATTTTTGCTGACTCTAAACTCTCTTGATAAGTCGTAATTTTCAAGCGCAACAATTGCCGTCATAATTTTTGTGAGGGATGCAAGTGGTAACTTCTTTTTTATATCTTTTACGTAAAGCACTTTATTATCAGTAAGATCATATGAAACAACGGAAGATGCCGAAACTTTAGGCTTTTTTAGATTTGCTTGATCCATATAATCCAAACTTGGCTTCCAGTACATGTCGTCGGCAAGCACCTTAGGAAAAGTTTTGCTAAGAAATTGGGGTAAGGGAGAATTTATGCTTAAGTTTTGGTTCGCAAGCTTTATCAGGTCTGGCTTTAGTAAAAAGTATGCAGCAACAGCTGACACCATAACAAGAAATAGGACAATGAAAAGTAACTTTCTCAGAAATATAAGTATACCTGCCTCGCCAAATTAGAGTCAAGGTAAGGTAAATTTCACCCTTGACTTGCCAAGCCCCAACATTTAATATCATCACTTATGGTAGACACGACTAACTATCTCAAACACACCTCCCAAAATCCAATTCAGCACATGCTGATCAACCATTTCAATAAAGTCTTGATGGATCTGGTCAAGCCCTTGAAACCATCAAAGATTCTTGATGTGGGTTGCGGTGAGGGGTTTACCATTGTAACTTTTGCGAGAAATAAGATTGGCAAAAAATACGAAGGAATTGATAATTCAAAGACTGCTATAAATTTAGGAAAAAAAATGTACCCCGACTTGGCAATAAAAATTGGAGATATTTATAATATGGACTACAAAGACAACACCTTTGACCTGTTGCTCTGTACGGAGGTGCTTGAACATCTTGAGGATCCTAAAAAAGCTTTGGCGGAACTTAGGCGAGTGACCGGCAAATACTTGGCAATCTCTGTACCAAACGAGCCTTTCTTTATACTGGCCAATTTACTACGAGGTAAATATTTAAAGAGCTTGGGGAATCACCCTGAGCATATTAATCATTGGACCTTACCGGGATTTAAAAAATTCTTAAGAAAAGGCGGATTTAAAATCTCAACGGTTCGCGCCCCATTTCCATGGACCCTAATTTTGGCAAGAAAGTGATTAGAGCTTTGTGGTTATAACAATCCTTTGGTCATCTGTTTGACGAACCGAATAGCGACGGTGGAAAAGCTTAAGGTCCCTAACCAACTTCTCCCGGATCAACTCTGACTTAGTACCCTTATCAATCGCCATCTCTCCAAACGTTGTATTTTTATTCATAAATAGAATCATATGCCTTAATGAAATGAAGAAAACATGCAAATTGTAAGAACAAAGAAAGAAGCTATAATATAGATCATGCAAGACAAATGGCAGAAGGCCACCATAATTAAGGCTTGGAATCAAACTCCGGATTTTAAGTCATTGATCCTGAAACCTGAAAAGCTACATTCATTTTACTCCGGAAATTTTGTGGAACTTGCTACCCAACAAAATGGTCCATACAAATGTTATTCTGTCGTATCTGCACCGTCTTACGATCCAACCATTGAAGTCGGAGTGAAACTCTATGAAAAGGGCGAGCTTTCTCCTAAATTATTTCGGCTAAATGTAGGAGATAAAATTCTAATGCGAGGACCAATGGGCGCAGGATTCATCTGGGAACCGTCTGACAGAAATACGGTTATGATTGCAGGGGGTGCGGGGATTTGCCCTATGGTCTCCATTTTAAGACAACACAGGCCGGCGGCGGGCAAACTGAGTCTTTTATTCAGCGCACGGACCGGTTCGACATATTATGAGAAGGAACTTAAAGAACTCACGACAGAAAAAAACGTCGAACTCCTAGTCCGAAACACAACTGAAGAGAGTAGAGTTGATAAGAAATTTATAGTCGAGATGTTTGCTGACAAGATAAAACCCACTACAGATTTTTTTGTTGCGGGGCCAACGGAGTTTGTTCAAAATATTTCATATTGGTTAAGACAACTGGGAATTTCCGAAGATAATTTAAAAACTGACGACTTTGCGGTAACTTAAGGTTTTCTTTTGACAAGAACTGCCTTGTAGACTATTTGCATTGCGCCGTTTGGAGTTTCTATTTCATCGCTTCCTGAAAGTCTTCTATACTCTTGCAGGTAAGAGTTCATAGATTCTTTAATTTCTTTTATCTCAGCTGTTACTTCTTTTAGCTTGGCGTCGACGTGGGAGACGTCAGGACGTTTCAAGATCTCTTGGCGGGTTGTGTTTTTGACTTTCGCTGCTGCCTTTGCCGCTTCTTCGTGCTGCTTGTATGTCTCATCATTTGCCAAAACGGAATCGACCATTTCTCTATGTTGATTTGCTTCCTGATTGAGGCGGTCTATTTTTGCGAGATTTTCGCGGATTAAACTTTCAAGACTTTCAAGAACTGTTGCGCTTGAATCGGCTACCGCGGACTCCTGTACATCGGCAACCACTATTTCACCTTCCTGCGCTTCTTCCTGGGGTTTTGTATCGTCCATAGATTATCTAATATACGAAAAACGTGAAACGCAAATCAAGTGGCAAAATGTTGGTGGGAGATTACCTAGAACTGCGAGGATCAAAGTCGCCTTTTCTTTCCATATAGTCTTTTCTTTTTTTCGGATCGCTCAAGACCTGTTCGGCTTCGTTTAACTTTCTCATTCTAGTAGCGTCATCACTATGCTGTGTATCGGGATGTGAAAATCTGGAGCTTGCTCGATACATAGCTTTCACTCTTGCGGTAACTTCATCCTCCGACAAGCCTTGCATCGCATCAAGATCAATTCCTAATAACTTGAAATATCCAAGGTGATCTTTCGGGTTTACTCTATTAGCTGGTCCGCTTTCTTGCGTCGGCCTTGAAGAACCGCCCCCCATTTCTTCCCTGCGAGCTCTTATTTCCTCGTGGATCTCTATGACTCTTAATTCATCCTTGATCTCCCCAACTGCACTTGAATAAATGTTTATCGCTGCTCTTGCTTGACTCTCGTCTGCGACGGGCTTCCCGTCGATTACAACTGCCCAGGTGATTCTTCCGCCAACGCTACTTCTATGAATACCTAATTCTGCCCCATCGTAATTCGCCTTCACGAACCACTCGTTTTCTCCTACAAATTCCAGATCTGTTATGGTCTCAAGTGCAAAAGCTCTCGCTTCGGCAGTCCTTCGCCCTCTCTCAAATTTTTCCATTTCCGACTTTATTGCTTTCCCGCGAGTTATCCTTGTAAGTCGTGAGGCAGCATCAAGTTGGTTCTGGAGCCTGGTCTCTTGGCCTCGAAAGTTAATAGCTCTACTTGTAGAGATTTCTCGGGCCGAGGCTATGGCCTTTTCTATGTTACCATCCATGTGGCCAAATTTTAGCAAGAATGAGACTAAAAGTCAAATATTATAGGTCTACGATTGGTTCTTTCATTTCTCTTACAACATTTTGATTGTATGCTGCTGTAAGGACTGTATTATTTAACTACTTCAATAAAATGAAGTATGAAAAGCAAACTCAGAGAAACGCCCTAGGGTAAGCAGTTAAGATCAAATTTTAAAAAATGCATCTTAGCCCCTAAGGCGTTTTTCGTACCCCAAAACAGGCAAAATAGACTCCAAATTGATATAATTAAATCTACTTTATGCTCAAGACACTAAAAAGCTTGTTATATTTTACTGTAGCATCATATTTTAAGTTTTTTGCCAAAATAAAACTTGCAAGGTGGCACCCTCAAATCGTTGTTATTACGGGGTCCAGCGGGAAAACTACTACAATGGCCTTGGCCGAAGCTATCTTTGCTGAAAAGGCATATTATTCACACCATGCAAATAGCGCGTTTGGGATTCCGTTTAATATTTTGGGGCTTGTTCGCAAGACCCTTCTCCCTTCAGAGTGGATAAGCCTATTTCTCCTTGCTCCCTTGAAAGTTTTTTCAAAAGTGCCGAATCAAAAAATTTATATTGTTGAAGCAGATGCCGACCGTCCAAGCGAAGGAAAATTTCTAGCAGAACTTCTAAAACCCGACATAACAATTTGGCTGTCATCAACCCGGACGCATAGTATGAATTTTGACAACTTGGTTGTGAGCGGTAAATTCAATCAGGTAGAAGAGGCTATTGCCTATGAATACGGCTACTTCTTAGAAAGCGCAAAGAACCTGGTTATCATCAATTCCGACTCAACCCTAATAGAAAACGGGGCAAAACGCACTCACGTCCAAGCCGTCCATATTTCTGAGAAGATTCTCACTGACTATAAAGTAGATTTCTCAGGAACCACATTCGAGCTCAATAAAAAGATTTACAAGTTTGACTTCTTGCTTCCCAGAGCTGCATTCTCATCGGTCGCCGCTGTTTTAGAACTGGCAAAACGGTTTGATATCACCGACAGAAATTTTAACAACTTTGATGTTCCTCCCGGGAGAAGTAGTCTTTTTAAAGGAGTTAAAGATACTACGATTCTTGATAGCACTTACAACACCGGTTATCTTGCAATGAGCGAGATAATTGGCATGTTTGACAAGATGAAGGCTCCTAGCAAATGGATAGTCTTAGGTGACATTCTTGAACAAGGCAGAGAAGAGCAGGAGGAACATGAAAAACTGGCAAGAGTTCTTGAGGAAGTTAAAGTAGATAGAATTATTCTTATGGGTCCAAGAATCAGCAAATATACTTATCCTATTCTCAAAGAGATTCTTGGAGATAGGGTGGAAATTGTATCCTTTCTTACCCCGACTGAAGTTCTCACGTATCTCAAGGACAATCTAAGGGGTGGAGAGTTTATACTTTTCAAAGGTGCTAGGTTTTTGGAAGGTGTTATTGAAAACCTACTTGAAGATAAAGAAGATGCCAGGAAACTTGCTAGACGCGAGAGAATATGGGAGGAGAGAAGGAAAGCATGGGGACTGTAAAAAATAAAGTACTAATATTACACGGCTGGGCTTACACTACCGATAAGTGGGGACCATTTCTAAACTTGCTTAAAAAGAGTGGGGTAGATTACGAATTACTGAAAATTCCAGGGCTGACAGCCCCCATAGACAAACCTTGGACATTGAATGACTATGTGGAATGGTTGGACAAAAAAATCGAAAATAACGCTGTTTTGTTGGGGCATTCAAATGGTGGGAGAATAAGCCTTGCATATGCAACTGCCCACCCTAAAAAAGTGAAAAAACTAATACTTCTTGATAGCGCGGGAATTTACCATAATGAACTATCAATAAAACTTAAAAGAACTTTCTTCGGAGTTCTAGCAAAATTCAAAAATGTCACAGCAAGTAAAACTTTCAGAAGTCTTATGTACAAGTTAGCGGGGGAAAATGACTACAACAAAGCAACCTTAATCATGAAAGACACCATGAGGCACTTGATAGAAACCGACCTTACACCCAAACTTTCAGAAGTCAAAACTCCCACGCTTATTGTCTGGGGACGATACGATAAAACAACGCCACTTTCAGACGGAAAATTAATGCATGAAAAGATTAAAGATTCGGATTTTAGGATAATTGAAGACGCGCGGCATTCTCCTCAATTTACAAAACCCGAGGAAGTAGCAAATGCTGTTATTGATTTTCTTAAGAAATAGTATGGCAATTTTCAATTCTCTGGGCTCAAATTATAACTTAACTTATGTTTTAAAATCCTTGCTTTCAAAAGGATCGAAGGCTGATTTTTTAAAGCTGGAACACATCATAGAAGAAAGATATGGCGGGAAGACTTTGTTGTTTTATAAAGGACGCGAAGCGATTAGTGGAGCGCTTAAGATTTTAAATCTACCTGAAGATTCAAAAATCGCAATTAACGGATTTACGTGCGTTGCGGTTTTCAATGCAATAAGAACAGCAGGATACGAACCAATTTGCCTTGATCTTGAGAAGAAGTCAAATTTAAATTTTTCCCCAGATACTTTAAATAGCGCACTGAAGAAAGATAAAAGTATAAAGGCCGTTATTGTTCAAAATACGCTAGGGTATCCAACAGAGATTGATAAGATCGAAGAAATTTGTAAAAAACACAAATTACTACTGATTGAGGATTTAGCTCACTGTATTGGAACAAAATATTCTGACGGACGCGAGGCGGGAACCATAGGAGACTTTATAATTCTATCATTTAGCCAAGACAAGATAATTGACGCTGTTTCAGGTGGTGCACTGGTCATTCGTAACAAGAAGTACCAAAACAAAATGGCAGATTTTAAATTATCGAGTCCCGCAAATGTCTGGAGAGATAAAATCTATCCTCACCTAACTTACAAGATACGCTCGCTCTACGGTTTTGGTTTGGGAAAACCATACCATTTTCTCCTTAAAAACTTAGGACTTATGACAAATCTTATGAATGAAGGATTTTATAATTATCTGAGCCTACCTTATTGGCACGCGGCAATAGCCGTATCAGAATTTGACAATTTGGAAGAGCAGCTTAGACACAGAAAAAAGATTACAAAAATATACGCTGAGAATTTGAACAAAAGCCTAATAGAAGGTTCGATTTCTAAAGATATTGAGCTCTCATCTTGCCTGCGCTTTCCGATTTTTACCGAAAACAGAGAGGGTCTTATCGAAAAACTCAAGGCAAATAATGTTTATTTGTCAGACATATGGTACGTAGACGTCGCGCCCGAATGCTCAAATGCCGTTTCCACTTCAAAGATCATAATCAACCTACCAACCCATATTAATGTGAGTGAAGCCGATGCTCATAAAATTGTGGGTATAATAAATTCATGGATAAAATAGAAGCAAAAGTTATAGAAGATAAGAGTACTTGGGAGGGTTTTATGGAAGGACACCCGGAAAGCAACTTCCTCCAGTCATGGTATTGGGGACTGTTTCAAGAATCTTTGGGCAGAAAGATCTTCAGGGTAGGATTTGTCAAGGGAAAGAAGCTCGAAGGAGTAATGTTTTGTTACATAGAATCCTCAAAAAGAGGAAGGTTCTTAGTTATTCCCGGAGGACCAATTATTAATTGGGACGATAAAAAAATGGCCAAAGAATTCGTCAGCCAGGTAAAAAGACTTGCGGGCGAGAATACATGTGTGTTCGCAAGATGCAGACCCCAGCTCATAGATAATGAGACCTCCAAAAAGCTGTTCGAACACCTGGATTTTAAGAAAGCCCCCATGTATTTGCACGCCGAGCTAACGTCTCAGCTTGATATTACCAAAAGCGAAGAAGAATTAATGTCGAATATGAGAAAAGCTACAAGGTATGAGGTAAGAAAAGCTGGTAACCTGGGCATAAAAGTTGTTAAGAACGGAGACGAGAATATTAAAACTTTTTACGAACTCCAAATCGAGACTGCTAAGCGACAAAAATTTGTACCGTTTTCAAGAGATTTTTTGCTAAAACAGTTTGACATTTTTATTAATAATAACAAGGCAGTTTTATATACCGCCATGCACGAAGGTAAAATCTTGGCCCAGGCATTTATAATTTTTTATGGACAGGAAGCGGTGTATCATTACGGCGCATCAACTAACGAGGGAAGAAAATATCCGGGCGCATACCTTCTCCAGTGGGAAGCGATTCTTGAAGCAAAAAAAAGAGGGCAGAGCCGATATAATTTTTGGGGAGTATCGCCGCTAGATTCGGCAGATCACAGATTCGCGGGTCTATCGCTTTTTAAAAGAGGTTTTGGTGGGCAAGACATTGCCTATTTACCGGCTCAAGACCTGGTCATCAACAAAGGTCGCTATCTAATTAATTATTACATTGAGAAGATCCGCAGAAAAGTGAGAAATGTTTAGTTATTTTCTCTTTAAGGCTTCCTCAACGGCCGCTTGATCGCTCCAAGGAATTTCTCCGTGGCCCATATTCATAGATCTCTCGTGACCTTTTCCGGTTACCACAACTATATCTCCCTTTTTTGCTTGCGAGATCGCCAGATCTATGGCCTTTTGCCTGTCGCCAATTTCAAAGAGGCTGTCTCCTGCCTTATCCTTTATACCAAGTTTGATTTGCTCGTTAATTTTCTCAACGCCCTCACTTCTTGGATCTTCTGACGTTAAGATAATGATGTCATCATTCTCAGATGCAATTTTGCCCATCAGGGGTCTTTTTGAGGCGTCTCTCAAACCTGCTGCACCAAAGACGTGAATGAGACGACCAGATGCTGCTTTTTTAAGAACCGGAAGAATTCGCTGAAAGGAATTTGGCGTATGGGCAAAGTCAATTATTACACGGAAATCCTTGTCATAAATCATCTCCTGTCTTCCTTGGGGGAATTTAAAAGAATTGAGAGCCAATTGTATTTTATCCGTTTCAACGCCCAAGACCTTTGCGACACTTGCTGCTGCCAGAAAGTTTTCAAAATTAAATTCGAACTGTCCAGGCAGCTTAATACCCAAACCTTTAGGAGTAAAATCTGCTTTCTTCTTGAGAGAATATGTGCTAATTTTTGCACGACCACAACTGTGTTTAATGTGTGAATACGATTCATCATCAAGATTTAGTATGGCAATCTCAGATTTTTTAAAAAGCTTACTTTTTGCTTTGACGTATTCGTCATAGGTCCCATGATAATCCAAGTGTTCGTGACTTATATTCGTCAGAACCCCAATCTTAAAGTCAATTCCCAAGACTCTATTTTGGTCCAGGGCATGGGATGTGGTCTCCAAAACTAAATAATTGGCACCCGCATCAATTGCGCGTTTAATATATTTCTGAATAAAGAAGGCCGATGGAGTAGTAGTATGCAAACCTGTTTCATATTCTTGTCCTGCAATTTCAGCTCCAACCGTTGTAATCATGGCAGGGTTAAAACCGGCAGTCTTTAAGATGTGAAAGATCAGGCTTGCAGTTGTGGTTTTTCCATCAGTACCGGTCACACCTATTGTTAAGATTTTTCTCGACGGATTGCCATAGAGAGATACGGCTATCTGGGCAAGTATCCCATGCGCAAAGTTTTTGAATTTACGAACCATTTCTAAATTTTATCACAACTGATTACTTTTTGGCCTTAAATTGCTATAATCATAGACTATGTCCCGCAAGCAAAAAATCAAACACAGAGCAAATAGAGCAACTAACTTGTTATTTTTGGCAAGTATCGCTGTGGTTGTAGCACTTTGCATAGGCTATATGCTTGGAACGATTTACGGCAGTAGATACATTGAAGATAACTCCTTTGTTAAAAAGTCTCCGTTCAAGTTAATCACTATCAAGCCACCAAAGAGTATCTCTGTGCCAATTCTTTTATACCACTATGTTGAGTATGTAAAAGATCAAAAAGACACAATTAGAAAATCCCTTGATATAGTACCGGCGGTTTTTGATAACCAAGTGAGCTCACTGCAGGCCGCAGGATACGTTTTTATTACGCCATCATACCTCAATGATGTTTTGGACGGTAAAAAAATTATGCCTAGGAAGAGCGTTATTTTGTCATTTGATGACGGCTATGAAGACTTCTATACGGACGTTTTGCCCATTCTTAAAAAATATAATGTGCATGCAGTGGAATACGTCATAAGCGGATTCATAGACCACCCCAATTACATGACAGGGGAGGAGCTTGGGGAAGTTATCAAAAGCAATTTGGTTGAAATTGGTTGTCATACGGTCCACCACCCAAATCTTGCCCAATTAAATACAATAAGTGCCGAGCAAGAAATCTCCGGCTGCAAAAAGGATTTGCAATCAAGATTTGGAGTCAACACAATATCTTTTGCCTATCCATATGGCGCATACAGCGAGAGTCTTTTCCCAATACTTAAAACCGCTGGATTTAAAAATGCGGTCACCACAAAAGAAGGAACGGTATTGAGCCAACAAAATGTATACGCAATACCGCGCCTAAGACCCGGAGCAAGACTTGGAGAAGAACTTTTGTCTTTCCTCAAGAAGATAAGATATTTGAGTGTAAATACTCAAAACTACAAAGAATAATCTTCGAAAATCAGAATAAACTGAATCGTAAACTAATACTAACTCTAAGTTACTCTAACTAAAACTCGAATTATTGATTGTCACGGCCACCATGGCCTCCGCCCTGGTATCCTCCTCCTCCACCGTTATCATTTCTATCCTTCATAGGATAGGCCTCTTTAACGATGATTTGGCGACTTATAAAGGTTGTACCGTTGAGCTCATCAACTGCTTTTTGAGCTTCTTCTGGTGTGCTCATTTCAACAAATCCAAAACCTTTACTTCTGCCTGAATATCTATCAGATATAACTTTTGCGCTTGTTACTTGACCAACCTTAGCAAAATATTCCTGAAGCTGATCATCTTTGACTTCGTATGGAAGTCCTGCGACGAATAATCTTGTACCCATTTAAAATTCCCCTCCTTTCATTAGAAGTTTCACAAAATAGGAATCGGGATTGAGTGATTGGAGTTTAGGCATGAAATGTGAAAGTCAAGGTAGTTGGAAGAAGTTATTTACTTACTATAAAACTCATTATACCAAAAAAAATAAAAAACAACAATTAGATTTCAATCCTCAACTTGGGCCACTTTGAAAGCCAATGCTTACTGACAGCTCTTTTTTTAAACAGTTCGATTTTGCTTTTATCTGTAGGGCGCAAAACTAGATTCACTAAATCCCCTATGCCGTGAGGGGCCAGCAACACCAGTCTACCCTTGTCATCAAGACAGACCCCAACACACGTAGCTGTTTCTACCCAACGCGCAAGACCCTGTGCCGAATTATTGTAAGGTGGGTCATCGTGAAGTAGATGCATTCTGGCTTGGTTTTTTACAGACCAATTCAAATTAGGCTCTATCTTTTTTAATTCTTGCTCGAGAGCTTTTTCACGCTTCTCCGAATTATCATTTTTGTCAAAATAAATGACATCAATATCGGGGAGAGGAGTACGAAATTTATATGCGTGAAGATAATCCCAAACCTTACCTCTTACAAACCCCGCCCCAATCCACCAATCGGGCAGATTTAAGCCCCGAACCACACGAAGAACATCCATCATCCAAGAATCTTTTTTTATTATTGAGAGAATCTCTTTTTCTTTCACAAAATTATTATACTAAACGGCTAAACTCTGGTATAATATGGCAAGACCGCAGAAGAGAGCGGTTTTTTGTTTAATCTAGACTATGATAAATATTAGAAATGTTGCAATTATCGCCCACGTTGACCACGGAAAAACTACTTTGGTTGATGCACTTCTTAAGCAGTCAAAGACCAAGATGCACAAAGATACCGCAGAAACCCTCATTATGGACTCAAATGAACTTGAGCAAGAACGAGGGATAACTATATTTTCCAAAAATGCTTCGGTTGTGTGGAATGACACGAAAATCAACATAATAGATACACCCGGCCATGCTGATTTTGGAGGAGAAGTTGAGAGAGTTCTTAAGATGGCGGACGGATGTCTTTTGTTGATTGACGCAAAAGAGGGCCCCATGCCTCAGACCAGATTTGTCTTGAAGAAAGCGCTTGAAATGAAGCTCAAGATAATAGTTGTGGTAAACAAAATTGACAAGCCTGATGCAAGAGTCCACCACGTTCTCGATAAAACATTAGAGCTTTTTCTTGATCTTGGAGCAGATGATAATGCCGCAGATTTTCCAATAGTTTATGCCAGTGCAAAAAATGGGGTTGCAGGTCTTGAACCGGATCTATCTAAAATGACGGATATTACTCCTGTTTTTGAAATGATTATGGACCAAGTTCCCGCTCCATCGGGAGACTCCAAACAGGGTTTACAAATTTTAATTACAACACTTTCTTCAGACCCGCACTTGGGAAGAATCGCAATTGGCCGCATCTATAACGGTGAAGTTAAGAAGGGACAAGAGGCGGCGCAAATCACTCGCGAGGGAAAGATAAACAAATTTAAAATCACCTCACTTATGACCTTTGAAGGGCTTGATAAAACCGAGACTGAGGAGGCGACGTGCGGAGATATTGTCTCCGTTGCCGGAATCTTAAATCCCGTAATCGGGGAAACGATCGCAGACCCGTTAAGTCCAACTGCTTTACCACTCCTCAATATTGAAGAGCCGACAATCAGAGTCAATTTCACAGTAAATAGCTCTCCTTTTGCCGGACGCGAGGGCGAATTTAAAACCTCAAGACAACTCGAGGAGAGACTTTATAAAGAACTTGAAACCGATATGGCGCTTAAGGTAGAAAATTCTCCTTCGGGAGGCTGGATTGTCTCAGGCCGTGGAGAATTGCACCTGGCAATCCTTATGGAAAGAATGAGACGTGAGGGGTATGAGTTTCAAGTTGCGCGCCCACAGGTCATTGACAAGGTTATTGAGGGAAAAACTCTCACGCCATATGAAAAACTCTATGTTGAAGTACCAGAGGAATATTCCGGGACGGTAATCCAAAAAATGGGAGAAAGACGCGGAGACATGGTGGATATGAGAAGCGAGAGCGGAATTGTTTTCATGGAATTTACAATATCAACTCGCGGTCTTTTTGGATACAGAAGTGAGTTTGTAACAGATACTCGCGGTCTTGGAATCATCAATAGCCTCTTTTATAAATACGGTCCAGACAACGGCTTTACATACAATAGGCAACAAGGCTCAATCGTAGCATTTGAAGATGGAGTTACAAATGGATACGCGCTGACTTCCGCACAGGACAGAGGTCAACTTTTTGTAAAACCTGCTGTTCCGGTCTACAAAGGTCAGGTTGTAGGACAAAACTCAAGAGCTGAAGATATCAGTGTAAATGTTTGTAAAACTAAAAATCTTACCAATATGAGAAGCAAAGGTGAAGGAGTAGGCGTACATGTTAAAGAACCCCGCAAAATGGATCTTGAAGACGCTCTTGAGTACATCTCAGATGACGAGCTGGTGGAAATTACACCGCAAAATATTAGAGTAAGAAAAATTATACTTGATGAGGCAGAGGCGAGGCGTAAAAGAAGTCAGGGAATTGCCTAATGACCCGCGGGTGACCCACCGGCTGGTTCCTTCTTTTTGTTTGGCAGAATAAGTGCAGACAAAAATCCCAGGAAAGCAAAGAATGCTGCTACAATCAACGAAGTTCTTGCTGAATCCACACTTGCTTGTTTGCCAATTCTCCCAATCTCCCTAACAATTGGTACTGGTAAACTTCTTGAGATGACAGCTCCCCCACCAAATTCTACGTTTGAAGTTTGTTTTGAAACAGCACTTACAAATTGTGGCTTTACAGCATCCGGTATTACGGTGCTCTTATTAATTCCCGTTGTAATATTCGATGATAAAACGGTTAATAGGACTGCGCCCATGACTGCCGCACCGAAAGATGATCCAACCTGACGCATTGTGTTTGAAATTCCAGAAGCTTCTCCTGCTTGATATACGGGTAGAGCGGATAGGGTCAAATTACTAATTTGGGCCATAGCCATACCCATACCAAGACCCATAACCATAAGTCCGGGAGCAATTGCTCCGCTACTCGCATTTATCGATATCCCCTGACGAACGAGTAGAATGCCAATAGTATCAATTATTAACCCTGCAACAATCATGTACTTTATTGATATTTTAGTGCTCAAAAACCCTGAGAGAGGAGCCATGACAAGCATCACGAGTGATAATGGCAAAAGTGCGACTCCGGTATCAAAAGCGTTGAGGCGCAAAACCGACTGCAGGTAAACGGGCAGAGAGAAAATCAATCCGGTAAGGGCAAGAGTTATTATCGTTGTCACTATTACGCCTGCAGAAAAAGTTTTATTCGCAAAGATCTTGAATGAAACCAATGGCGTTTTACCTTCCTGCTCGACTTTTTGTTCCCAAAGATAAAATATATTGAGCACCATCGCACCCAAAATTATGCTGAACGGAACAGGGGAAAGACCCAGAATTGATAGGTTTAAACCGCCAATTAGAAAATCAGTTTTCGCAAAAAGTATTCCGTAAGTCGAGGCTTCAATTATTCCAAATACTATTCCAAAAAGACCCACCGCAGAAAGGACTACTCCCACAACGTCGAGCTTGGGCTTTTCTTTTGTGTCTCTTGATTCCTTGACTAAAAATATCGTACCCAGAACCAAAAGCGCTGCTACAAAAATGTTGATACGAAATCCCCAGCGCCAAGAATAGCTATTGGTTAACCAGCCTCCGAGAATTGGCCCTATTGCGCTTGATGCTCCGGCAATTCCACCCCATACCCCAAAAGCTATGGCCCTCTCTTTCCCTCTATAATTTGCGACTAAAAGTGAGGCTGTTGCCGGCATCATAAGCGCTGCCCCAACTCCTTCAATAATTGACTCACCCATAAGCAATACCCCAACCGAATGACTAACTGAAGCAAGGAATGATCCAACTGCAAAAATTATCGCCCCGATCATAAACATCTTTCTTCTGCCAAAAAGATCTCCAATTCTTCCACCGGTAATAGTGAGCGCTGCAAGAACGAGAGCATATGATGTAATGACCCACTGAATACTTTGAATATCAGTCTTGAGATCTTTAATTATGGTTGAGAGTGAGACGTTGAGAAGAGTAGTGTCAATAATTATTATGGCAAGACCCAAACTCAAAACCAAAAGTGATCCCCACTTAAGAATGGGATTTGTGTGGCCTGAGTGGTCAAAGTCCTGCGATGGTGTTTGAGGAGCTTGTTGTGGCGTATCAGAAACTGCCTCTTCCTTCTTGTCTATTATGAACTCTCCAGATTTGTCTATTTTCTCATCATTCATTTTTGTCCAAGGTAAAGTATATCAAAGTTTTCCGAACTTGGCGAGCATATTATAATCGCTGAGGAGGAGTCTGAGCCCTTGGTAAAGATATTGAAATTCTCTTTTCAAAAAATATTCCCGCAAGAATCAGAATCAATGCTGCAAGAAGAGATACGACTCCGAGGGTGTTGGTAATCGAGTCGGTAGAAAGAGTAGAGGCCTGTCCAGCTCCTGCAGAAAAAGCAGATGCAATACTCGAGACAAAATAGATTAGTCCCCATATGGGAGTAATTACGACTACCCAAACTCCACTGAATGATAAAGCTCCACCAGCAAGTTCCATTCCCATTTTTGCAAAAACCAATCCGAGCAGCTCAAGCACAACAACCAATATTACCCAGGCAACTGCGACGTTACGAAGATATGGAACAATTTCCTTTTGGGAAAAGTTCTTTTGTTCATCTTGATGCTTTTTGTAATCATCTTGGTATTTTTGAACATCCTGCTCGTACTTTACTTGTCTCGGGTCATATGTTGGTTGGATATTGGGATTACTATATGGAGCCAAGACTGCAACGGCGGCAGTAGGCGCAGGGTATGCAACAACCGGGTCAATACTTGGAATGACGCTCGGTTGAATCTCTCCAACGGGGGCGGCTACAGCAACAGCAGCTTGAGCCACTTTTAATAAGCCTGACGATTGAGTATTCGATTGGACATGCATGTTTGTATCTGTAGGATAGGTTGGAGGAGTAGGGGCACTTGGTGGAATAGGAGCCTTGATAACTCCTGACATCAGTAAAGTAACACCGAGAACCAATATGAAACTTGTTACAGCAGTGTATCCGAACTTAAACATAATTTAAGTTAATAGGGTTTAAGCACGAATGTCAATAGCGAACGATTGAAGCTACAGCTTCTTTCTTATATAATGAAATTCACATTGCCGGGTCGTCTAATGGTAGGACAGCAGACTTTGGATCTGCTTATTCTAGGTTCGACTCCTAGCCCGGCAGCAAGCCTTTCTTGAATAAAATCAGCTCCTCTTTTACCAAGAAGGAACAAATATAGCTTGCCAACCTCTTTTTTTAGCTGGAACAATATCATTCTTAAATTCATCCCCAAAGAAAGTTATTTCTGAAGGGGGAAGTTCCGCGACTTTTTCCGCCAGGTCAAATATTTTTTTATTCGGCTTAACAAAACCAACCTCACCTGAAATAAAGATTAACTTGTCTACGAACATAGAATCAATCCTGGCCATCCTTAGTCTGTGTCTTTGTAGTGGTCCGTAACCATTGGAGATAATACCAGCTGAAATACCCTGTGCCATTGACAACTCAAGAATAATTTTAAGTACCGGGTTAACCCTTAATGCCTTCTCGTAATGCATCATGTAATCATTGGCGTATTTTTTAGTTTGCTCATTTGTCAAGTTGGACTTAAAATGTTTCCAAACCGATTCAATTCTTAGCAAGCGCTGCTCTTCGAAAGTTATTTTCTTGTCTTCAAAAATCCTCCAATATTTTTCGGAGGCTTTACGCCAAACGCTAAAAAACTCTGTCTCGGAATGCTTGGGGAGAAGAAGTGACATTTTTTTGATTGCAACCTCTTGTGCCCGAGAATGGTTAATTAACGTATCGTTAAGATCAAAGAAAATAACCTTCATCGCACCGAAATTATACCAAAGCTAAGATGAGGTAGTATAATAGCCCTATTATGAACACCCATGAAGCCCTTAAAGAAGTTCGTGCGAAAAGTGCTGAAGAGTATTTTTATATTCACCCCGGCATAACCCAGGATCAAGTGCGGCAACTTATTGCAATTACGGAAGCTGAAAAAGATCCAATCAGCCTAGACGGAGATGAACAACGCTTCACGTCCCTGGAGCTATATAAAGCATGGAAACAAAAAAACCGTAGTATTTACGCTCTCACGGATAGTTTAAATAATGAAGGCGATTTATATGGTATTTTCTGGGCAGGAAAAAAAACTCTCCCGGATAGAACCGACTACCTCGAATCTTTGGATCCGAATTTCTATCAACATACCTACGCTTTTCGATTGTACGGAGCCGCCAGAGGAAAGGGCTTATCTCATCCGGTTTTATCCTTTTGTATGGGTAATTATATTGGCAATCAAACTTTACCAATCGGAGCATGGCTTGAAGTAAGCGGTTTAAATCAGGCGGCTCTTCGAATGGACCAAAGAATGGGATACAGAGTAGTATCCGGAGTAAACGAGGAGGGCCGACTTATCATGGCCAGAGAATACAGATAATGGTTGAGATACAATCAGGAAATCTAAATGAAGTATCGTTAGTTGAGGGTAAAGGCAATCGCCTTTTCATTTTACGGCGTCCAAAAAGCGGCCCTGATGTAACCCGAGTAATGAAGCAAGTTGCGTATGAGCATTCGGTTGAAGGATTTTTCAGTAACCCGTCTAGCAGGATCAGTTTACGTTCGTATAAAGATCAGGTTGGTTTTTCTCAACGCTTGTTACAAAATGATATACCTACTCCAAGCGCGACTTTGTTACCAACTAATGAACAACTGATCGACTTTGTTCCTAATTCGGAAAAATTATTTGATCTTTGGCTCAATCAAGATCCTAGAGCGCCTTATGCCACTCCTATTATTTTGCAAGCCGTTATGGATGCACACGAGGCGAATTTGGTACTAGGCGATAGCACGGGTAAAAATGAGCTGGTTACTCCAGAGGCCAGAATTATGTTAATTGACTTTGATATAAAACTGTCTGGCGCGGAGGCACGGGAATTCGAATTTGCCAACTTAATCTATAGATTGAGCAGGGCGGCCCATAGAGGCAATCCAAAGCAATTGTCCAATCTGGGTGAAATTATAAAGGATGAATTAACGGGTCATAAGGCAAGAAGTCTTTATGATCTACACACTCTTTTGAGATATATGCAAAGATTTTTTGCATTATCTAGTAAAGAGGGGGAAACCGAGCTAAACGGTATGACTCCCATAATTAGGCCAGAACACAGTGCAGAACTATTCAGTTTCTTAATTGACGTATTAAACTTTTCAATTCACCGAACGGAATAATTTCTAAGTTTTGGTTTCTTTAAGCATCCCGGATACATAGGTTCCCCCAAACTAATGGCTAAAAATCTCAATCTACATGCTACCTGTTTCTTGAATAAAATCGTTTCCTCTGATATATTACGATCTACTTATGGTTCGCGAAAATGATACAGGTCAATATGATATTACCACACGTGTCAAGGCAACCGACACAAGAATTGGTCCTGTTATTGACGCGGTCACGGAAAGAATCGAACGGGTAGATCCTTTGAATTTACCAGTAGGTGACCTGGTAAATTTTGCTCAAGCGCTGCAAAAACAAACGATGGAACTTCTCGGTAACCCTACGCCAACTCGGCAGATCGATCCGGAAACTGTCTATG
This sequence comes from uncultured Gammaproteobacteria bacterium, assembly GCA_964452165.1. Classification (GTDB taxonomy): domain Bacteria; phylum Patescibacteriota; class Microgenomatia; order Levybacterales; family GWA1-39-11; genus GWA1-39-11. Next base: position 110,587 of record CAYVKP010000002.1, on the reverse strand, counting down.
ACATGGTGCTTTTTGCCCATTTCCCCAGAGTTATTATGTGGGCAAGACATGGGAAACAACAAATGGACGCCGCAACTGCGAATTTAGGTTCTGCAGAACAGAAGCTAAGCATGATGAAACTACCCCATAACATGGCCGATCCGCTTACGGATGATTCTATTGCTGAGGCTGTTGGAACAGGGTTGATTCTAAAATATATGGCTGAGAAAAATGGCAAGAAAATTCAAGTTAGGACATCGGAAAACATGTGCGCGGCGCAAGCGGCAGTTATTATTGCTGGAGTATCAGGAGCAACTGTAGATACAGATTCAAGACTTACCTGCATTAACTATCCTAACGGTATTCCTGACGTTGAGATTCTGGAAAGACTTGGAGCAGAAAATAAAGGAGCCCTGCCATGGACAAAGGAAGTCGTTGATAATGTTTGTGGAGAAGGAACATACGACAAAATTAGCAGGGGAGTTATAGATATGTACGAAGCCGCCGACTATAACTCCATAACTCTCAACATTACTCACACCCAGCAAATAAATGTGTTGGATTCGTTGGCAAGAAGAGTACCTATTAGGCTTGCCGAACTGGGGTTTCAAATCGACAATTTGGCGCTCACAGGAAGATTGAGCGGCGTATCTTCAAACGGATTTTACAAACCTACTTCGTGATACAATTGAGTAGTGAGAAGCAACAGTGAGCTTACCTCAGAGATTGAAGAGTTTAGCAAAGACGTTTCAAAAGACGCCAAATTTACAATCCTCACGATTCGCAATTTAATAGAATCTAATTCTAAAGTTGGGGACTCTATTGATGAACTACACAAAACAATTAGCAATTCGAACGTTCAAAATGAAAAGCTCCAGAAGAGAATTTATTACTTAACTATCTTTACCGTACTCCTGGCAATTGTTCAGGCAATTGGGGTCATTGTTCAACTTCTTAAAGGTAAATTCTAATTTCCACGAGAGTGTTTTTTATGGATAATGTCTGTCGCCTGCACTTGTCCATTGTCAATCGCCGCATCAGACGGAGTGGGTGTGGGAGTATCAGGCGACTCGGTTGGTGGCGCTCCACCTACACCAAATTCAAAACCACCGGAAGATGAGGCAGCAATATTATCTGATGGAAGTGAACCGCATGATTTTACCGGTTCTGTCCCGGGTAAGAAGTACTCCATGACCGCAGAGCTTGTAGCCTGTCTGACTCTGCCTCCATTTGAACAAATTGCCAGGCGAATAATGTCTCCGGGTGGATCAAAATTCTTAACAGCAAATCCACTGCTGAAATCTTGAATCAGTTCTCTCCATATTGGAGCGGCGCCCAAAGATCCTGCAACTCTATCCATTGGAGAATTATCGTTATTTCCCACCCAAACACCTACCAGTAGATCCGGCGTATAACCTATTGTCCACGCGTCTCGATAGTTTTCTGTTGTTCCAGTTTTGACTGCGGCAGGACGAGATACGGTCAGGGCATTACCAAATTCCTCAGCCCGTGCATGGTTATCCGAAAGAATCGACGAGATTAAAAAAGCTACCTCTTTTGACCAAACGTTTCTTGATTGACTGTCTGAGTTATAAATAGTTTTATTGGTCTTGTCCACCACACCGGTATAAAGCTTTGCCTCAACCAAATTACCCTGATTTGCAAATGAGTCATACGCTTGAGCCATTTCAATTAATGGTACTTCCCCTGCACCCAGAACCAGCGATAATCCGTACTTTGAGCTATCTGTGCCCAAAGAACTAATCCCAAGACTTTGCGCTTTATCTAAAGTTCTATCAACTCCCACCTTTTGCATAACCTCAACGGCTGGAATATTAAGTGAGTTGGCTAGAGCACGGCGGACCAAGACATTACCGCGATATCGCCCGTCATAATCTTTTGGTTTGTAAGAACAATCGGAAACGCAGTCTGCTATCTTGAACGTAGTCGGGGTATCCTTGAGGACCGTTGCCGGAGTTATTAAATTATTCTCAAATGCCGTAGCATAAACTATTGGCTTGAACGACGATCCCGGCTGTCTAGGGGTCGTCACCATATTAACTTTTCCAAATCGGTCGTTATACCAATTGGCGCTTCCCACAAGCGCCTTTATTTCACCCGTTGAAGGAATCATGACTATTACAGCCCCATTACTGACATTATTTCCCGCAAGATTTTTAATGTTTTTTGCGACAGATTCTTCAACGTCCCTCTGCCATGAAGAATTTAGCGTGGTTCTTACCTTCAAACCAGAGCGTACCACGGTTTCTTCTCCGTACTTTTTAATCAATTGGTCACGCACCATAAGAGCAAAATGTGGAGCTATAACATTTAAGTCAGGTTGACCTTGATGTAAAACGAGAGCAGAGGCAAGGGTTTTATCCACATCCGTTGCAGAAATATAGCCTTGCTCTTGCATTTGCGTAAGCACCATCTCCTCCCTCGCTTTTATTTTTTGGGGGTTGTTGTCTTCCGAACGGGCGGAAGGAGAGGGAAGCATACTTATGAGATAGCTTGACTCCGCAAGGTTTAAGTCTTTTGCGTCTTTATTGAAATACTGTTTTGCCGCTTCTTCAATTCCGAACGCTCCCTGGCCAAAATATACAGAGTTAAGATACATCTCAAGGATTTCATTTTTGGAAAATCTCCGCTCAAGCTCTTCTGCCAAAATTATCTCCTTAAATTTTCTGCCAATACTTTTTTCAGGTGTCAGAAGTGTATTTTTAACCAGCTGCTGAGTTAGCGTTGAACCCCCAAATGCAAACTCATGATTCTCAACGTCAAGCACCAAGGCACGACCTATGCCTCTTAAAGAAAAGCCGTTGTGATGGTAAAACTCCCGATCCTCAACTGCAATAACCGCATCTTTTACATATGGAGAGATCTTCGAAAGCGCTACGTAATCTTTATTTTGGGCTTGATAAAACTCAAAAAATGGCTTGCCCGCATCATCCAGCAGAGTGAGCCCCGTACTATTATTGTTGATGATTGCCTCCTTATTGTCCAGAATGGGAGCAAAATAAAAGTAAGTCCCAACCCCAATCATAATGAACGCAAACACAAGGAACGCGAACATGAGTGCACCTATTTCGAACAACTTCTTGACTTGATCCATATCCTATAGCTTAGAACTGAATTGTAAGAGCATTACTAGAAGAGAGTAAGATCTTAATTACAAAAAGCTCGCCAAATCAAGCTATTTTCGATAGATTAAATATCCTACGAAATAAAGCGCTAGTATAAGGAGTTCGAAAAAGATCATTAATCCGATCATGAACCGGGAACCGAAAACCAAAAGAGTAAGGGGTACAAGAAAAACACACCATCTGTATGCAGGAGCAAAACTGATACCGTCCATATCCGAGGCAAATTCGGTACCCTTCAGATAATCCATGAAGGAGTATTTTTTAGGCCTTCGGATACGTTTTCTTCTCATGTTATTTGCGAACGAAAAGAATAGCGTTGGGGATAGCGCGTCCGGGGCCGTCTTGGTAACCTCCGTTTGCCCATAGAGCAACCGAGCCACCTGAATCCAAATTAAGCGCATTGTCCATTCCCATGGTCTTAAGAACGTTTGCCATTTCGGCAACCGTAACGTTATGTACCGTACCTATATATACGGTGTTTCCCTTGTTTGAAACAAATGAGCGATTCCCTTTGGATCCTTTTTTCGGGTCTCCATCTCCGCCAAAGATTACATTTCCACCGGCAACAAGAAGCGGCTGGTTGGCCAAAACTCCGTCAGGCCCTGTATCGCGGCCCCACTCTTGAGACGCACCTATAAATCGAACTGATCCGCCTAAGAATATTACTGCCGGAACGGTACTGTAGACATTATTCTCGCCATTCAAATAATGCTTGCGAACGTTCATTGCTAAAGTATCAAAAGAATTCACTTTACCAGCGCAAGACGGATAATCAGCAGGACAGAAGTATGACCCGTTAACTCCAGCGTACGCTCCGTTTCGCCCGACGTAATCACCCAAAGACATTACGGGGCAATTATCATGACACGTGTCGTCTGATGCGGTATCGACTATCACTCGAGTCGAACCTAAATCTCCGGCTACAATATCAACGACGTAATTTGATCCGAGAGCCGAAACACTTTGTCTTGAGAATCCATTACCGGGGGGAGCGTTATTTGCGGGCAAATTGGCCTGTGAAATAACATTTCCGGAAGTGTTAACAACGGTTGAGGCAATTCTATCTTTTTCTTTCTTAATATCTGAGGCAAGTTGCGTAAACGTAGCGCTTGATGAAGAATAATTTCTATCGGCAAGATAGCTTAACACTTGAGCAAACTCTTTCTTGAGAGGTTCGGTTTTACCCTTTTGGTCATCAAGATCAACGATATCCTCATAAGTAGTAACAATCTTCTTGTAATTTCCGCTGACAGTTGATATCTCGGTCATCAAATCCTGATTTACTTTATATTGATCTTGATTCCTGAGAAGTTTTAAATTATTTGCGCTCGCTGCAAGTTCACTCTCTAGTTTGGTTTTTTCCTGCTTTGTTTTTGTAGCGAGATTGTACAAACCAAATCCCAAGATTATTATCACCAAAACCGACCCAACAAGCAGACTGAAGGCTTCCTTCTCAACTTTAATTTTGGCAAATAACTTCTGAAAAGCACTCATATGTATAGCCTAGCAAAAATATAAAATCAATTCCAATAATGCCAGGTCTTGTATTTTGCGAGGAGTTGTTCGCGCGTCACTTTCACGGGTGAGTCTTTTTCTGTCTTATCATATGTATCATCTAATAAGTGTGAGGTCCAAAGGTCACGCTCTAAAACTCCAGGTGCCCCAAGCAAAACCGCAGCAACATTTTTTCCGGAACGATTGTCTATAACAACAGTTGTAAAACCAGCTTTGTCAGTATTACCGATCTTCAAACCCTTAACACCGGGGTAGACTCCAAGAAGTCCATTCCAATTATATAAATCGAACTGCTTATGAGACGCGCTTGCCGGCAAAAATTCATAATCCTTTTTTGCAATCTCTGAAATTAACGGATAGTTGGTCAATGCGTAACGCGCAAGAATTGCAAGATCTGCAGCGCTACTGTAATTATTCTCGCTATCAAACCCCTGAGGATTTGAAAAATGACTGTCTGAAAGACCTATTATTTGAGCCTTTTTATTCATTGCGTCGACGAATGTACCCTGGCCGTATTTAGCATCAATTCCATCTGCTATCACCTGAACCGCGTCATTTGCGGAGGTGAGCAGAGCGGCGTTTAGAAGTTCTGATAGCATCATTCTTTGCCCTTCAACGACTCCTATTTTGGTAGGAACAATTTTCGTAGCATCTTTCCTAACTTCAAATTCTTCACTTGAATCGGCAAGATCCAGTGCAACAACGGCGCTCATAATTTTGGTCAAAGATGCAATTGGTAGATGGTCTTGTAAGTTTTTTTGCAAAATAACTTCACCACTATCCATGTCTATCGTCACGTATGATACTGCCTCATCATAATCCGCCGCGGCAAATGTCTTTGGAATTAAAGAAGTATTTTGTTTGAGACTGAATGTATTTTTAAACTTTGAAAGCTTGGGCACAATATCTGAAGCCTTTTCTACTTGGGGACGAGATTCAAATCTTTCAACCCATGGCTTTACTATTTCTGTCGGGTGGAAGTGGATAGATTGAAACAATACCATAAACATCGCGCCGGCAAGTCCCAATCCAAATGATATAAGACTAGACTTTCTTATTTTCAAAATTCCTATATCAATCATGTTTGACTTTTGTTCGTACATATTAGTTGTTGTATGCCAGGTTCTGGCCAAATTCTGCCGAGAGCAAGCTCCACATATCGTTTGTCCCCGAATCAAATCCCAATGCCCAAATACCTACTCCTCCAAGGCTTTTATCTTTTGCAAATTCATATTTGATTTTAAGAGACTTTGCGTCATCTAAAAATGCCATTCTCCAAACTCCATCTGCCTGCCATGCAATCCAACCTACTTTTCCGGTATCATCCCAGCCTGTTTTCTCAGAGGCAACTTCGGTAGTTGCTGTTGAATAAGTTATCGCGGAAGATGCGGGGGCAGCAGAGTAGCCTATGTAGCGACGACCACGATACCAATAGTAGTATGAGTACCCTTGATATTTTGCCGCTTTGACAGCAGGCTTGCTAACGGGATAGTTGTACCCGTACCATGGCATTCCGAGAATCAATTTCTGGGCAGGCATCAGCTTGAGAAAATCCTCCACCGCGGTTGAGACATCGTACCAATACTTTCCTTCTTTGTAGCCGTAGAGCGGAGCAGTAGGAATAACCTGACTTGATGCGCTTGTTGCAAAGTCGTATGCCATCATGAAAATCTGATCGGATACCTTTGAGACGCTTGCGATATCATATATCTTAGGGTCTCGCACGCTAGCCGCGTAAACCGACACGGTCACGCGAGAATCTGGAATTGCTGAATGAACTCTTTTGGTCATGTTTGCGACAAAATCCGTGAACTTATTGCGATAAGCCGGGCCCGGATCCCCAACGTACTCAAAGTCAATATTAACCCCATCCAAGTTGTTTTTAGCAACCAAATTGACGGTGTTTTCTATCGCCTTATCCTGAGCGTTTTTATCGTCCATGAGCGCCTCAATTGAATCGCTGTCCATTTGGGTCAAGGTCAAAACAACTCTGGCTCCGTAATTATGCGCCCTGTTGAAAACTTTTTTGGCCACGTCACTTTGAAGGGTTTTAAAACCGACATTATCCTCATCAAACGTGCCGTCCGGATTAACCGGAACTCCAAAATAGGCGAGAGTGGTCAGAGTGTTAAAGTCAACATTATCAAGTTTGTTGATTGTCCAGTAAGGAGCAAATCCAAACACTTCATATTCGTGTTTTTTTATTGCAGTTGTATTTTTGTTTGCAACAGGAGAAATAATGGATATGGATTTAGAAATTATTCCGGAAGTGAAAGCAACTGAGAAAATTGCTCCAAGAGCGGCTGTCATGACCGCGCGTAAAATTCGTTGTCTAGGGTTTGGGATATTCATGTAAGAAAAGATTAAGAATTGTGTTAGAAGGTCTAACTATAGCAGAGGGGTCAAACGTGTTTCAAGCAAATGGGATGTAAGTTTTACGCCTGAGGAATGTAAGAGTTGTGTTAAGGCAATTCAAATAGGTGAGCGGGCGATGGGAATCGGACCCACTGCCTTCTCCTTGGCAAGGAGACGTTCTACCGGTGAACTACGCCCGCGTGCGTATTAACTTTACTTTTTCTTCTTTTTTGTAACTCTTGATCTCGCTTTCTCTTTTTAATGCTTCGCTTCGTGTTTCAAATACTTCCGAGTAAACCAATCTTATGGGTAGCTTTCCTCTTATATATTTGGCTCCTCTTTTTCCTTTAGTATGTTCTCTTATCCTTCTTTCGATGTCGAGCGTAATTCCTGTATACAAACTACCGTCGCTGCATTCCAAGATGTAAACAAAATATTTCATCTATCTTTGCCTCATGTGCTTGCACTGAGGAGCGCCAGCGGCGAATGTGCCAAGACCAGGAGTCGAACCCGGATAACGTGTTCTTCAGACACGCGCCTTGACCACCTTGGCTATCTTGGCATTCAAACGAACCTTACAATGATACTAAATTATGCGTATAGAGTAAAGTATTGCAGGAAAGCAAAACGGATAATATACTACGCTCTATGCAGGAAAGAAGATCAGGAGGGGAAGGGTTTTATATAAGAAGATTTCCCGGATTAACGCGCGTAGTAAATTCCATTGACAGGAGAGTTGAAGAATTAGGTTTTCAAGCAGGACTACGGGATTCCTTAAGAACCGCAGAAGCCGGACCCACCGTTATCAACTACACACAAGAGATTGATGAAATAGCCAGGAACAGACCCGCAATAGTAATTGCCAACCATGAAACCATAACGGAAGCACTAGCTATACCTGCTGTCCTACCGCCAAGAAAAGATACGTTCATGGTTATGAGTCAATCTTTTTTAAGTTTGTTCCCGCACCTTGACCAACATACGCTTCCAATATATCTGGTTAATCGCATGCGAAACGACAAGATTATTAAGCGAATATTAATAAAAGCATTGACGTATGGAGGCATTGACTATGAAGATGCACACAGAAGAAATATAGATACCATTAATGTTGCAGCCCAAAGAATATCCGAGGGAGAGCTTGGAATTATATTTCCGGCACCACCGGTAGTATCCAAGAACGGGGAATGGAAAAGTGGGTTAGGATATTTAATAAACGGCCTGACGAATGCTTCCGATGTCCATATCATTGAAGCTTACGTTGAGGGTACGACCCATCGTGATATCTTAAGAAGTGTACCGCGAATGAGAAGTAAATTTCCGGGAATTACGGTAACGTTCAGAGACCCAATTAATACCCAGGCGGTTAAAGATGCCCATCCGGATGCAAGCGCACGGCAATTAGTTGAGAACATGGAAGTGGACTACCGGGCTTGGGTAGCTTCTCTAAGAAGCTGAACCATGGTCAAATATAGATTGTGGGCTCTAAGGGACTCGAACCCCTGACATCTTCAGTGTAAATGAAGCGCTCTACCAACTGAGCTAAGAGCCCCTTCCTCATATAGTTCGTCAGGGCAGGCCATAAATTAATTTCTATGTGCTTGCACTGAGGTCGCCATGCGACCGAATGTGCCGAGGACAGGACTTGAACCTGCACGTCTTATTTAAGGACACAAGAACCTCAATCTTGCGTGTATACCAATTTCACCACCTCGGCCTACGCTAAACAGCCTCGGCGTAAACACCTCGGCATTTGGCTTAGAGTTTGATTTTACAAAAAATGGATGAATAAGACAAGGCTAGGAATGGTATAATTTGCTTGTGAACAACAAATTTTTGAAAGAGCAGGGGACTCCACTCGTCTTAACGGTGCTGACTTTTTTAGGCCTGTGTGGCTTACTATATATATTCATTCACATTTTAAACCTCCTCCCGACCGGGACGAAAATTATTCCGACACTCAGGACCCGTGATGTTGTGTTTGGACTCATCATATATCTTAAAACCTCAATTGATTTTGCCATTTTCATAGGTAATTTGATGCGTACAAATCCCGGTATGAAAAAACGTATAGCAATCGAGCTTGGAACCGCTGCGGGAAATGCCGCGGGAACAATCTTAATCCTTTTTATCTGGAATGTGTTTCGTGAAGTTCCCCTTCTTATGGCAGTTATGATTTTTGTTGCCTCCTTAGTATTGCTGAGAATGTCGGAGGAGAGCTTTGAGGGACTGAAGGGACATTACGGCCCTGGCCACAAATTTCACAAGCCAATTAATTTTATTCAAAATCAGTTGATGTTTGTAAATAGAATATTCAAACCCGTTCTAGGAAGGCTCATTCCTAATCTATCAATAACCAACTCTCGCGCAATGCCGTTTTTAAGCCTTGTAGTATTTTCAATAACTGTTCCGTTTATTTTAGGCCTTGACGATTTTGCCGGTTACATTCCGCTTTTTTCTGTAATCAATGTCTTTGGCTTTGCCGTAGGAGTATTTTTGGGACACATGATTCTTAACTTAGGACTTTTTGTATCTCCAAAAACAACCACAAAAATAGTTGAGGGAAGAATAATGCTGGCCGTAGGCGGAGTGGCATTTGTGGGAATAGCCGTTTGGGGATTCTATGAAGCATTGAAACTGGTATCCGCCATGCTCCATTAAAACCCCCAAAACCGACTATTTAATATTCACTAAAACCGCTGCTACAACCGCCAGTGTAACTAAGTGATAACCGGCGTTAACAAGGTAATAACCCCAAGATTTCTTTTCAAACAAAACAGATCCAATTAATGTTGTTGCTATGAATCCGAGCCAAATCCAAAATGCCATTTTGACAGCCATCATAAGATCGGTTGTACCGCTCATTTTAAGCATTACTGCTAAAACATAAGCCATAACCGCTGCTGCGACATATTGAATTGCGTAGGTCATAGCCATGTTTCCGCTTCCCTTCATGTCTTTCATTCCGGATTCTTTCATCCACATTTTTCCAAACAGGGGACCATACCAAATGTAACCAATGACCATTGCAGCTACTGCTGCGACGAGGACCGCTACATAATTTACTGCGTACATTTATATCACCACCTTTCCGTCGAAAAGTCGAACTAACCTGAGCGTAGCCCTTTTAGAATTGCTTGTCAAGTAATGTAGATTACAAAACAGCCCCGTGTTAAAATTATCAAACTGGCCGAAGTGGTGAAATGGTATACACGCAGTGTTCAGAACGCTGTGCCCGCAAGGGCGTGGAGGTTCGAGTCCTCTCTTCGGCACATATTTAATTAAACGATCAGCATAAAGTTTTGGCCTCGAATTGAACCCAAATTAGGATTGACAATTGTTGCAATTTCTGGGTATATTAGTAGATATAATGAAGGCAAGGCTTGTGCTGCTCGCAAGTTATTTCGTTTTTACACCTCTTTTCATCTTAATTCTGATTCTTTTTCAGACGTTTCTTTATCATCAACATAGTAGCTCCTCAAGCAGGGTTCTTGGAGTAAATACCGGCAAAGTGGAGTATAGATCCATACCTCAGGATACGCAGGACACAATAGTGACCGTTTCATCACATGAAGCACGAGTAGATGTGCTTAGACAGTTCTTTGCAAGATACAATTCTCCTCTTGAAGCGTATGTTGGAGAGATTGTTGCTGCGGCAGACAAATACGGCCTTGACTACAGACTTCTTCCTGCAATTGCCATGCAGGAAAGCACTTTGTGTCTTAAGGCGCCCTCGTCATCTCATAACTGCTGGGGATTTGGAATTTATGGCAAGAAAAAGACCGCCTTTGATAGCTATGCTGATGCAATTGAAACCATAAGTAAAACTTTGGCATCCGACTACCACGGAAAGGGACTTATCGAGCCAGACCAGATAATGACTAAATATACTCCTTCAAGTAACGGCTCTTGGGCAGAAGGCGTCTCCTACGTTATGGACCGCATTGGCGCGTCAATGTAAATCAACAAATTTAGCCTCAAGAATATCTAGCCTCAACTCGTGCCTGGAGTATCCCAGAGTAATGACTTGACAAACCCTATAGTTATTGCTATAATACGCCTTAGATCCTAAGGTAGCCCAAAACTACTTTAGGATTTTTTTTGCCCTAAAAAATTAGGACATGCCCGAAGCAGTTTCAACCCTCGGGCACCGCATTTATCTACAAGCTTTTTGTAATCCTCAAGCTTTCCCCCCAGAAAGGGGAGATCTTGAACAATTACAAAAACATGAAAAAGATTATTTTAGTATTAGCTCTAATTTTCGTTGCTTCCTTATTGCCTAAAAAGGCGTTTGCCCAAGACGTGGCACGACCGTCAGCAAGCCTTGTGTCAAACCTTACCTGCAAAGCGGATGCTCTAAATGACAAACGTGTTGCAGCCCTAAGGAATGTCTTTGCAAGGCATAATTCACCTCTCGTTGAATACGCAGGGCTCTATGTAAAGTACGCCGATGAAAACGGTGTAGACTGGAGACTATTGCCTGCTATCTCTGGGCTTGAATCAAGCTTTGGTATCTATCTTATCCAAGGTACTCACAACGGGTACGGATGGGGTGGAGGAACTATATACTTTGATTCATGGGAAGACGGTATTGCCACTATTGATAAGGCGCTTCGCCAGAACTATATAGACCGTGGTGCAACTGACGTTTGGTCAATTGGACCTATCTATGCTGAATCGCCAACTTGGTCTGTTAGGGTTAATTCGTTCATGAACGAAATTGATGAAGAGTATAAAACTCTCTCAACCTTCGCCGCAGTCCCAAATATCTAAAGTTGATGGGGTTTGATATAATCCCACCATGTATATTGAATCCAAAACCGCTCTTAGATACCCAGAAGTCTCCGTTAGGAATCGTGTTCTCTGGGTAAATCCCAACCTCAACCTTCCTTTCCGTTTGACTGAAGGCCAGCCCACAGATTTAGGAGTTTTCCTTGTTGATCCCAACATCGTACACAACTCTCGTTTTACTCTAGGAGTTGACCACATCCACGGTAGAACAGGCTATGTAGGTAGATTTGAAGTAGCGGATAAAAACGGGGTGATATATAGAGATTTTGACCTAAAAGGTATGGGGTATGTAAAAGGCGGTTACGGACAAGATCTCCGGGTCCTACCGGTTGGAGAAAAGGATGAGGGCTCTACATACGGAATATGGCGCATTGAAAAAGCACGAAGAGAAGCTCAAATTACGGAGGATTTGACCGAACGTGAAGTAAGAACTTATAGAATCGGTGCAATAATAGGTCTTGAAGAAATCGCCCTGCCCGACGGGACAAAAATTTCCATTGAAGAGGCAAAGTCCCGAGGAATGATACATGAAGATGAACAGCCCGTGGTAGGATTAAGGCTTTATAGATCTCGCGAACGAGTAAGACACTCCCTTGATCGATTCAAAGAAATTATGGATGATGCCAAGAAATGTGTTTCGATAGAGTTCGGAAGAGAAATTAACTGGCAAGAATACTTAACGTGGTTCTCGGATACTTTGGGTAAAAATCTCGCCGAAGTTCATAATGCTGGTTATTGGCATGGTGCACCGGATGAACACAATGTTACTCTAGCGGCCGAGATTATCGACTTCGGACTAGATCATGGATTAAAAGACCGAACATTTAGCAAAAGGCTCGAAGACTTAAATCTTAGCGAACGCGATAGCTACATAAGAATGGATTATGAAATGGCTTACGATGTTGTAAGGCAAACGGCAAGATCCGTACAGATGGACCCCAAAACTCATGAGGAGCTCATTCCTGGAACACACCTAGGACAGATATATTATGATGCATACGTTAAGGCGATAAAGGGACACAAAGGTCCCGCCCCAAGACCAAAGTTACTAAGGGGAGAAAATCCAAGATCTATCTTCGGAAAAAGAGTTCCCAATTTATTTGATAAAATTAGAGGTCTTTAGTGCCGAAGAGAGGACTTGAACCCCCACTCCTTTTGGGAACATGGTCCTAAACCATGCGCGTCTACCATTCCGCCACTTCGGCAAAAGTTCACTAATTATACAATAATTCTTTAAAATTGAACCAAATTCATATATAATACCAACTTATGGCGGAAGAGAAAAAGACAACCCAAACAGATCAACCCAAGCAAAGATTCACGCTTGATAAGAAGGCTGACGGCACAATTGCGATAACGATCCATATACCGGCCGTTGAAGTTGAGAAGGTTCGTGAGCAAATAGTTGACGAGCTCGTTAAGCAGGTTCAGCTACCTGGATTCAGAAAAGGAGCAGCACCCAAGAACCTCGCGCAAGAAAAACTTAATAAAGAATCCGTAAACGAAGAGACTTTGAAGAAAATCCTCTCCACCGAATACGTTGCGGCAGTAAAACAGTTTAATATTACCCCTGTTATTAACCCAAGAATTCACGTTGAACAGTTCTCAGAAGGTACGGATCTTGAGTTTATGGCCGAAACCTGCGAGGAACCTAGGGTTGACCTCAAAAATTACAAGGCGGAAGTTGCAAAAATTAAACCCACTCCAAAAATTATTGTTCCCGGACAACCCGAACCTAAGGATGAGCCCGGCAAGAAGCTTGATCAAGTCCTTGAAACAGTAATCGGGGAGGCTTCGGTCCAGATTCCGAAAGTATTAATAGAACAGGAGACCAATAGACTCCTTTCACAGCTTTTGGACGAACTGAAACGCCTTGGAGTAACACTTGACCAATATCTTGCTTCCCGAAACAAAAAAGCAGAGGAGCTTCGTGCTGAATATGACGAACGTGCGGAAAAAGACTTAAAGCTGGAGTTCGTGCTCAGAAAAGTGGCAGATGAGGAGAAAATTACGGTTGAACCCAAGGATATAGAAGGGGCAATGGCTGCTATTAAAGACGAGAAAGAAAGAGCTCAAATTGCCCAAAACCCATATCTTGTTGCTGCAGTCATCAGACAGCAAAAGACTTTGGATTTCCTCTCAAAGCTGTAATTGCTTTTCCCCTCTTGCACGCTATGATATAATACAGGTGTAATATACTATAAGGCTGTATGAGCTCAAAAAAATCAACAAATAAACAATTCAGGGAAGAGTCAGTTGAAGCCAAGCACCATGGTGGTTCGGGCGAACCGACTACGTTCAAGAATGAAGCAAAAACTTTGGCGAACGACGCCGTAAAATCCATGTGGAGCGACATGCTTGCCGGCACCGCGGGCGGGTTTGGCGAACAATTGCTAGGTGGGATAGATACTGGAGAGCTCCACGAAGGACAAGAAGTGAGTCTTAAAAATAAGGTTCACGCCGAAATCCAAGACGCAGAGAAGAAGGTTCAAGTTACAGCCGAACACATGGAATACTTCAGGACGGTTAATAACGCCGATAGGATTGCTGAAACTAAAACCGAAACCCAAGTTAAAAGCGCGGTTGACCAGATTCGCATGGAAATTAGAAGACTTATCGCAACAAGCAAGATCGTTGAGCAAACTGTCAAGGACGCGACTACTGATCAGGCCCCCGTTAAACCTGGAAAGTACCATGTCACATTCTTTGAATTCGTTTTGACTGTTATTCGTGACGCAACACGAAAACTTGAAGATACCGCAACCTACGGAGCAATTTTCACTAGCAAAAAACAGCAAAGCAAATACTGGAATTCTTACAAAAAGCACGGAACCACGTTCGGGTTATCAGGAGAGCGTTCTACGGCCACTCAAACCGGCTAATAGTTGCAATTCTCTTGTGCTTGATTTAAAATTTGCTTAATGAGAAATTCAAAAATGATTATCGGCATTACTGGCTCCCTCTAGGGAGGTTTTGCTGGTAGTCCTTTTGAACAGCACCTCCCACAAGGGAGGTTTTTTTATGGGAAAACCGTTAGTAGAAACAGAAAAACCACAAGCATTAAATATTAACCGCCTCAATCCGAGGGAGTTTTGGGTGAGAGGTTATAGGTCAATTGGATTTGACCCAGGATGGAAAGAAATCGCTATGGAATCAGGGCTCGCTGAAAGCGACGAGGATTCGCTTAAAGCTTTCGGTGAACATGTTGGCACAGTAATGTCGTTCGTCTGGCAGGAAAAGACCTGGAGGAAAAAAACCTTACAGGAACTAGATTTTAAAACTATGGAAAAAGAAACGGAAATACCAGAGAGAAGACTATATGAAGTTGCAAAAGTAATGGTAGGTTTTGGTGTAATAAAAACCGAACCCATTAAAGCAAGAGAATAATCTATTGACACACGTGAACTGCTTTGATATATTTATTTTTAATGAAAAGAAATTGGAAACTCCTTCTCGCAAACGCTCTCCTTCTTGGAGACCTTGTGTAATGGGAGTATAGATTCCTAAAGGAATTAAACGAACTCCCGAAAGGGAGTTTTTTTGTGTTTGAAAGGAGGTGTTAATTATGTCACCAGAAGTAAGAATAGAGAATAAATTGAATATAAATGAATTATCTGTAAGCGTTCCGGATAAGACAGGATCTCACCCCACGGAATATGGAGAAGTCCGGGTAGATATGAGCCTAATCAATCCAACAGTTAGAAACCAGGAAATTATAATAGGCGCAGACTTTCTAATAGGAAGGGAAAGATCCAGTACGGCAAATGGCACACGTAAAGTTGCAATTGACGGGAACGGCATTGGAAAACAACAATTGACGGATGGAAGAACTTTATGGGTAAAGATGCACAACAAACCCATACGACCGCCAAAAAGTCCTCGCATGAGGCGCTACGGGGCAAGATAATTGGCTCGGATTCCAAACCGCATGTAGGTATGGTAAAATTATGGATCTAATCGCCACAGATTAAGTCTTGGCGATATGGGCTCATAGCTCAGTTGGTTAGAGCGTTACATTGACATTGTAAAGGTCAGAGGTTCGACTCCTCTTGAGCCCACATTAAATAAATATGTATAGAAGAAAAGAGGGGGATCCAGGTCCGAAGCAAAAACAAGAATTCGATGTTTTTAAAGAGCGTCGTGGAAGTCATCTTGCACATGTTAGGCGTCCAATTGTAGCTGCCGAACCTGCTCCTCCGTCTCCAAATATTGAAAGCTTGGCAGAACTAGCTGAAAGAGGACAGTTTCCTAAGCCCGAAATTATTTCGAATAAGGATCTGAAAAGGATGTCAAAAAGAGGATTATGACAAGAGATAGTGCTTATCAAATATTAACAACTCATTTGAGAAATCAAAATCTTATAAAACACAGCCTTTCAGCAGAGGTGGCCATGCGAGCAATCTGCGTACATCTCAATCCGGCAGCAACACCTGATGAGATAGAGACTTGGGGAATAACCGGACTCTTACATGATGCGGACTATGAGGAAACCGCAAACCGGCCGGAAAAACATGGAATTCTAATAACTGAGGAGGTAACAACACTGCCCGAGGTTATTGCCCACGCAATCAGATCGCATAACTATCAGAACACGAAGGTCCAACCCGAGTCTCCAATGGATTGGGCCATTGCAACTTGCGATCAGCTAACCGGGCTGATAGTTGCGGCGACTTTAATTTCGCCCAACAAAAAAATTGCGGAGATTACTCCCGATTTTGTTTTGAAAAGGTTTGGAGAAAAGAACTTTGCAAAGGGAGCGGACAGAACCGTGATTCAACTCTGCGAAACCCAACTTAATATTCCGTTGCCTAAATTTGTAGAAATTGTGCTTGCCTCAATGCAAACTATTGCTATCCAACTTGGATTATAATAAAGGCATGGCAGAACCCAAGGACAAGATCTACAGAAGCAAAAAAGTTATTTTTTTTGATAATTTAATAGGAGGAGTAGCTTGGGCAATGGGAGCGACAATTGGGCTTGCCATTATTCTTGCGATTCTGGGATTTGTAGTAAAGAATATAAACCTGGTCCCTATAGTAGGAAATTTTGTTTCCGATGTGATGAAAGAAGTTTTACAAAAGAACCCCCAGTTGCTTAAATAATTTTAAATTGATAAAATGATTCAGATGAGAAAATCACAAAATATAAGCACTACACCTACACCAACTTCTTAGGGAGGTGTAGTTTTAGTGACGTGAACGAACCTCCCAAAAGGAGGTTTTTTTGTGGTTTGAAAGGAGGTGAGATAGAATGACAGAAACATCAGATCATAAATCGGAGTTTGCAGATTGGCATCCTGAGTCGTGGTGGCATATTCCACAGGGACGTGAAGTGGGCCAAACGGACTACAAACTGCTACCTAGATTTCGGGGAGGAGTGATGAAGATGTCCAAATCTCCGGAGAATATGGAAAAGTTTCTTGCAAAAAAACTTGCCAGATAGAGCGGTTTCGGGCGGACGCTAGCTGCCTTTACCGCTTTATAAAGCATAGGGTTTTTGATATCATTCGATTATGCAATTAAAAGACCATAAGCAAATCGGCCAGGAGCTTGAATTGTTTTTTACTGACGAGATTTCTCCGGGAACTGTCTTTTGGCTTCCAAAAGGAATGGTTTTGTTTCGTGAATTAGAGAAGTACATTCTCGAACTAACTTCAAACGCAGGCTATCTGGAAACCTCAACGCCGATAATGGTGAAAAGTGAACTTTTTAAACAATCTGGCCACTGGACAAAATTTGGAGAACACAACATGTATAATTTGACTCTTTCCGATGAGGAAAATGATGAACATCCGGTTTCTTATTCTCTTAAACCGATGAACTGTCCTGAATCAACGGTTCTTTACCGTTTTAGACAAAGGAGTTATCGCGAGCTACCATTGAGATTTTCAGAAATCGGAAGACTCCACAGAAGAGAAAAGTCCGGTGAAGTAAATGGATTATTGAGAGTACGCCAATTAACTCTAGATGACGCGCACACTTATGCAACAGAAGAGCAGATTTTTGATGAAGTAAGCGAAATATTGGATATGATGATGAAGTTTTACGATGGATTCGGTTTTGAATATGATTTTCGTTTGGCAACACGCCCGGAAGTTTTTGCCGGAACAGAAGAGAACTGGCAGAAAGCGGAGAAAGACCTTGAAGAGGCATTGAAAAAGAAAAGCTTAAAGTACACCTTAAAACCGCAAGACGGCGCTTTTTATGGGCCAAAGATTGACGTTCATATTAAGGATACTTTAGGCCGTGAATGGCAATTGGCGACTGTCCAGTTAGACTTTCACCAGCCGGAAGCGTTCAAGCTTGAATACGTAGATCGCGATGGCCAACCAAAAAGACCTGTAATGGTTCACAGAGCGATTTTAGGATCCTTTGAAAGATTTATTGCAATACTTACAGAGCAATACCAGGGCGCTTTTCCTCTCTGGCTTGCGCCGGTTCAGGTTGCTGTTTTACCGGTGTCAGAAAAGGTCACGGATTATGCAATGGGAATAGTAAAAAAGCTTAAGGATGCAGGTTTGCGGGTTGAATTTGATGCATCCGATAAACCCATTGGTGGCAAGATCCGCGAGGCTACTTTACAAAAAGTGCCCTTCCAATGTATAATAGGGGAGAAAGAGAAGGCAAAATCTGAAGAAGATTCAGATTTTTTTGTGTCTGTCAGATCTCGCGATGGTGTTGATTTGGGAGTACAAAAGCTGGAAGCTTTCATCAAGAGTTTAGAAAAAGATATTGAGAAAAAAGAATAACTATCAAAGAGAGGTATCTTACCGAATAAATAGGCAGATTTCCTCACCAACTGTTCGTTTGCTCGATGCAGAAGGCAAACAGGTTGGAGTTCTCACTCTTGAAGAAGCATTCAAACTATCTGACGAGCGCGTTCTTGATCTTGTTGAAGTTGCGCCTATGGCACAACCGCCTGTAGTCAAACTAATTGATTACAACAAGTTTCTTTATCAGTTGAAGAAAAAGAAACAGGAAGAAAAGAAGCATGCGGCAGTATCTGAAACAAAACAGGTACAGTTTGGACCCTTTATAGACGAGCACGATCTTGGAATCAAACTTTCAAGAGCAAGGGAGTTTATAGGAGATGGAGATAAGGTTAGATTTGTAATCAAGTTTAGGGGAAGAGAGATGACAAAACAGGGACTGGGAAGACAAGTTTTGGCGAAGGTAATTGAGCAAATGAATGATATTGCCAAGGTTGAACGGGACATAGTTATGGAAGGAAGACAGATGATAATGGTAATGAGCAAGGGGGCGGACCGAGGACATACTGAAGGGAGCCCGGCCGAAAGTGCGAAGCCCGAAGACAGCAGTGGACAAGTAAAGAAAGAAGAAGTAACCAAGACAGTAGAGAAACCAAAAACAGAAAGTAAACAAACAAATTAAGTATGGGAAAATTGAAAACAAGAAATGCAGCAGCAAAAAGGTTTAAAATTACCGGAAGCGGTAAGGTGACCTACAAACATCAGATGGGCGGACATTTGAGACGCAAGAAGTCCGCAAGCAATTTGCGCAGAAAAGGTATCGCAGCAGAACTCACCGGAAAATTTGCCAAAAAGATTAAAAGAATGATATTGACCTAATTATGGATCGTAAATTTTCAAAAAAAGTTATGGTAAACGGCAAGCATTCACATTCTGAAATGTCTGCGGGTGCATCTTACAAAAACTACCATAAAAGAATAAGAAAGTTTTTTGCCAACGTTAATCCTTTTAATAAAATAAACAAATAATATGACAAGAGTTAAGAGAGGCTTAGTCTCTCACAGAAGACACAAAAAATTACTCGGCTTGACCAAGGGCTACCGCGGCACAAAGAGTAAGTTAGTTAAGATGGCTCATGAAGCCGCTTTGCACGCGGGCGAATACGCGTTTGCCGGACGCCGCCGCAAGAAAAGAGACTTCAGAAGTCTTTGGATCACAAGAATTTCAGAGGCAGCAAAACAAGAAGGAACTTCCTACAGCAGATTCTTGGCAGGACTTGCAAAAAACAATATTAAGGTTGATAGAAAAATCTTGGCAGATTTAGTTAGAAACGATAGGCCGACTTTCAAAAAGATTATTGACAGCGTTAAGAACTAATTATAAAATAATTTAAGCATGACAAAAACTCGTTTCTTTTTCTTTACTTTTACTTCCTAACGGGGAGGTAAAGTTCTGTAAGAAGAAACTTTAGAACGACCTCCCACAAGGGAGGTTTTTTTGTGCTTTGAAAGGAGGTGTTTTTAAATATGTCACCGGAATTAAGAATTAATAAAATAAGAATATCTTTGGCTACTGATACTAAGGGTCCTCATGACTCGTCGAGGGGTAAATATACATTGGATCTCGGGTTACTTAACCCACACGATGAGGTCCAAGAAGTCGCACTGGAAGCACCCTGGCTTGCAGGAAGAAAAGGATCAAGCGCAGAGAACGGACGAAGAATTGTTCAAATAGGTCAAGACGGAAGAGGAGCTGTGCAGCTTAGTAAAGATGAGATACTTGAAGTTATAATGAATAACCCCCTACAAAGACCTCATGTCATGTCTCGACGGGAAAGAAGAGAACTAAAACATAGAAGAGAAAAACACGAAATGAAAAGATTGAAACGGGTTTTTGAAATAAGACGCGGAATACCTAAATGGTAACGCGTCTTCGATAGTAGATGCACCCATGAGGCCTGCTATAATTTAGTAGCCTGGGTGTGGTACTATTAATTTTATATGGAGCAGGAATTATTGAAGCTTAAAAATGATGCGTCGTCGTTGATAATTGCGGCGGAAGATGCGCAAGAACTTAACGAGATAAAACTCGATTTTTTGGGTAAAAGTGGCCGACTGACGCAGCTTGTCAAAGGTTTGAAGAATTTACCTGAGGACCGGCGTCCTGAGGTGGGAAGACTTGCAAATGAAATACTCTCAAGCGTTGAAGAACTTATTGAGACCAGACTTGCAGAATTTAAAGGGAAGAGCGGACAGGCAATCAAACATGAGACGCTTGACCATACAATGCCGGGGAAAAAACCACCACTTGGGCATTTACATCTTATAACCCAAGCGATCGAAGAGATTTCGGACATCTTCTCAAGAATCGGCTTCACTAGAGTCCGCCACCCCGAGGTGGAGTGGGATTGGTATGCTTTCGGTGCGCTGAATTTTCCAGATAACCACCCTGCTCGAGACGACTGGGAAACTTTTTTTATTGACCACTCGCCCGACACCAAACTTGGTCCTATGGTTCTCACTCCCCATACATCAAACGGACAGGTCAGAGAAATGGAAGGCAAAAAACTACCTATTAGAATGCTTAATATTGCCAAGTGCTATAGGCGCCAATCTGATATATCTCATTCTCAAGTATTCCACCAATTTGAAGGAATGGTAATTAATGAAGGTATATCGATGGCAAACCTGAAAGGAACTTTCGATTATTTCGTAAAATCTTGGTTTGGACCTGAGAGAAAAACAAGACTACGCCCTTATCATTTTCAATTCACCGAACCATCAGTCGAACTTGACGTATCGTGTGGGATTTGTAATGGTTCCGGAAAACTATCAAATGGCGAGAAGTGTAGATTATGCAAAGAAGGCTGGTTGGAACTTGGGGGAGGAGGCATGGTTCATCCCAATGTTTTACGAGCGGGAAAAATTGATCCCCAAAAATATTCAGGGTTCGCATTTGGTTGGGGAGTAGAACGGGTGCTCATGATGCGTGAAGGACTCGAACTTGACGACCTAAGAATTCTTTATTCGAACGATCTAGATTTCCTGGAGCAATTTTAAACATGAAAGTATCAGAAGATTTTAAGATGGTTATAGTTGTAGACGACAGTTTGCCCATGGGTCTTAAGTGCAATACGGCCGCAGTCCTTTCTCTAACTTTGGGAAATAAGATTGAGGGGCTGATCGACAAAGATTTAAAAGATGGAAGTGGAAATATACACACGGGCCTTACAAATACACCTTTGCCTATTTTAAAAACTACCGAAGAACAACTTAAACAAATTCGAAAACAGGCAAGCGACATGAGTTCTGATCTTTTGGTAGTGGATATAACGGATGCGGCACAAACAACAAAAAATTACGCAGACTACGAAGAGAAGCTGAAGAGCAAAAAGAGTGAAGAGCTAAGACTCTTAGGGATCGCTCTTGCTGGAAATCAAAAAGACGTTAAGAGTTTAACCGGAAACTTAGCTTTATTAAGGTAATGAATATAAAGGTTTTAGATAGTTGGATTCGTGAATATTTAAAGACAACCGTCAAGCCGGAAAAGTTTGCCGAGGCAATGTCTCTGACGAGCGTATCGATTGAAAGAATTGAAAAGATTGGCAGTGATTTTGCTTACGAGATAGAAATAACTACCAATAGGCCAGATCTTGCCTCGGTTATTGGACTTGCGAGAGAAGCCTCAGCTGTCTTACCCCAGTTTGGAATAGAAGCAAAATTCGAAGAACCAAAATTTAAGAAGATTGAAGGCCAAGGAGATCTTGAAGTTGAAATTATTAGAAAATCAGATGCGGTAAACAGAATCTGCGCAGTTGCACTCAATGTCAAAAACGGAGAATCCCCTGCCTATATAAAAGAGCGGCTTCAAGCCTCTGATATTAATCCGCACAATAGCCTAATCGATGTAACAAACTATGTAATGCGGGAAGTGGGGCACCCGATGCACGTCTTTGACTATGATAAGCTGGCCAAATTTGGCAAGTTAATAATCCGCGAAGCAAAAGCAGGAGAAAAAATTGTCGACTTACACAACACCGAGCATACACTGGCGGGAGGAGATATTGTTGCTGATGATGGGACAGGCACAATAATAGATTTGCTCGGAGTAATCGGGACTAAAAATTCCTCGGTTGATGATGACACAAAAAGAGTATTACTTTTTGTAGATAATAATGAACCGTCAAAAATAAGAAAAACCTCCATGAGTCTTGCTGTCAGGACTGATGCGGCGGTTTTGAATGAAAAGGGAGTAGACGCGGAACTGGCTCTCAAAGCAATCGAACGAGGAGTACAGCTTCTTGCTGATATTGCAGATGGAAAAGTTATTTCTAAAGTTTTTGATAAATATCCAAATAAGCCCTCTAGAAAGACCGTAACTATCTCCCAGGAAAAAATTAATTCCGTACTGGGCGTTGATATTGGAATTAAAGCTTCAGCGAAGATTTTGGAAGACTTAGGCTTCGACATAACTGTTGCCGGTCAGGAAATTAAGGCCGTTGTTCCATCTTCAAGAAGCGCAGATGTCCAAATTCCTGAGGACTTAGTTGAGGAAGTTGCCAGAATTTATGGATACTTTAAGCTTCCAAGCATCTTACCCGCCAACACCAGCACTCAAATATATAACCAAGCGCAGGATCTTTTTTATTTTGAAAAAAGAGCTAGATCTGCAATGAAATACTGGGGCGCAACAGAAGTCTACACTTACCCAATGGTCTCAGAAGATTTACTGGAAGGACCAATGACCCAATCTGTAACCATTAAAAACCCTCTGACTGACGACCATATATATATGAGGACTACGCTTGTTCCAAGCCTGCTTTCGGCTATCCGTGAGAATAAAAACAGGAAAGACTTAATGCTCTTTGAAATTGCGAATGTTTATCATAAGAAAACAAATTCTCTCCCGGATGAAAAGTTAATGTTTGCAACAATCATAAAAAAAGATAATGTAAGCTTTTTTGAAGCGAAAGGAATGGTTGAGCAAATTCTTGCTGACTTTGGGGTTAAAAATTATGAAATGCATAAAACCAAAAGCGCAAGCACGGGCGCCGATGTCTATATTGAGAAAGATTTTCTGGGACAAATAGAGCACCTTGAGGAAAACATTGTTGACTTTGAAATCGACTTTGAAATATTAATGAAACACGCAACGCTAGCAAAGATTTATAAGCCTTCATCTCATTTTCCAAAGGCTTATGAAGATTTACGCTTTGAAATAGATCCTAACTTAACTTACGAGAAAATTGTCAAAACAATAAGAGAGCAGAGTAATTTAATTGTTGACGTCTCGCTTCTTGACGTTTACAAAAACAAAAAGACATTTACCATAACGTATCAGTCTGAGGAGAAAAATCTCACGAATGAAGACATAAAGGAAGTCAGGGAGAAAATAATTTCAGCCCTCAAAACACGCTTCAAAGCAGAATTAGTGTAAAGGGACAGCATCGGAAACAAACACTTGATCCGGATATTCTTTTCGCAATCGCTCCACATCCTCAAGATCCATTTCCCAACCAACAGCTCCTAGATTTTCTTTCAAGTGACCTATGCTAGTTGTTTTGGATAAAGTTACCACGTTATCTTGGGATATGAGCCAGTTAATAGCTATTTGCGCGGGAGTTTTGTGATATTTTTCAGCCATTTCTGTAAGAATATTCGTCTCTTCATCTAGAATGATTCCTTTCTGAAGTGGTCGCCATGCCACGAGCATAACATCATTCTTCTGACAATAAGAGAGCAGACCTCTTTTTTCCATTTCGCGATATTTTACGTTGTAGTGAAGTTGATTAATTACGATCTTGTTTTTCGTGCATGCTTGGGCTTCATCAAACTCTTCGATGTTTAAATTACAAACCCCCATATTCCTTATGAGTCCTTGCTTTATGAGATCGTCCATTGCTCTCATGGTTTCTCTAATATTGGGACTTGGTCTATGCAGTAGATATAAATCGAGATAATCTGTCCCAATTCTTTTCAAACTATCTTTTGCTGCTTGTATGACGTCCTCGTATTTTGATAGATGAATAAACTGAACCTTGGAAACAATAAAAAGCTTTTGTCTATCATGTCCCTTTATTGCCTCGCCGACTATTTTCTCAGCATGACCCTCCGCATATATCTCCGCCGTATCAATATGAGTCACACCTTCATCAATTGCCGCTTTGATTGCATTAATATCAGCTCTATCGTCATTTTCGGGATTATAAGTTTCGCGACCACCCATTTGCCAAGTCCCGATGCCATAAACCGGTAATTCAAATCCGTTTTTTAACTTTTTGGTAGGAATTAACATGCAGTTATTATATCACTGCGTATTAGGGTAGGGTCGGTAAAATACCCGTTGGCGTAGGGGTAAGTGTTGGTGTGGGTGAACCTGACGGCGTTGGAGTTGCCGTAGGATTGCTGGAATTATTATTTGAATCGTATTTGTAGTCTGACGTGTCAGTCGGCGGACGGTAGGTTGAATCGTCTTTGTGAGCTTCATTAAGCCATGCGTTTATCGCGTCCTGCCAGCGGTTTTTTCCATCTTGGGAAACAGGATCTGATTCCTCAAAAACAACATACTCCTTCACGTCATAATCTCCGTGGGAAATTTCATCTGAGTTGGCCAGTTTTCCTCCCTGGTGCTTTGACAATTTAACTTTTTTGTAAATTACAGAATTTGTTGTTGGCTCGGTACCTTTCACAAAATATTCAGTCCTGGTAGGCTGACCATCACGAGGCAGACCACCCGAGAAAGAATCAATCTGCACGGCGTTCACATTATCGGGCTTATGCGGTTGCTCGTCGGGCTTACCCTTAAGAACCGACTGCATTATCTTGTTCCAAATCGGAGTTGCGCCCGTGATACCAGACGCAATCCTCGGATTCATTGCCGCATTATTGTTATTCCCTACCCAAACTCCAACAACGTAGGACGAGGTGTATCCCACAGCCCAGTTATCGCGCTTGTTGTCTGTTGTTCCTGTTTTGACCGAAACGGTTTTTCCGGGAATATTAAGAAGAGAGTATCTACCGAATGCGTCAGACCTGGCGTTGTCATCAAGCAAGATATGGGAGATCAAGAAAGACACTTCCTGAGACAAAACGCGGACGCCATTTGACTCGTGATATTTATAAATTGTTTTTCCGTTTGAATCTTTCACTTCAACGATTGAGAAGGGATCGTGCTTTATTCCCTGATCCGCAAAAACAGAATACGCCGTTGCTTCTTCAAGAAGGCTCGTCTCCCGGCCTCCCAGGACAAGCGAGAGTCCTACACTTCTCAGATTTTCATCTGTCGGCTTCCAGTTTTCAATTCCCATATCATATGCTTTTTGCATAACGGGCTTTATTCCAACTCTTGCAAGCATCTTTACCGCCGGAACGTTGAGAGAGCTACCAAGAGCAAATCTTATTTGGACAGGACCGCGATATTTACCATCATAGTTAACAGGTCTATAAGAATCCTGACCCGGAACATTGGTTGGAAATTCAGTCTTTAGGTCCATAATTAAAGTAGCCGGCGTGTATCCCTTCTCAAAAGCGGTCGCGTACATTATTGGCTTAAGAGAAGATCCCGGTTGGCGCCTTGCTGTTGCCGCATTGAAATTTCCCTCGTGGTCTGTATCAAAATAATCGTGGCTTCCAACCATGGCCAGAACCGCTCCGGTCTTGGGATCCATAACAATTGCGGCACCATTTCCAACACTATAGTCCTTAAGTTTTGCCACCTCGCTATTTACTATATCCTCAGCATTTTTTTGAATATTGTAATCAAGAGTTGTTTGAACCGTTAAGTTTCCACCCTCAACCACAGCCTCACCATACAATTTAACTAGTTGCTCCTTAACATACTGGACAAAGTGTGGAGCCTTAAGATTTCCTTGTTTTTGCGTGAATTTAAATGTGCTTACTTCTTTCATAGAATCATCAACTTGCTTTTTTGAAATGATTCCTTCAGATCTCATGCGGTTAAGGACTTGCGCTGTTCTTCCAACATATGCTTTGCTGCCGGGATTTGCATATGGAGAGTAGACCGATGGTAACTGTGGAAGCCCTGCCATGAAAGCGGCCTGTGCCAAATCAAGTTCGCTGGCGTGCTTTCCAAAGTATAAATTTGCAGCCGCCTCAACCCCAACGGCCGTACCGCCATAAGGAACATTATTGAGATACATTTCAAGAATTTGATTCTTTGAAAATCTCTTATCAACTTCTATTGCCAAAATCAGTTCTTTAAGTTTTCTAGTTAGGCTTCTTTCGGGAGTCAACAAAGTGTTTTTTACTAACTGCTGCGTGATGGTTGAACCTCCGGTGGCTCGACTCTTAAGCAACGGATCCAAAAATATACCGCGGAACAAACCTGTTATAGAAAACCCTTGGTTTGTATAAAAATCCTTATCTTCGGTTGCGATTGTTGCTTTTTGCAAGTTAGTGGGAATTTGCTTGAGAGGAATATAGAGCCTATTATAGTCTTTGAAAATGGAGTAGAGGACTATGCCATTCTTATCAAGGATCTTGGTTGAATCTTTTATTTCCGAGTTTGCAAGTTTTCCCGGAGTTGGAAGATCACGCGACGCCCACAAAAAATACAAAAAGAAGAGGACAACAAAACCTATAACTGCAAACAAAGCGTATTTTGAAAGCTTGCTGAGCAAAACTACATTATTGAATTTAAAAGACCTGCCGCGAGAGAATCTTTCACGCCTTGAGGAGTAAGATCCGTATTTGAGCATGAAAATATTATAACAGCTTTATTTTTTTAGTTCAAAACCTGTTGATTGCGGAGCGGGTTAAACGTATAATAGCTTTAGCATGAATGATAAGATTGATGAGCTACTAACCAGAGGAGTGGACCAAATATTGCCTTCTCGTGAGGAATTCGAAAAAATCCTACGTTCGGGAAAGAAAATTACACTTTACCAAGGGTTCGACCCCACAGGAGCACAATTACATGTTGGACACATGATAGGACTTCGCAAACTGAAACAGTTTCAAGAGTTGGGACATCATGTCATATTCCTTATTGGAAGTGCAACCGTACAAGCAGGAGACCCGTCGGGTAAAAAAACAGCTAGAGAAAGATCTCACTCTCTTATAGTTGGTTCTCACGAAGATAAGCCTGGAATCCTGAGAAAGATAGCTGAGATTTTTGAGATTGAAGGAATTAATATGGACTCTATAGATTCTTTTAAGAGTGATGAGGGAGTGAAATTTAAGATTACCACCAGGGTCGCACCAAAAGAAAAAAAAGATAAACTTATCAAATCATTGACGGCTCAAGGATTTTTTATCAGTGATGAGTTTAGAGAATACGCTAAAAATTACGCAGATCAAGCAGGTAAAATTATTAACCTTAAAGGTGAAAACGCTGTTGAAATACGCTACAACGGGGACTGGCTCAGCAAGTTAAGCTTTACGGAAATATTGGATATTACAGGCCATTTTTCTCTTCAGCAATTATCGGAACGTGACCTTTTCCAGGAAAGAATTAAGAAGGGGGAAACGGTTAGTCTTCGTGAATTCCTATACCCAGTGCTTCAAGCTTATGATTCGGTTGCGATGAGTGTAGATTTAGAGATTGGCGGAACCGATCAAATGTTTAATATGCTAGCCGGAAGAACACTTGTTAAAACCATGCAATCACGAGATAAGTTTGTTATGACTACACCAATTTTAGCCGACCCTCAAGGAAACAAGATTGGGAAAAGCGAAGGCAATGTTATTGGATTGACGGACAAGCCTGAGGATTTGTTCGGCAAAATTATGGGACTCTCCGATGACGTTGTTACCAAAGGATTTGAATACTTAACAGATATTTCAATGGAGCAGATAAGTAAGCTTGCTGGACAGCTCATTCCAATCGAACTCAAGAAAAAACTTGCATATGAAATAGTTTCACAATTGAATGATGAGGCTCAGGCAAAAACGGCACAAGAACACTTTGAAAAAACTGTTCAAAAACATGAATTGCCGGAAGATATGCCTACGGTTAATGTGAATCCCGACATGCATCTTGAAATAAGTGAACTTTTAGTTGAGCTTGGTCTTGCTGGGAGCCGCTCAGAAGCAAAAAGACTGGTTGAGCAAAAATCTGTTCTTGTAAACGATGAATTGGTTGAAGTACCAAATCAGGAAATAATTCCTGAAGACAATATGATTATCAAAGCTGGTAAACGTAACTTTGTTAGGATCAAGGTTTCTGATGGCAAATAAAAAGGCAGTAGTAGCAGTAATTGATGCAGGAGGAAGAGGAGCTGCCCTAATCCACAAATATTCCCAGAGTCCTTCTGTTGGGCAAATAATCGCAATCCCAGGAAATGATTTGATGCAAGTCAATTCCCGAGTACCCACAAGGACCTTCCAAGATTTAAAAACCACAAACGTTGAGGAGATTATCAAATTGTGCAAGAAATTTAACGTGGATCTAGTTGACGTTGCTCAGGACAATGCGGTTGAGGCCGGTCTTGTGGACCGACTCTTAGAGGAAGGGTTTAAAGTTATCGGGCCAACTCAAGCGGCGGGTCAAATAGAGTGGGATAAAGCGTGGGCAAGAAATTTTATGAAAAAATATAACATCCCATCGCCGGCCTATAAAGTCTGCACATCGCAGAAAGAAGGTCTGGATTTTATTAAAAATCGAAAAGCGGGACAGTGGTTTATAAAAGCATCGGGACTTGCTGAAGGAAAAGGCGCAATTCCTGCAGAAGATAAGGAAGAAGCAATTAATGCCATAAAGCAGATGGTGAGGTTTGGAAAAGCCGGAGAGACTTTCTTGATAGAAGAGTGGCTTGATGGCGAGGAGTTTTCATTTTTTGCAATCAGTGATGGAGAGACCTACCAAATAATTGGGGGTGCGCAAGACCACAAACGTCTTTACAACGGAGATTTTGGCCCCAACACCGGAGGAGTAGGCTGCAGTACTCCGCCTCTCGTAGTTGATAAAAAGATATATTCTCAGGCCGAAAAAATTATCAAGCAAACAATTGACGGCCTCAGAAAGGAAAATAGAAAATACTCCGGAATTATTTATCTTGGTGCAATAGTTGTAAAAAATAAAGTTTTTGTGATCGAATTTAACGCCCGATGGGGAGATCCTGAGGCAGAAGTTTTAATACCCGGAATAAAAAATGATTTCTATAAGCTTTGCTCTCAAGTCGCCCAAGGGAAGCTAAGTGAAGTAAAACTTTCAACCGATGGGCTTGCGCGAGTTGCGGTTACAGGACTTCTCAACCCCGATACTAACACCGGCGTGAGAAAACTATCCGGTCTTGCTAGAATCTTAAAGAATGAAGGTGTGATTTTCTATCCGGCACGAGTAATCAAAGTTAAGAATAACTATTTTGTCTCCTCGGGCAGACTATTTCATGTAGTTGGAAGTGGCAAAACGGTAATTGAGGCAAGAGCCAAAGCGTATGAAGCGATATCCGGTCTTTTTGTAGAAGGAAATAGCTTGCATTACAGGACCGATATTGGCTGGCGGGATATGGCAAGACAGCAGCAAAGATAGTATAATCTTTCTGATGGAAACGTTACGCCGACACAAATGGATTTTTAAAGTAATACTCGCCGTTGCAACTATTGCGATTCTTGTCAGTGCTCTTATTCCCTTCTTGTCAGCGTTGTAGGCTTTATGGATTTAAAAACTCCGCTTAGGTCTCTGGGGCCGGTCTTCAGAATGAAGGCCAAAGCTTTGGCAAAAATAGGCATTGAGACTGTTGAGGATTTTCTTCTTTATGCTCCATTTAGATACGATAGCAATTTAATACTATCAAAAATTATTGATACTCAACCCGGAGAGACTGTAACGATCCAAGGCAACGTAGTAGCAACTTCCAACGTTTTTACAAGAAGAAAGCTTACGATTCAAAGAATCACAGTTGATGATGGGACAGGAAAAATAGATTGCGTTTTTTTCAACCAAAGATTTATTCTGAAAAATATTCACGAGGGGGATCTCCTAAGCGCTGCGGGACGCGTTGATAAATTCGGTAATAAAAAAACTCTTGCCACCAGAAATTACGAGGTCTTAAAAAGCAAAGACGCTCAGGCAATTCACACAACTGGACTTGTACCTGTTTACCCCCAAACTGCTAACTTAAGTTCAAAATGGATAAGGGGAAGAATCAAAACCATTTTGGATCAAAAACTCATGGTAGAAGATTTTATCCCCGAACAAATCATTAAGGGGAATGACTTTTTGGATCTTGAAAGAGCGATTCGAAATATACATTTTCCAAAGAACCAAACCGAGGCAGAAACTGCTCGTCAAAGACTATCTTTCAATGAATTATTTTTAAAACACGCGGCCTCAAAACTTAGAAAGCGCGAGTGGGAGAGCAGTCAAAAAGCAATTCCTTTTGATATTAAAAAATACAAAACGAAAATAGATGACTTAGTCAAAAGCTTACCATTTGAACTGACGGACGCGCAGAAAAAATCAGTCGAGGATATTTTTGAAGATCTCAAGCAAGCTACTCCCATGAATAGACTACTTGAGGGAGATGTCGGATCCGGAAAAACAGTTGTTGCGGCAATTACAATCTATGTTGCTCATCTCAACGGGTTTCAGTCGGCTCTCATGGCCCCGACAGAAATTTTAGCAAACCAGCACTTCAAAACTATCCGAACGGTCCTTGAACCCTTCGGAATTAAAGTCGAACTCTTTACCGGTTCGAGCAAAAAAAATAAGGAACAGTTCGATGTAGCAATCGGCACGCATGCATTGGTTCAAAAAAAAGTTGAGTTCGAACGGCTTGGACTCGTGGTAATTGATGAGCAACAGAGATTTGGGGTAGAACAGCGTGCAATACTTGCCGAGAAGGGCAACAATCCGCATCTTCTTACAATGACAGCAACTCCAATTCCCCGAACCATCTTTCTCACAATTTATGCAGATCTAGCACTATCACTTCTCGATGAACTTCCGAAAGGCAGAAAGAAAATTAAGACCTGGCTCATCGCTGAAGAAAAAAGGAAAGGAGCATATGATTGGATATCAAAAAAAATTCAGGGCGAACAAAGCCAAGTATTCGTCGTTTGCCCGTTTATAGAACCTTCAGAAACGCTAAGCACGGTAAAAGCCGTAAAAGAAGAGTTTGAAAGACTCAAAAGGGATATTTTCCCAAACTTCAAACTGGGACTTTTGCACGGAAAGATGAAGATGGCTGAGAAAGACGAGGTTATAAAGAGATTCCGCGAGGGGACACTCGACATTCTGGTTGCAACACCCGTTATTGAAGTAGGAATTGATATACCAAGCGCTGATATTATCTTGATTGAAGCTTCTGAACGGTTTGGTCTTGCTCAGTTGCATCAACTTAGGGGGCGGGTGGGGCGAGGAGAGAAGGAAAGTTTCTGTCTGTTATTCACCAATTCAAAAAGCGATCAGACCCGGGAAAGACTATCCTATCTGCAAACAATTGATAATGGGGCAGAACTTGCCGAGGTTGACTTAAAACTTAGGGGTCCCGGCGAGATGTTCGGCACTATGCAGCATGGAATTCCAGATTTAAAAATTGCCACATTATCAGATTTTCCACTTATGAAAAAGGCGGCTGATGAAGCAGAAAAAATACTGCCCGAGCTCAACAAATATCCCGAGCTAAAACATAGAATCGAACAGACCGACACACCAAAGATCTCAAAAGATTGAATTTTGAGGCAAAATCTCCTATAATATACTCTTATGCCACACGAACCGAAGAAAAGACATTCAAGAGCAAGACAGGGAAAGAGGAGAGCGGCAATATCTATGATCGCGCCTACTGTAACTGTTTGCAGAAATTGTGGATCAGCAGTTGCTCCCCATACTATTTGCCCGGCATGCGGATACTACAAGGGCGTTAAAGCGTTGTAGTATAATATTGCTGAAAAGCAATTATGAAGACACCTCTTGATCCCCGACACCAAAAGCGCCAGGAAACGGTTAAGATGCTTTTTGCTGAAAGCTTTATAGCCCAAAAGGGTCACACCGAACTAATTAAAAAAATCCTCGAGAACAAAGAATCAATCGATGATAAAATAGAGACTATTGCACCCGAATTTCCCATCGATAAGATAAATAAGGTTGATCTTGCAATATTGAGACTTGGAGTTTATGAACTTTCTATCGCGCCTGAAGCGCCCCAGAAAGTTGTAATAGATGAAGCAATAGAACTAGCAAAAGAGTTTGGGGGAGAAAATTCGGCAAGCTTTATAAATGGAGCGCTAGGAAAATTAGTAAAAGATAGCGAGAAAAAATGAATTTACCAGAATTTAAAAACAAAGACATATTAACTCAAGTTTTTATTCACAGGTCCTACCTCAATGAGACCGGTGAGAATCTTGAGTCCAATGAAAGACTTGAATTTTTGGGAGATAGCATCTTGTCATTTGTTGTATCTTCCCATATCTTCAATCAACACAGAGATCTTAAGGAAGGACAACTGACAAGTATCAGGTCTGTCTTGACGAATACCGAAACTCTTTACGAAATTTCAAAAGATTTGGGACTCGGGAAGCTTTTAAAACTGTCGCGAGGAGAGGAGACAGGGGGAGGAAGAGAAAATAAGACAATTCTTGCAAATACTCTTGAGGCCCTCATTGGTGGACTATTTGTTGATCAGGGAATAGATGCTGTAAAAAAATTTATCGAGGAGAACATCATAAGCCGAGCCGAGAATATAATTGAAGCGCAAGGACTAAAGGATCCAAAAAGCCGCCTTCAAGAAACAATTCAGGAGACTCGGAAGGCCTCTCCTTCTTACAAAATAATTGAAGAGTCCGGGCCGGATCACAGCAAGTCCTATGTCGTGGGTGTGTACGTTGAAGAGAAACTTTTGGCTCAGGGCAGAGGATCGAGCAAACAAGACGCCGAGAAAGCAGCCGCGCGCGCCGCTCTTGAAGCTCTCGTTTGACCTCACTCAGCGAAAATGATAAAATGATCTCCTATGTTAATGATTAGACTCTCACGAATTGGTAGAAAAGGCGAAGCAAAATACAGAATTGTAGTCAAAGAAAAGCGCAGCAAGCGGGATGGAGCTTCTGTGGATACAATAGGTTCATACGAAAAAGTCTCAAAAGATAAGGTTGTAAAGAGAATTGATGAAGCCAAACTCAAACTGTGGACATCGCGCGGAGCACAAATGACCCCAGCCGTAGAAAAGGCTTTAGCAGCATAATATGAAAGAACTTCTCGAGCACATGCTAAATGGTATTACCGGTGAAGAGATTGACGTTACTGAAGAAACCGGAGAAGACGGCTTCATCACTTTTTTTGCAAAAATTCCAAAAGAGAAGGTAGGAATAGTTATTGGAAAGGGCGGTAAGACAATTAACGCCCTCAAAAATGTATTAAAAGTCCGTGCTATCCGCGAGAACGCACGGGTCGATATCCAAATAAGCGAGGCTTAATCCCTATGCATATCAGCATAGTAACTCTTTTTCCCCAACTTTTTGACGTCCTTTTCGCCCAATCTATAATAGGCCGCGCACAAAAAGCAAAAAAAATAAAAATAGAAACCATAGATCTTCGAAATTTTGGAATAGGCAAGCATAAACTTGTCGACGATAGGCCTTATGGGGGAGGAGCAGGAATGGTATTGAGAGTTGATGTGATGGACGAGGCAATACGGGCAACAAGGAAAAAAGACATGAGAGAAGCGGTAATTTTACTTGATCCTAAGGGTAAGGTCTTTAAGCAGGAAATCGCAGAGGACTTATCAAAATACGAACACTTGATTCTTATTTGCGGACACTACGAGGGGTTTGACGAGCGCATAAGAGACCTTGTCGATTTTGAAGTATCCATAGGAGATTACGTTTTATCGGGTGGAGAGCTGGCCGCGGCAGTCGTTGCCGAAGCCGTAGCAAGACTGGTACCCGGAGTTTTAAAAAAAGAAGATGCACCCAAAAATGAATCTTTCTCTATTGTCGAAGGGAAAAGATTACTTGAACACGCCCAATATACAAGACCCCCGAAATACAAGGAGGAGCAAGTACCAGCAGTTCTTCTTTCAGGCAATTTTCAAAAAATTGACCAGCACAGAACCGAGGAAGCAAAAAAACTCACCAAAAAGCGAAGACCAGACTTGTCCTAACTACTTATTCCAGCTTTTTAATTGATCCAGGAGCTTAGTGTCGGAAGCGGATAATGGCGCAACTTTCTCCTGCTTAACAATCTGAGTCAAATCAAGTGGTTTGTAAAAGAAAGTGAGAACGACGGTAGCAATGTCTCCTGTGGTATCCAAGCTCTTGACCTCAACCAGAGGAAGACGTGATTGGACTTCTTGCGTAAATTTAACAGCGTTTCTGGGATCGGGTGAACTCACTCTTACAACAACTTGGAGCGAGGGAACGCCCTTGACTCCTGTTTGCTCTACTTTTTCGGCGCGACCGTATACACCCCCAACCTTCAAGGAGAATTCCTTAAGTTCGGCTCCAGACGCCTCAGACGCGGAGGAAAGGGCATCAAATATGACCGCCACATTTTTATTTGTAGGCAAGGCACGTGTTGCCACGTCCAGATTATCAGTCAACTCACTTTGATTTTGATTTGAAATCGTCGAAAGAGTCTGCTGCAAAGAATCTATGTCTTCGGTTTTTGTTGCAATTTCTTGTTTGGTAGCAGAAATTGAAGATAATTGCGGCATAATTACCTTAAAAATTATAAAAAACGTAAGAAACGCAAATACTGACGGGACAAGGAAATTTTTGTATTTTATGTAAAAATTTTTAAAGTCTTTCATGGTGTTGCTGATGGATTAATTGATGCGGGCGTACCTTTGAAAATAAATTCAATTGACAAAAGATACCCATTGTCTTGTCGCACGAAAGATGCAAGATTAATTTTTGTAAGCCCCAGCGTTTTGTCTTTACCAAGCGTTGGGATGTTATTGTCTAAAAGCGAATCCAGATCGGCTAAATTTGCCGAAAGAAGACCAACAGTGATTCCCTTGTCATCAGCAACGACTCTATCAATCGAAATTTGGTCCGGAATTGTATCCAATATTGAAGATACTCTTTGATCGATTTTTTTACGCGTCAAAAGAATTTTTCTTGATGTTGCCAAGCGTTCATTTACGGTAAGAATCTTTTGTTTTTGTGTTGACAGTGCCGAAATCCTTCCCCTTAAATCTTCTGCCTGCGCTCCTAGAGTCGATGCTTTACCCGACACGACGAGCGAATAAAGCAAAACCGCAACCGCAGCAATAAATGCCACCAAAAAGACACCCAAAGATATAGCAAAAACTCTATCTTTTGACTTCTTGCGTCCTACCGCAACTAAATTAATATCGTCTTTCATATTAGATTGCGCAAAGCAAGGCCTATAACAACGTTAAAAGATGGGGCCTCAATTTGCAATTCGTTTGGCACATTTAATATTCCATATGCATTCCAGGAATTCCCTATGACAACTTGCGAGGAAAGAGCATTGGTGAAATAGACGTCAATTCCGGGAAGAAGCGAGGTTCCACCGGATAATATTACCTGCTTTACTGCTTCATTATTGTTTTTCTCTCTAAAGGCGAGCAGGGCTTTTTTAATATCCCCAACTATTGATTCAAGAATCGGAGAAAGAGCCCGCCCGATTTTGCCTTCAAAGGCATCTTTATTAAGCCCATAGGCTTTCTTGTAATTCTCAGCTTGAGTCGCATCAATTCCAAGGTCGACTGAGATTGCTCGGGTGATTGCCGCACCCCCAAGAGCAGTTGAGAAAACCATTCTGATAATCCCGTTCTTAACTATCGCGGCGCTCGTGGTAGTCGAACCTACATTCACAAGGATACTAGCGTCTTGATTGTTAACTAAGGGTAAAAGAGCCCTGTGAACTGAGACTATTTCAGTTTCAATAACCTGAGTTTCGAGTCCGACCATCTGCATTAATTTATCGTACTTTCCCAAAATTCCAAGGGGAGCCGCAACTATCATAACGTCTATCATCTTCTTATCGCCCACACTATCCTGGCCCAAAACCTCCCAATCAGTCCTTGCTTGATCTAAGGGCAGAGGAACATACTGTTCCATCTCAAATTTTAGGGCTGCAGTAAGCTCCTGTTCTGACAACTGAGGCATTGCAATAACTTTCGTGTAAACTTGGCTCTCCGGGATTGAAAGAGCAACATCGTGAGTTTTAACACCGGCTGACGAGAGTAGTTTTTTGATTGTATCGGCAAGTTGCTGTTGATCAATCAATGACTCCGAGTTGATCCCCTTTGGAGGAGTTGGCGCGACTGCAACCGATTCGAGAAAAAAAGATTTTCCCTCACGCCGCAGACACGCCACGCGAATCGTTGTTCCGCCAATATCAAGACCTACGATTTTCCCCTTCATTGCGAGATGATAGAGTAGGGGAAAATTTCAAGTGGAACCTGCGGGTGAGAAGAGAAGTATTTTACCCTTCTCACTGTATCCCCTGACTCTCCTACTGACTCAATAACAGTTCCTTGACTTGGTAATGCGATACTTGATGAGATTCCTATTTTGGTTGAGTTATAGAGAGGGATTATCTTAGCAAGAAGTCCATTAGTGATACTTATAGTAGCTTTGTACGTAAGGTCTATGTTTTCAATCTGTGTGCCTGCCGATATTACACTTGGGGGGTTTGGAATTCTACCGCAAGGATCGTAAACGTATTTCTTAAAATTGGGGGAAAGATAGTTCCCGTAAAGAACTGCTATCTCGATCGCAGGCGCAACACCGTCCCCGCTTCTTGTTGAGCAGGCCTGATTATTTGTTACCCAATAGAAAGTTAGCGTGGGCGATTTGGGATTTGCGTAAGTTGGGTAGTCTGAAAGCCATAGGTCAATGCCCGCGTCCTGGTCTACAACGTCTCCACCATTCAGTAAGAAAGTTTGTCCTGACAGGGGAGTCGTTGTGGTTGTATATGTTGAGCTATTTGAGAAGTTGAACTTTACCTTATCTGTACTTGACTGCAAGGCCTGCTCAATTCCGGCCTCGGCCGCCTGGAAGGCCCTTTGGGACTCCTCATTTTGTCGTGAAATCCTAAGGTTGGTTACGGTTCTTGAAACAACTGAAAGACCCACGGTTAACGCAACAATCATTGTGAGTACAACAACGAGTAGCATTTGCCCGCGCTGGCTTTTCTTGTACATATACTCATGATAGAAGAAAATTGTAGGACGTGTCAAGCGCGTGTTAAGGCAAGTAGTTACGGACTGCAACTGAGGTGTTAAAAGTGGCAGAACCCTTGAGTTCTTGAGCGTTTACCCCCAAATCGCCTATTTTAAAATTCATAGTTATAATTGGCACGGCATACAGGTCATCTGCTTTTTGCATGCACGTGAACGAGCAAGAACTATAGTCGGACTGAACCTGATTTGTGTTTATCAAGGATGTGCTATTGCCCAGGGACGCGCTACTTGAAGCAATTGTATTACCACTACAGGCAAAAACTGTCGTGCTTCCATTGAGCCTTTTAAGCGTGATAGATTTGCCAACGGGAGAACCGGTACAATCATTTATGTCTACTCCCCCTACTTGTGTTATGTTTCTCGTGTCATTAATGGCATTTGTGATAACCGAGATAACGTAAGCGCCATTGTCGCTTACTTCTGTGGTTATTTTTACCTTATTTGAACCTCTTAACGTCGAATACAAAATTCCCGTTATTATACCTGTGAGGGCGACAAGAATAGAGACTACTGCTAGAAGCTCAATCATTGTATATCCGAATCTTGCTTTGGAATTAAAAATCATAGTTGCGTACCGTAAGATGAAGTTCTTGAAAAACAGGATACCAGCTGAGATTTATGACAAAAACTATTGGTTAATACATTACACTTACCGCTTGCCCAATAAACGGAAACAGTAACTTTCGTTCCGTAGATTAAAGAGCTTGTTGGGGCAGTGGTGGGAAGCACTCCGCAGTCGGTTGAATTTTGAACAAATTCCGCCTCTCTTTTAAAAGTACTTGCGATGTTGACGTTTGTACAAGTACCGGCGCACAACTGATTGAATGTACCATCTCCGCACATAGTCGTTGAATCCGGGTACATGCAATAAACGCCGCTTCTTGATTCAAAAGCGACTGGATCAGTACTGCGAAGATAAGTCATACTTTCCATGCCCTGCTGGGCATATTTTGCCGCAAGCGTCTGATTCTTTGAAAACTCGGAATTGTTTATGCTAGTCACTATCGCCACAGAAATTGCGGCAAGCGCCAGAAGTATACATGACAGCGCAACGACTGCTTCAATAATTGTTTGTCCTCCGTTTTTTCTAAAGTGAGACATAACCGCTTGAATCAATAGACATAATTACGTCGTTTCCATAACCGCTCATTTTTATTTTACACGGCACGCCTTCTACAATAGAACTTAGAGTATGAAATTTAAGACTTTGACAAATATTCTCACCCGGAATATTTGCAAGTGTCACATTTGGAGGAAGGGTCTTTGATATGATCGTCTTTGTGACAGACCCACAATCTGCTACTGCCTCGTATGCTACCCCGCAACCCGAATTTATACAGAAGTTGAATTTGTAAGATGATAAGTCGTAATTTGAGCATTGAGACGGCTTGACCGAGGCGAGAGAATTAAAACGGGATAAATTTACCGATTGCCGCAGATCTTGTGCCGCCTGAACAACAGTCTGCTTTCTACTGTAATTTGCAAAAGCAGCGAATCCAATCCCCGAGATAATACTCATTAGAGTGAAGGTCACAAGAAGCTCAATGAGAGTGAAGCCTGAAAATCTCAAGCGATCATTGCAGTTCAGAGTATAACGACGAATTGGACTTGTAATCATACATATTTCATGGATTGGTCACCGTGTAAAGTCCGACATCTCCATTGTTAGGCCATAGACATGCCGCCCCGCCTGCTTCGACATTTTTCCCGGCTGCTGAATCAGCTGTATTTTCAAGTCGTGTAACAAGAATGTACGATCTTCCGGCTGGCACACACCAATCACCGCTCCAATACGCATAGTAGTTATTACCGGTTCCTCCCCATGGCCAGGTAGGCCCAGAATTAAGAGGATCAACCGGAACTTTTTGGATATAGGTTGTTGCAAGACCCGGTATCCAACTTGTTCCTCCGTTGCTAAGGACCCATCCCGCTGCAACAGGATATGACCCGTTATCTGAGCGGTATAATTCAAGAGCTGACCTTATCTGCTCTAGATCCGACTTTCTTTGGGCATCTCTACCGCGCTGCCTGATCCCAACAAAGTTTACGAGCAGTAATCCTGAAAGAACAGAGATTATGGTTATAACAACAAGAAGCTCAATGAGAGTAAAACCTTTACTTCTATCCCAAATTCTCTTCATATATACATGATACATAAAAATGGATAGGTAATACAAACTAAGGCGAGATATTGGGGCTTGAAACTCCGTAGTTGCAAATACCCCCGCATGTTGCTGAAGCGCTTACCGCACCATCACATGCGCTACCATCAGACTTACAAGCCTGTGGGTCTTTGTTTGCCCTGTCTAGCGATGCGTACAGTTCATAACTTTGACCTGAAGCAAGCGAAACATAAGCGTAATTTTTGGTTGGGGAGGGGTCTTTGGGCAATGCATTAATATAGGGACTCCATGTTGATCCCCAAGAGACAGGCGTGGAGTTGTTGACAATCTTAAAGCTCGAGCTCGTGGGATATTGTCCATGGTCCTGATAGTAAGCTTCAAGGGCTCTCTGAATTTGAGCAAGATCACTTTTTCTTTGCGTATCAGAGGCTTTCTTAAATTGCTCAAATGGATTCACTACAACCAAAAGAAAGGTTGCCATAACGGCAATTATTCCAATCGAAATAACCAGCTCAATGAGAGTGAATCCTTTTAAAGTCCTAGAAATCGGAGAGTTTGTGTGATTATTTGATCTCCCCAAAAATACACTACGAAAGCTGCCAAAACGAGAAAGGGGCCAAAGGGAATTGTTCCGCCGGCAAGCTTCTTTTTTCTCCATAATACAAGTATGATGCCAACAATTGCGCCTGTCAAGAAAGCCAAGTACAAAGATGCAATAATTTTAGGAAAACCCAAAAACAGACCGAGCACAAAGGCTAATTTGACATCACCAAATCCCATACCTCGGCCCCTTGTAACAAGGTAAATTGCTAAGAATACTAATCCTGACCCCACTGCTGACAAGAGGTAATTTGGAATATTATGAGGTGTAGCAAAAAAGAGATGCGCCGTGGCAGAAATTGATAATAGAACGAGAAGTTCGTCGGGAATTATTCCATACTCAATGTCTGCAAAGAAAATTCCAATCAAAGACAGTGACGTGACAAACACATACAACGATTCGAATAGTAAGCCACTTGTTAGAAACGACCCAAAAACAAAAACGGCCAGAAGCGCTACTATTAACTCAACCAAAAATAGCCTACCGGGTATTTTTTTATGACAAAAACGGCATTTGGCTCCAAGGAGCAAGAATGAAACCAGAGGAATAAGATCTTGTGGAAGGAGTTTTTTACCACATTTCTCGCAGTATGATCTTCCACCTACAAGGCTTTCGCTTCTTGCAGTCCTATCTATTACAACATTTAGAAAGCTACCGAACGCCGCACCAAACGCAAAGATTACAAAAAGAATAAAGACATCGTACATATACCAATTAAACCAGAAAAAAAGATTTGATTCACTAGAGAATTGTAGAGCGGGGGAAGACTACTTAGTGCACCAGTAACATGAAGTGGCGTTTGCGTCCTTGTTTGCGTTGCTGCAGGTTGTTGCTGAAAGATCTGAGCCTGTGTTGCTCCATTTCGTGTTGGCATTGTGTAGGACAGACTTTGATTTTGGATTGTAGCAACCAGTCGTCTGATTAAGAGTAGAATCGAACGATATATAAATCAGCGGCAATGCTGCAGATGAAGTGAAGGCGGCCTTAAGCTCGTTGTCACCTGTAAGAGCAGTCGTACAAGTTACCATTCCGGCGCTTGATAAGGTCAAGCCACTAGGAGCGGCAGCGCTGTTGCAGCTGGCTCCGGCAGCGTCCCATGGGAAAGCGTTGTGCGTTGTGTAGTATCTAGTAAC
Source organism: uncultured Gammaproteobacteria bacterium (assembly GCA_964452165.1). GTDB lineage: Bacteria > Patescibacteriota > Microgenomatia > Levybacterales > GWA1-39-11 > GWA1-39-11. The sequence continues at coordinate 69,121 of CAYVKP010000002.1, read as the reverse complement.
AGCATTAATGTACTCGACTAAAGCATTTTGAGTATTGGCATCATTTGCTTTCTTAAGCTGCTCAAAAGGATCGATGGTGGCAACAAGCGCGGCGGCAAGGATTCCTAAGATTCCAATAACTACGAGAAGTTCAATGAGGGTAAAACCTTTACGAATACTATTTCGGGCAGAAAATAATCTCATGTATACAATATAAATCTTAACCACAAAGCAAAACTCTTGTCAAGAGGGCAAACGGAGCTCCTTTGCGGTTTTGATGAAAAGTTTTTCCACCGCAAGTCTTGAATTCAGATTGTTTGCCTGAATTAAAGGATAGATTTGGGACGCCTCTTTTACTAGCTGAAATAGTAACGCGATCTTTTTGACTTCGTGATTCTTGATAGCAACCAGCAAATCCGCTCTTAAAGAAAGAACCAGATCGGCAACTATATTGTCACTTTTGTTAGCAAGGACCAGATCGGCAAAAAGCAGGGCAGAGGCAGCAGAATGATCCATATTCTCAGAGTCTATAAAATCTAAAACCGAAAAACTTGCCGCCGCGCCTTGCGTCTTTTGGCCTAAATTTATCACCGAACATCTTGAATAAATCGTCGGGAGCAAATTTTCCGACAAAAACATTATGGTTGAGTCCTGTGGGAACTCTTCAATTGTCTTAAGGAGTGCATTTTGCGCTTCTACATTAACTTCTGAGTCTATAACGAAAAGTCTTGCTCCTCCGCTTATTGATGCACGGCTGACCGTTTTCTTAATTTCTTTTGCATCGGCAAGTTTTATAGGCTCGGTGAATCTATGGATGTTAAATGCGGCAATATTATTATCATTAATGAAAGCTTTGATGAATTGTTCTTTTTCGATTGTATTTCCTTTCAAAATGAACGTGCGCATATTGACATTATATCAAGTGATTTAATACGATTGTATAAGCACGTGGTTTATTGCACGTGGTTTGTGGTTTGGAAGCAAACCCCTTACTACGTCTTTGCCACCAAGAAAAATAAATGGATCCGACTGCCCAAACCAATACAAGTCAAGCACCTCAAACACAATCAGGTGGACAAGACAAGACTGTCGCCGATATCCTTCTTATAGAAAAGCTCATCACCCAACAGCAATACGATCAGCTTAAGTCTGAGTCACTCAACAAGGGAGAATCAATAGATAAATTGCTTTTGGCTGCAAAAATCGTAAAGGATGAGACCTACTATGAAACCCGTTCAAAACTTATTGGAATTCCATTCGTCTCGATAGCCAATCTTCCTTTTTCACCCGAGGCGCTGAGTTTTGTTCCAAAAGCTCTTGCCGAGAGGCTCAATATTATTCCGTTTGCATTTGACAAAGAAGCAAACAAGCTGTCCATTGCCATGTCTAATCCCCTCGATATCGAAACCATAAACTTCTTGCGCCAAAAAACAAATGCTACGATTCTTTCTTTTCAAGCAATACCCGACGAGATAACGGTAGCAATTCAAAATCAATATACTTTTGGACTGATTGGTGAAGTAAAAGCCGCAGTTAAGGAAACCGAGCAGATAACGGGCGTTAAGACCTTCGATAAAGATAGTCTTTCGCAGGTTATTAAAGAAGCGCCAATTGCCAAAATTGTCTCGACAATTCTTGAATACGCGATAAAAAGCAAAGCTTCCGACGTACACCTTGAGCCGCAAGAGGATCGCGTTCGAGTTCGTTACAGAATTGACGGAATTTTGTACGAAAGACTCTCGCTTCCTATGGCTGTAAAAGAAGCGGTTATCTCAAGAATCAAGATTCTGTCGGACATGAAAATTGACGAACACAGAACTCCTCAAGATGGAAGGTTTAACTTTAAATTCGGAGATGAGGAGGTAGATCTTCGTGTAAGCGTCTTGCCTGTATCTTTTGGAGAAAAGATTGTTATGCGTCTTCTTAAAAAATCGGGTGGAGTGCCAACTCTTAACGAATTGGGGCTTGGAGGTACAGCTCTTAAAAATCTTGAAGCATCAATTCTTAGGCCTCACGGGATTATTATTGTTTGCGGTCCTACAGGTTCTGGAAAAACTACAACTCTATATTCGGTCCTATCCAAGCTCAACACAACGCGCGTAAATATTTTGACGCTCGAGGACCCGGTCGAATACCAAATCCAAGGATCTAACCAAGTACAGATTAATCCTGACGTGGGACTTACTTTTGCAACGGGATTGCGAGCATTTCTTCGACAAGACCCCAACATTATTCTTGTCGGTGAAATCCGTGACAAAGAAACAACAGACCTTGCTATTCAGGCGTCGCTTACCGGTCACTTGGTCTTCTCAACGCTACACACCTCAAATGCATCAGGGACTCTTCCGCGTTTGATTGACATGGGAGCCGAAACATTTTTGCTCGCCTCAACAATGAATGCGATTTTGGGACAAAGAATTGCAAGAAAAATATGTAGTCACTGTAGAAAAGAATTTAAGCCTCCACAGGAATTACTCGTAGAACTTCGTAAGACTTTGGGACCGTTGTTGACAAAAAAAGACGAGGAAGTTGTTCTCTACAAAGGAGAGGGCTGCGATTATTGCGGCCACTCGGGATATTTGGGAAGAGTCGGAATTTTTGAAGTTCTCCCCATCTCGCCAAGCATTGCCAAGCTAATTCTGGCAAAAACCGATTCTGCCGGAATTGAGAAGCAGGCAGTCGCGGAAGGCATGATAACAATGAAACAAGATGGATATCTCAAGGTTCTTGAGGGAGTTTCAACGATTGATGAAATCTTAAGGGTTGCTCAAGAATAAAATGACAATTCAGGAATTATTTGATAAAACTATTGATAGTAACGCCTCAGATCTGCACCTTGTTGCAGGTATCGCTCCCACATTAAGAGTAGACGGTAAGCTGAGCGCATTAACTGCCTACCAGCCGCTCACGAACAAAGACATTGAGGATTTAGTTTTCCCGCTTTTAACTGCCCCCCAACGAGAACTTTTTCTGACAAATAGAAGTCTTGATTTTTCCTATGGATATGGAGAAGGAGATTACGGCAACAGAGGCCGCTTTAGAATAAATTTATATTTTCAAAGAGCCACTATTGCCGGGGCATTTAGACTACTGCCTGCCAAAGTAAAAACTATCGAAGAGCTTGCGCTCCCTCAAATCTGTCACCAATTTGCAAAGCTCAAGCAGGGCTTTGTCTTGGTTGCCGGACCTACTGGACATGGAAAATCCACAACCATAGCATCAATTATCAATGAAATTAACATGAGCCAAGCAGCCAACATTATCACTGTTGAAGATCCAATTGAATATACATATCCAAAGGGGGCCAGCATGATTTCCCAAAGAGAAATTGGTATCGATAGTCTTTCTTGGGCCGAAAGCTTGAAAAGTATTTTGCGAGAAGATCCTGATGTTGCAATGATTGGTGAAATGCGTGATCCTGAAAGTATCTCTTCGGCAATTACAATGGCTGAGACCGGTCACCTGGTCTTCTCAACCCTGCATACCAATTCCGCATCACAAACTATAGATAGAATCATAGATTCATTTCCCGAGAAGCAACAAAACCAAATCAGGGCGCAACTTTCAGCCTCTCTTGCCGGCATAATCTCCCAGAGACTTATTTCAAGAATTGACGGTGGTAGGGCCGTAGCATGTGAAGTAATGATTGCCAACAACGCGGTAAAAGCAAATATCCGCGAGGGAAAATCCCACCTGATAGATTCTATTATTGAGACTTCCCAATCTGAAGGAATGGTAACCCTTGAAGCATCGCTTGCCGCGCTCGTCCGGGCCGGAACCGTAGCGCTTGATGTAGCAAGAGCTTATGTTTTGAAACAGGAGGCTTTTGCCCAGTTACTTGGATAAAATATGGAATTTGTTTACACAGGAATTGATAAGAACTCGGTCAAGCAAAAGGGCAAGATTGAGGCTAACAGTCAAAAAGAGGTTATCGATTTTTTGCGAGCCGGAAGCATAACTCCGTTATCGGTCAGAAAAGCCACCAATCAGGCTTTATTCTCCTCAAAAAAAGTAAAGAATTCAGACATCATAATTTTTACGCGGCAACTATCCTCAATGGCCCTCACGGGTCTTACGCTCATTGAATCGCTAAAGATTCTTCAGGGGCAGGTTGGGAGCGCGGGAATGAAAGCGATAGTTACAGATCTTATCTCGCAAATCTCGGAGGGTAGCTCATTCTCTGAAGCTCTGGCCGCCCACAAAGAATCGTTCTCGGACATTTACATAGCGCTTATCAGGGCCGCAGAGAAGGGTGGACTACTAGACAAGGTGCTGACGCGTCTTGCAGACAATATGGAAAAGTCCGATGATCTCAAGAAAAGAGTAAAATCGGCAATGTTTTATCCAACAATTGTTATTGGGGGTGTAGTAATCGTTATTGGAGTTATGAACATTTTTGTTATTCCTCAACTTGGGAGTCTTTACGCAAATCTTAATCTGGAATTACCATTAATGACCAGGATCGTTTTAGGATTCTCAAAGCTCTTCACAACTTTCTACCCGCTCTTCATAATTGGAGGAATTGGGGGTTTCATAGGATATAAGAGGTTTAAAAAGACTGAAGTTGGAATAAAGTTGATAGATAAAATTAAACTTAAAATCCCGGTCCTCGGCGGAATTTTAACGCTTTCAAGCCTTGATGAAGTCACAAGGACCTTGTCTCTTATGATCTCCTCCGGCACTGGAGTTATTGAAAGTCTTAATATAACGGCAAACGTTGCCGGTAACTATTGGTACAAGCAGGCGATTCTTTCTTGCGCCGCCTTGGTTGAAAAGGGAATCTCGCTTTCAGATGCGCTTAATAATCAAAAGATTTTCCCGCCAATGGTTGTCCAGATGACAAGAGTAGGGGAGTCGACGGGAAGAATAGACGAGAGCCTTCTTAAGATTTCCGAATATTTTGAACGAGACCTGTCCGTGCGAGTTCAAACCCTCACGACTGCAATCGAACCAATTCTTATTATAGTGCTCGGAGTCTCTGTCGCCTTCCTTATATTATCCGTTATCACACCAATCTACTCCCTCATCTCCCAAATCCAGTAATTAACTACGACTGAAATTAGAATCGGTGATATAATCTCGGAATGACAAAAGTAATTTTTCTTCCTGGTAATGGAGGAGGGACACCCCATGATAATTGGTTCCCTTATTTAAAAGAAGAGCTCGGCAAGCTCGGCTTACGGGTCATCGATAAGAACTTTCCTGATAACGACATTGCGAGATCAAAGTATTGGTTACCATTTATTAAAAGCTTGGGAGCCGACGAGCAAACGATACTGATTGGTCATTCCACGGGAGCAATAGCTGCCATGAGATTTGCTGAGGATAATAAAATCCTCGGCTCAGTATTGGTGGGAGGATATTATACAGACCTTAATGATGAAAAAGAAAAAGAGAGTGAATATTTTGATAAGCCTTGGGATTGGCAATCAATAAAAGAGAACCAGAAATTTATTATCCAATTTAATTCTACCGATGATCCATGGATCCCCATAGAAGAAGCTCGGTTTATCCACAAAAATCTAAACACAGAGTATTATGAATTCGCGGATAAAGGGCATTTTGGCGGAGACTATCACAAAGAGACTTTCCCCGAGCTACTTGCTGCATTAAAGAAAAATCTGTGAGCCAAGATGGATTCGGATCAGTTGTGATTTATCTGTGCGAGGTGGTGGTTGAATTCAGGCTTTGCATTATGGTAGTATAGATAATCTAAAGCGACTACATGGCAAAATCCGACTCCTCTTATACAGCAAAAAACATCCAGGTTCTTGAAGGACTCGAACCGGTAAGAAAGCGCCCCGCAATGTACATCGGAAGCATAGATTCCGTTGGACTTCATGAGACTCTCCGCGAAATTATTGATAATTCCGTTGATGAATCTTTAGCCGGCGAAGCAAAAAATGTCTGGGTTGTTTTGAGTAAAGACGGCTCGGCAACCGTTGTTGATGATGGCCGAGGAATTCCGGTAGATAACGTTGCGGGATACGGCAAGAGCGCTTTGGAAATGGTTATGACAAAGCTTCACGCCGGAGGAAAATTCGGAGGCGGAGCATATAAAGTCTCCGGAGGTCTTCACGGAGTGGGATCCTCAGTTGTAAACGCGCTTTCGAACAAAATGTGGGTTGAAGTAAGACGAGACGGAAAAATCTACAGACAAGATTACGAGCGCGGAATTACAAAGAGCAAAGTAGAGGAGATGCCCTTCTCAGAATCCAGACTAAAAGATATAGTGCCGGATGCCAGAATAAAAGATCTGAAGACAGGGACAGCCGCAACTTTTTATCCAGATGATTCAATCTTCACAACCGTTGAGTTTGAAAGTTCGGTTGTCTTGAAACTTATAAGGGAACGGGCATATATCGTATCCAAGCTTTACTTCCATTTTTATGACTTGCGCGAAGGAAAAGAAAAAGAGCTCCACATGTATTTTGAAGGAGGAATTGTCTCGCTTGTTAAAAAACTTAATGAAGGAAAAGGCCCAATTCACCCGGCAATATTTGTCAGAAAAGAAGTTGATGAGGTCTTAGTTGAGGTTGCACTTCAATATAATGAAGGAATTTCTGACAACACAGAAAGTTTTGTAAATGTTATCAATACCGTAAACGGCGGATCGCACGTCACGGGTTTTAAAATGGCGCTGACCCGTGTAATCAATGACTACGGTAAAAAAATTGGAGCCTTTAAATCTGAGAACGATTCAATAACCGGAGACGACACGCTTGAAGGTTTGACCGCAGTTGTTGCAATCCGAATGGAGCAAAACAAAATTCAGTTTGAAGGTCAAACAAAGGGTAAACTTGGAAATTCCGAGATTCAACCCTTAGTCCAGGCAGTAGTAAAAGAAGGACTTTCAATGTACTTTGAAGAAAATCCCTCCGATGCAAGAACCATTCTTAACAAAGCTTATTTGGCTGCAAAAGCAAGACTTGCAGCGCGCGCGGCAAAAGATGCGATTTTGAGAAAGGGTGCTTTTGAAGGCTCATCACTCCCCGGAAAATTGGCTGACTGCCAGGAGAAGGATCCGGCAGTAAGCGAACTATATATAGTAGAGGGAGATTCGGCAGGAGGATCTGCCAAGCAGGGCCGTGATCGTAAGTTTCAGGCAATTTTACCCTTGGGCGGAAAGATTTTGAATACTGAACGCGCCCGTTTGGATAAAATTGTGGAATTCGAATCCCTCAAGGATATGATCATTGCGCTTGGAATGGGAATAGGCGAGACAATTAATATGGATAAGCTCCGCTATCACCGTGTCATAATAATGACCGATGCTGACGTTGACGGAGAACATATAGAAACGCTTCTTCTTACATTTTTCTACAGACACCTTAGGCCGGTAATTGATATGGGCTACTTATATGTAGCTCAGCCTCCGCTTTACAAAATTCAGCTGTCAAAAGAAAGCTATTATGCATATTCTGATGAAGAGCGAGATAAGTTACTTGTGGATCACGCTAAGGGCCGAACACCTTCAATTCAGCGATACAAAGGTCTTGGAGAAATGAATCCCGAGCAACTTTGGGAAACAACAATGGATCCAAAAAATAGGGTTTTGAAAAAAGTAAATATTGCCGACGCTGAAGAAGTAGATAGGGTATTCACAATGCTTATGGGCGAAGAAGTACCACCAAGAAAACACTTTATTCAAGAAAACGCGAAGCTCGCGAACTTGGATATTTAGGAGGTGACTTTATTTTTATGAAGAATTTAACAGCGGGGGACAAAGCCCCTCAAATTGTAAACGTAGTAATTGAAGTTCCACTCGATTCAAGAGTAAAGTACGAAGTCGATCACGATACCGAAGCGATTTTTGTTGATCGTTTTTTGTTTTTTGACAAAGGATATCCGGCAAATTACGGATTTATTCCAAATACTTTAAGTGGAGATGGAGATCCGGTTGATGTTCTAGTCTTATCACCCTTACCCGTCACACCGGGAGTAGTGATGGTAGCAAAGCCAATCGGAATGCTTGAAACAGAAGATGAATCCGGGCAAGACGCAAAGCTGGTCGCCGTTCCACCGGAAAAAGTTAACCCGGAGTTTGGAAAGTACAACGATATAAGCGAACTCCCAGCCGAAATTACAGATAAGATAAAATATTTCTTTGAGAATTACAAAAAGAACGAACCCGGGAAATGGGTTAAAGTCAGTGGTTGGAAAGGCGCGGCAGAAGCCATTGCGGAAGTTGAGAAAGGCATGGCAAATTATAAATAATGGAACCAGAAGTTAAAAACGCAATAGGTCGATTACAACAAATCGACATTACAACTGAGGCAAAAAAAGCGTATTTGGATTACGCAATGAGCGTCATAGTCGCGCGTGCATTGCCGGACGTTAAAGACGGATTGAAACCTGTACATCGCAGAATTTTATATGCGATGTATGAGATGAATTTATACCCCACGGCAAAGTACGCAAAATCTGCAAAGATTGTCGGAGAAACCATGGGTAAATATCACCCGCATGGTGATATGGCAATCTATGATACTTTAGTCCGCTTGGCTCAGGATTTTGCAATGCGCTATCCACTCGTGGACGGTCAGGGTAACTTTGGCTCTATGGACGGAGACTCTGCCGCCGCCATGCGTTATACGGAGGCAAAACTCACTAATATGGCAATGGAAATGCTCTTTGATATAGATAAGGGCACCGTTGAATTTCTACCCAACTTTGATGGAACACTCAAAGAGCCGGTCTATCTTCCGAGTAAATTGCCGAACCTTCTCTTGATGGGATCTGAAGGAATTGCAGTCGGAATGGCAACTAAGATTCCGCCCCACAATCTTGGTGAGGTAATTGATGCTGTTACATACACCATCGACAAAATCAAACACAAACCACGCGAAGGCTACAAGCGACCGGAAGGAGAGCTAACTGACGAGCAGATTAATTCTCTGAAGCCCGCTTTTGAACTTGAGTCCGAGGTGTCAGTTGATGAGCTTCTGGAATTTATAAAGGGACCGGATTTTCCAACCGGAGGAGCAATTTACGACATCAACGAAATTAAAAATGTTTACAGAACAGGACGCGGAAAAATTATCATACGGGGAATTGCTGAAATTGAAGATATCGGACAAGGAAAAAGCGCAATTATAATCCGTGAAGTTCCGTATCAAGTAAACAAGGCCGCGTTAGTTGCGAAAATTGCAGAACTTGCAAAAGATAAGAGGCTTGAAGGACTTACAGATCTACGCGATGAATCGGATAGACACGGAATTAGGGTTGTTGCCGAACTTAAGCGCGATGCATCTCCTAGAAAAGTTCTCAACAATTTGTTCAAACTTACTTCACTTCAAACGTCGTTTCCGGCAAATATCGTTGCTCTAGTTGACGGAATTCCAAGAACTCTCAATCTGAAAGCAATTCTCGATGCTTACGTTGACCACAGGTTCACAGTAATAACCAGGAGAAGCGAATTCGAACTCCGACAAGCACGAGCAAGACTTCATATCCTAGACGGACTCCTTATTGCCGTAAACAATATTGATGAAGTGATCGACACAATTAAAAAGAGTGCGAGCGCTGATGCCGCAAGAGAAAATCTTATGGCAAAATTCAAACTTTCCGAGCTTCAAGCAATTGCAATTTTGGATATGCAACTTCGCAGACTTGCGGCCCTTGAACGAGAAAAAATTCAAGACGAATGGAATATGGTCAAAGAGACAATCGACTACCTAGAAAGCCTTCTTACAGATCCTGCGAAAATGCTGAAAGTTGTATCTGATGAGCTACTAAAAATTAAGGAAAAGTATGAGGACAGCCGACGTACAAAAGTTTACAAATCAAAAGTTGATGAATTTTCAGACGAAGATTTAATTCAAAATGAGCCAACGGTTATAACCTTGACACAAACAGGATACGTTAAGCGCCAAAGCATGATGAGTTTTAAAACTCAAGCAAGAGGAGGAAAAGGAGTTATGGGTATGAGGACCAAAGATGAAGATACAATAGACAAGATTCTTTATGCTCAAACCCATGACTATATTCTGTTCTTCACAAATCTTGGGAAGGTCTATCAAACAAGAGTCTTTGAAATGGAAGAGGCATCAAGAATTTCAAAAGGTACTGCGATTGTTAATTTGATTGATATAACCGCGGGCGAGAAAATTCAATCTATTTTGACTTACAATCCAAAAGAGAAGGCCAAAAACAAACATATTGTCATGGCAACAGAAAAGGGAGTGGTTAAGAAAACAAACATCTCTGAATTTGCAAATATAAGACGCGGTGGAATTATTTCTATAAAGCTTGAGGCGGGAGATAGTCTTCAATGGGTCAATTTCTCAAGCGGCGAGGACGACATAGTCCTCATTACCAAAAACGGGAAGATAATTTGCTTTGGAGAAAAACAAATAAGATCAACAGGAAGATCCTCGCAGGGCGTTGGAGGAATTAAGCTAGTTGGAGATGATACTGTCATTGGTATGGATATAGTCTCGGGGGGAGACAAAACTGCAACACTCTTGGTAGTTGCCGAAAACGGTCTTGGAAAAAGAAGCAAAGTCTCGGAGGTCCGCAACCAGAGAAGAAATGGTCAAGGAGTAAGGATCCAAAACATAAATGAGAAGACCGGAAAAATTGTTTTTGCAGGAGTCTTGGATCCTGCTGCAACAGAAGTTATTATGACATCGCTCAAAGGTCAGGTTGTTAAAATTCCGCTTAACGCAACGCCGCTGTTGTCGAGAAACGCCCAGGGTGTAATCTTAATGCGCTTTTCAGATAAGAATGATAAGGTCTCCTCGGCAACTGCCGTCTCCCCGTAACGGCCCCCATCAGGTATAATCTTCTTATGAAGATAAGCGGAAAAGAAATTGCGCAAGAACTCCGCGCTGAACTCAAAAAGAAGATAGATGAACTTAAAACTCGCGGAGTAACTCCAAAAATTGCCATCATTACTCTCGGCGCCGAGGATTCTTGGCAAACATATGTTGCTCAAAAGGTAAAAGTTGCCGATGAACTTGGAATAAAAGCCGTGGTCTTAAATTTGGAAGATGCCGATCAAGAAAAACTTCTCAAAGTAATTGAAGAAATTAATTTGGATCCGGCTTATCACGGTATTATTGTCCAGCGCCCTATGCCTGCTATGATTGACCGAACAACTATTGTAAATTCTATTTCGAACGATAAAGACGTTGATGGATTTCGCGAAGATTCAAAATTTGAAGTACCTGTTTGGCTGGCTGTTGGGAAGTTGTTATCGTACGCTTTGAAAGAATTGAACAAAAATTCTGACCTTGGCAGCTACAGCATTACGGTGCTAGGCAAGGGTGAAACTGCAGGCGGCCCAATACGACGGGCTCTTTTGAGCCTAAACGCGCACGTAAAGCTGGTTGATAGTAAAACTGCGGACCCGGATCAAATTATTCGTAATTCTGACATTGTAATTTCCTGCGTTGGAAAGAGTGGAGTAGTAAATAGCTTGAACTTAAAACCGGGAGCAATCTTAATTGGTGTTGGGACCCACGGAGAAGATGGAAAACTCAGAGGGGACTATGATCAGAACGAGATTGAACAAATTGCCGCCGCTTTTACCCCAACTCCGGGCGGAGTAGGGCCGGTCAACCTAACCTACTTATTCTCGAACTTAGTTCAAGCAGCCAACGGTACCTGACCAAACAACCTTCTCAGCGCCTCAAGATATTTTTGCGCAGTCACCTCAACAACATTTGGGGGAAGAATCGGTGCTGGGGGTGTGTGTCCTGGATCGACTGATGTCCAATAATCTCGAACGTACTGCTTATCAAAACTGTTCTGCACGCGCCCCGGCTCATACTCTTCGGCGGGCCAAAACCTTGAAGAGTCCGGGGTCAAAACCTCATCTGCCAAAATCACATTTCCAAATTCATCAATACCGAATTCAAATTTCGTATCCGCAATTATTATTCCACGCGCCAGAGCGTACTCATACGCTTCTTTATAAAGAGAAAGCGTCCTGTCTCTTGCTTCATAAATTAAAGCTTGCGCATCGTGCTGTGGAAATTTTTCACTGGTCAATCTTATGAGAGTTCTTATGTCTATGTTCTCATCATGACCTACGCTAGCTTTTGTTGATGGCGTAAATATAGGTTCATCAAGCTTCTGCGCCTCAACCATATCCGATGGCAAGCGAATCCCCGAAACCATTCCATTTTTCTGATAGTCTCTCATCCCAGAACCCGTAAGATGGCCTCTGACTATAAACTCACCGGGAAGCATATCCAGCTTTCTTACTATCATCGATCGGTGATCAAGAGCAGGAACATGAAATTCACCGGGAAGCCAACCTCTGTCTGTGGACAGTAAGTGATTTAAGTTTGCGGATGGAAGAGTACCCAACCAACCTAAGGTCATAGCGGTTAAGACGTCTCCTTTGTTTGGAATCCCATTAGGGTGTTTCTCGTCGTAAGTCGAAATACGGTCGGTTGCAACAACTAATAAATGACTTCCGAAGTCTACTGTATCGCGGACTTTTCCTCTATAAATATCCACGATTATTCCTTCTCGCTTCATCCTCTCAAGATCCGAAACGGCATTCTCGATACCCATTAGCGGAGATGGAGCAGGGGAGAAGCGGTCAACTACTTCGGGTCGAGCCATCAATCACATTATAAGCTCGAGAGATATTATGTCAACGACTAAACACTTGACAAGAATTGTTAATTTTGAAACAATAAATTCATGCCTGCCCGCAAGAAAAGTTCATCGAGGAAAATTTCGCGCTCGTCCACAACCCCTTCCTTCTTTACAAAAGATCTGTTCATCTTCATCGTAATCATGGCAATTGTTGCCATGGTTACATATATACTCACCTACAATGCAATCACCGCTAAATTCACTCAGCAAATTGGTGCAGCAAACCTCAACTACCAAAACGCCACGGGAAAGTAATTCTCCTTGATTGAAACTCCAAAAAAAATCTAGTTTCGATGTTCTAACCTGGTTGACAAACCCTCATCGTAATAATACAATCCTTCTCAATGGCAAAAAAATCGGCCGATAATTCATTGATCAACGGAAGCTTCAAGGGAAAAGATATTCTCTCAATCGATCAATTCACTCCAGCAGACGTCAAAATACTTTTTAAAAAGACTGATGAACTCAAGAAGATGATCGAAACCCGTGGTGGAACAAATATCCTTGCAGGTAAAATAATGTCTGCGCTTTTCTACGAACCCTCGAGCCGTACTTTCGGGTCTTTTGTCGCCGGGATGCAAAGACTTGGTGGAGGAATAATTCCAATACAAAACATGCAAAGCTCTTCGGCCGGAAAAGGGGAGACTATTGAGGACACTGCGCAAGTCTTTGAGTCTTACTCAGATGTTCTAGTCGTAAGACACCCCGAAGTAGGGTCTGTCAAAAGAATGGCAGATGTTATAAAAATTCCCATTCTAAATGCCGGGGATGGAATTGGCGAACATCCAACACAAGCACTTTATGATCTATATACAATCCGCGGGGAGCTTGGAAGACTTGAGAATCTTACCCTAACATTCTTCGGCGAACTTGCTCATTACAGACCTGTCAATTCGCTCGCCAAATTATTTTCATATTACAAAGGCAATAAAATAAATTTCGTCTCGCCAAAGCAAGTCGCTCTAAATCCCGAGGTCAAATCGTGGCTGAAAGCGCGAAAGATCAATATGTATGAAACCGAAAATATCAATGAAGTAATAGATTCAACCGACATATTATATGTAACACGCGTTAAGAAAGAATTTATGGCGCCGGCTTTATATAAAAAAATCCGAGGAAAATATGTTGTAGACAAATTGACGCTAACTGCAATGAAAAAGAAAAGCATAGTCATGCACGCTTTGCCTAGAATCGACGAAATTTCAACAGACATAGATTCCGATCCAAGGTCCGTGTATCTTCGCTCTCAAGTCAAAAATGGAATGTACGTCCGCATGGCTCTTCTTGCTTTGGTGCTGGGCAAATAGTCGACCTCAAATCACCAAACAGATATAATCTTCTTATGGACGCTTTCAAATTAAAAAAGGACGGAAAAATTCTCGATTACAGATTGGCTGGAAATCTGGACCTCACGGATATTAGAAAAGAGTTGGAAGGAAAATATAAAGTTGGCCAACTGCGGCAAGAGGGCAGACATGTTATTGGAGTTGTCGAACGCGAGGGACAGGAATATTTTCTAAAGCTTGCCACAAGTGAGGGAATTTCAGCAAGGACGCAGATCGACAAGCTTTGGAATGATGAATTTAATAAATATTCCAAAAGTGAACAGTTTAGAGTTCCTAAAAATTTTGATGATGGTTTGTACAAAGATTTTTATTACATAATCGTGGAAAAATTTAACGGCCCACTTCTTTGTAAACTTGACGGTTCAAATAACACCATCGGACAACACGTCGAACAAATCATAGAGTTTTCCGAACTCATTCAGGGTCTTCCTATAAATGTTTCGAACAACGATCTAATTGAAGAGAGTAACCATCAGAAGTGGTTTGTTGCCAAAACCAAATCATGGCTCGATGCAATACCTAAAGAAATAGTTCAAAAATATGGCGTAGAACGATTGTTCGAAATTGTTGAACGGGGAGCCAGTGTCCTAGAAAAGAAACCTCGTCACGGAGACTTTACACCATGGCATTTAATTTTGCTATCGAATAACGGCCTCGGACTAATTGACGGCGAGCACGCCCATTCCCACGGAGTAGAATATTATGACATCTGCTATTTTATTCAAAGAGTATTTTCAATTATTGACGACAGGAAGCTTGCGATCAAAATTTATGGCGAACTCCTCAATAGAGGCTACGACAAAGGTAAACTGAAAACAGTCCTTACTTCTCGCGCCATTGGCGGCTTTCTTGATGAGTCACTCAATCCAAGTAGAGACTACAAGAGCGAAGTAGAATTCAAAAACTGGGTTTTAGAATTATAGGACTCTCCAAAATAAAAGCGGGGCGAACATTAAATATCCTAGAGTAGAGCAGCTAACCAATTCCTATAAGACTAGGCAGTTTTCATAAATTCCTCAACTTCCTGTGTTGAATGAAATTCTCCAGTTGCAACCCTCATTGCAGCTACAGCGTTTGCAAAACGGACGGCATCATACAAAGGCTTTCTACTTATTAGACTACTTATTAAACCCGCATTAAATGTGTCTCCTGCGCCTACATTGTTTACAACGGGAACGCTATATCCCGGAACTTCAACAAGTCTCCCATGATCGAGGTAACAGGCTCCGTTTTTCCCTCTTTTTACCACAACTAGAGCATCCGTAGAATCCTTGACTTTTTGCATAGCTTCTTCAAGGTCTTCAACATCGTACAACCCCATTAATTCACTTTCATCCGGCAAATAAACCTTTGATTCTTTAACAACGTCTCTAATTGTTTGTTTATTTTCTTCTGTTGTAACACCGGGAATAATTCTTCCATGGTCGATAACAACGTCAGCTTTTCGAGTTAAAAGTTGCTTGCTTAAATCTCTTGTGAAGACGGGTAGCTTTAATCCGCCGGCTAAGTAATAACGCTCTATTGAAAATTTATATGGATCTAGACGGCTTAAAATGTCTTCTGCGTCTAACTGCCGGTTGGCATTTGCTGTCCCGTCTGTAAAATAATATTTTTCTCCGTTATCTAACACTATGTTTTCGTTTGTATTAGTTATCGATCCACCCTTCATTGAAACGAAACATGCAACTCCGGCTTTTTCTGCCTGACGAAGAACAAATTCTCCATCAAAATCGTGTCCAACTTCTCCTGCAAATAAAACTTTTCTACCAAGAGCGGCAAAAGCCTGAGAGAACATAGGCCCAGAACCTCCCCATTCTTTTTGTTTTCCGAGATGAGCAATTTCCATACCAGACTTCATTGCATGATAATCTTCAGCTCTCATTCGGGTATTTGTATCAACGTAGGAAGCGCCGATCGCGGCAGCATGATATCTTTCAGCCATGAGTGGATTATATAACAGGCAGGAGAAAAAGCAAAATTACCTTCTGTTACCGTGGTGGAATTTTTTGTGAATTTCCTTAAGTTGCGGGTTTGTAACGTGGGTATAAATCTGAGTTGTGGAGATATTTTTGTGTCCCAACATTTCCTGAACAGACCTTAAGTCCGCACCGTTATAAAGCAGATCTGTCGCGAAAGAGTGGCGCAGAGTATGCGGTGTTGCCTTGACTGGAATTCGAGCCTGCCGAACATATTTCTCAACGATTCGTTCTACTGATCGCGGAGTGAGGCGCATTTTTTCGCCCCCATTTTCATAGCTTTTTTCTTTACTGTATCTGACAAAGGTAGGCTTCCAAGGGTCTTCACGTTTATCAAAATATGCAGATAACCAATGCGCTGCAGAATCTGAAAGGAAAACGACGCGTGCACGTCCGCCTTTTCCAATTACGCCAAACTCTCGTGTTTCAAAATTTATCTGATTCCTGTTTAGCCTTGACAACTCCGATACACGAAGACCCGTTGAGAACAACAATTCCAAAATGGCTCTGTCTCGCAGTGCCTTCTCGTCGTTTTTTGATATATCTACAGCGTCGAACAGATTTTTTAAATGGTCTTTCTCAAGGAATTTAAGGGACTTACTTTCAGATTTTGGCAAATCTATTTTTTCTGGAGATAACGTTTCATAGTCATTTCTGACTAAAAATCTTAGGAAAGAACGTAACGCAATAATATAATAGCTTTGTGTAACGCGCATTAAGGTCATTCCTTTTTCATCTACCCAATTAGATAAAAAGAGTCTGTATTTGCGTACGATATCGACGTTGATATCCTTTATCCCTTTATCCCCGTGGTTTTCTGCAAACCATTCAGCAAATCTCTTTAGATATAATCTATAGTTTCTAACCGTCAATTTTGAGGAGTTTTTCTCAATCTCCAGATATTCAAGAAACATTTGAATGTATTCTTGAAGTTCAGAAAGTTTCTTCTGTTCCATATTCGATCAAGTTGCCTAATTATTTTGCGACATAGAACGCGGATTGTCAACCATTTGCTTGAATAGCCCGTCAAATCGGGTTAATATTGAGGCATGACTTACGCAAATAAGTATAAAAACGAGCTTGAGTACATAGATAAGTTTTGGGACAAGGTCACGGTGAAACCAAAGAGAACCGACCGTTTGTTCAATATTATTTTACGTCGAACTACCAAAAGAATGCACGAGAATATTATTCATATACCAAATGCGTTCATTGTTCCAAACGACAAGAAATTTACTCACGTTTTCTACTGGGATACTTTTTTTATTTTCAAAGGACTGCTTGGAACAAAAAGAGAAAAAATTCTAAGACCCATGGTGGACAATTTCATATATCTTTATGAAAAATATGGAATAATCCCCAACTTCAACTCACCAGCATCAACAGGACGATCGCAACCTCCATTCCTGACATCTATGATCCTTGATACATATAATCGGGCTCACAAGGACTATCTTTTTTCAAAGGAAATTAGTAAAACCATGAAAATCGAAACTCGTCTTAATTGGCTACGCAAAGCGGCCGAAATTGCGAAACGCGAATACTGGCACGTTTGGGAAAATGAAAATCTCTTTTACCATAAGGTTAAAGGTCTCAATTTAAATCGCTATGGCGACCGTGATATTGGCTATGCACATTCCTCAGAGCTTGAATCAGGTTGGGATTTTACCTCAAGATTTTATAACAGGTGTAATGAATTCCTACCTATAGATCTTAACTGTTATCTATTTAAATATGAGCGAGATTTTGCAAAAATCGGTAAGATACTTGGAGATTCTCATGAGCAAAAGTTTTGGTCAGGTAAAGCACTTGCGCGCCAAAAATTGGTTAATAAATATATGTGGAACCGCAAAAATGGGCTCTTCTTTGACTATGACTATGTCAACGGCCGGCAAAGCGACTTCCTGTCCCTTGCCTCCTTTATTCCTCTTTGGGCAGGTCTTGCAACACCTGCTCAAGCAAAACTTATGGTCAAGAAACTTAAAGATTTTGAGACAGATTACGGTTTGCTAATAGGCGCCAAAAAGTCCCTGGCTCCAAATGTAGAATTGTCGAAAATTCCGGCCCAATACAAACCCGCTATCAGAGATATTTTAAAACCCAAACAATGGGACTATCCGAATATCTGGCCGCCAATTGAATACCTGACAGTTATAGGACTTCTAAAATATGGATTTACCAATGATGCCATTCGTATAATGAAAAAGTCTTTGGCTGCTCAAAGTAAAATTTTTAGCAAATATAAAACTTTTTTTGAAAAAATTGACGGCGTCCGCGGAGATTTAGCAAAAAATTATCATTATGAAAACCAATCAGGATTCGGTTGGACAAACGCGATTTTTACAAGGTATGTAGCTATCTTAGATGCCATTGAACAAGGCCTAAAGATCCATACTAGCAATCGAAGCAAAAAACCACCATATAAGCTAGCTATTCCTCATTAGGCCCCGCGAGGATCGATTTCTAGGCCCTGTTCCTACAGACAACCAGTATCTTATCGTCTATAGCAAGCGACAAACTTTCAGACAAAAATAAAATATCAAAAAAAATAAAATACGAAAAAAATATTTACGTCCTATAGTAGAGTAGTGGAGAAATAAAGCTTACATGACAGACAGAGAATTGCTACTAATTTATCCAAGAAAGAGTAATCAATAATTATTGATTAAAATGAAGAATCGATGATGATTGATGGCTAACCAGGCACACTCTCAGGTCACTCGTCCATGTCGTAAAAGTATTATTGTACGACATAAGCTATATATGTTCTCTACCGGTCCTCCGGGTCTCTTTTAGACTCTTTATAAACATGCTAATGCCCTAAAGGAATAGAAGTATCCCTATAAGTGCTAATTACGTTCTCTTTCCGCAAGAGTACATTGACCCCTTATTAGGACAAATTTTACTAAACAATTGTCACCACTACCGGCGAGTATCCATCACCCAAATTGGCAAATAAATTGTAAGAACGCTTAGCGCCTACTCTCGGAGGATATGTAGTTTAACTTATTAAATCAATCTAAATTGCTATTTTTAGCCTCAAAATTTGTAATTTAGTGTATTTATTCCTAGTGGGAGACCACATGAGAGAAGTAGTTTCGTATTTTTTTCGTTTTTTTCCTATTTTCGAGGCTAAATACGCACGATTTACGCATGAGATTTTCTACTCGAGCAGAGTCGTGAAAAGTCTCTACTGCTCTCATGGTGTATAATCGAGGCTAAATTAAGGCCGGTGAAAAGTAAACATTACGGCTTGATCCCAGAGATATCCACATTGTAATTTTATTATAGGACATTAACTATATCAAACTCTATCATTGATTTAGCTTGATAAATCGACCCAAACTATAATTTTTAGCCTCCACTCCTCTACTTTTTGGTGATGATTAAAATTTGTTGGTTTTTAAATTCCCCACTTTGAAAAAAATACGAGGATCAAGACTGCCATAAATCCTACCCAAATGTATTCCCACAGGACTCCTTTAAAGAGCCTCTTCTCTACCCATGCGTGACTCAAGCCTGAATAGGCATAAAACACGCCTGTTAAGAATATCGAATAGATGGAACCATTTATCGGCCACAGATTGAGGACAATGGATAGTTCGGTCAAACAGATCGAGGTAAAAAGCGACAAGAACAAACCCTCAGGAACAAAGTCACGGTTCAAACTGTATGTCCATAGAGATTGGAAGTTGAGAAGAAAAATTATAACAAATACTAAAAATGGCGATAAGAATATCGGCAATCTCAATGAAAAAATTACACTCGTCAGCAAAAATAAGGTCAGTATCGTTAAGACAAAAGACACGATCCGCGCCGACCTCATGAGATTTATCGTCCTAATGGCGGAAACTGCAAAAATGTTTTGAGTTAGAAAAAGTGAGTAAGAGCCGAAAGCATAAAATAATGTAAGTATTGTCCTTGTTATGAAACGCGCAGGAATAAGTGGATAAAACAACACGAAAGACAACGTAAATACAAAGGGAAGAATAAGGATCGGATAATAAAATGTACCCTTTATATCATCCCGCAGCGACAGATAAAGAAAAGCTACAGTGAACAAGCTCAATGCGAACGCGGATATGATTAGAGTGAATCCCCCTAAAAATTCCGTGAGGAAAAGTCCGGCTGAAAGAATTAAAACAGAGATAACAAACTTTTGTCTCTTGGAAAGTGAGAAAAACCTTAGAAGTTTCTTCATTGCTTACTATTCAAGGTTTGTATAAACTTCTTGAACATCATCTATCTCTTGAAGATTATCTATAAGCTCCTCTACTTTGCTTTTGGAAGATTCGTCAGCAGAAATAAAGCTTGTTGGAATGTATGTTAGTTGAGCGCTCTCAATGATTATTCCTTGAGACTCAAGGGCTTTTTTTATTTGTTGAAGAAGTTGTGGATCCGAGTAAAATAAGACACCGTCCTCAACTTCTTCCATGTCCTCTACTCCCGCATCGATTCCTTTACCAAGTAACTCATCTGAAGTGACTCCGTTTTTAGCTACAGCTATTTCTCCTCGCCTTTTAAACAAATAGGATACTGAGCCCGAGCTACCAATAGTCCCTCCGCCTTTATCAAAAATGTTCTTCAGGGTGGAAAATGTTCTTTGCTTATTATCTGTTACTGCCTCAACAATCACAGCAACGCCTCCCGGCGCAAATCCTTCATAGAGCAGCTCCTCTACTTGAGCAGCAGTTGATCCCGATGCTCGATCTATTGCTCTTTCAATATTTTCCTTAGGCATGTTTGCCGCTCGTGCCTTATCAACTGTAAGCCTCAATCTAAAATTGCTATCGGGATCTGCTACTCCCCCACCCGCTTTCACTGCAAGGGTTATTGCGTTAGAGAGTTTGGTAAAAAGTTGGCCTCGTTTTGCATCGGCTGCGCCCTTTTGCCTTTTAATTGTTGCCCACTTACTGTGCCCGCTCATAAGCTCATATTATACATTAGGAAGCCTTGACATTTCTAGTTATTTCGGATAATATTGTTGGATTCTAAGAGCATAAAAATGACCAATAACCCTCCCTCACGTGACGCCGCTGTAAAGTTTGCTCTAGAAAACAAATGGGAAGAAGCCTACAAAGAAAACAAAAAACTGCTAGATGAAGACCCGGATAACGTAGATACATTAAATCGTATTGCCTATTCTCTAATAAAGCTTGGTAAATTTAGGAAAGCAAAGGAGTTTTACCAAAAAGTAATTAAAATTGATAAAACGAATCCTATTGCACTAAAAAACGCCAGAAGACTTGAGACAATTTCAAAACAATCAGGTGTCCCAGCTTACTCTCAGGTCGGAGTAAATCTACAGGGCGTTTTTATTGAGGAGGCAGGCAAAACCAAAACGATTGAGCTTAAAAATGTGGCCGACAGGAGAACCCTATCTCTAATCCAACCCGGTGACACGGTTGGACTTCTTGTTAAGAGATCTAAGATTTTTGTTCAGATGGGAGATAAAACTTATCTTGGCGTTCTACCCGACAATGTAGGAATGAGAATGATAACTTTCATAAACGGGGGCAACGAATACTCTGCTTGCGTAAAGGCAGTCGGTGACAATTCTGTTACGGTTTTTGTCAAGGAAACTAAAAAAGTTGCGAGATTTAAGAATCAACCCTCGTTTGTGCAAAGTCCTTCTTTTGCAACAGTTGCTCTTGGGGAAAAATAGATCATCTTTTAAACAATATTTTCTCTCTTGCGAGAATTTTTTGTGCCCTTTTCACTTCTTTAGGTCTTGATAATTCTTTTCTTGTTGATACTATCGCCCAAAGAAGTGAAATAACAAATATTACTCCGACATAAATCCAAAACATATTCTAAATATAGATCAAAACGTGTCAGTAATCAATCTTACCTGCAAAATCTTTACCCAAAACTACCACGACATCTGCAATTGAATTGTTATTTGCCGGCGTTACAGCAGTATTAAAAATCTCTTTCAATCGCCTTACGGACTCCCCATTGAGATCACCAGACTTTATGATTGATACTTTATCTGTTCCGTTGTTTGTTGATACCACATTGTATCCGGCATTTTTCAACATTGTGGAAACCTTAGAGCCCAACCCGTCAATTTCAGTCGAGTTAGTTACTTGGATACTGATTTTTTGGTTAAAAATCTGCTTATCTGAGAGGTCGTATCTCTCAAGCGCTGTATCTGAGGGTTTATCTACTATTAATGCCTTTCTACTACCGCTCTGCGCGTGATTTACCACCAAGAAAATCTTAACTATGTCAAGATCATTCACGCCTTCAAGCCTATACCTTGCAATATTCGTCAACAAACGAGTTGTCATTGCTCTATTCATGAAGTTTGCGTCCAAGTCCAGGCCTGAGTTCTTTCCAACGGAAATAACTCCATCTACCGGAGCGCCTATTGTTAAACTCTGAGAAATTTTATTTTGCTTTGGAAAATTGGAGGGCAACGACATAAATTTGAGTACGACAACTTTTTCCTCACTTCTATCAATGTGAGCAAGATAAGCGTGATCTGAAATTACGAGTAGGTTAAACGTGTCGTACTTAAATGAACTATTCTTGAACATCAAAAAAGTGCGATATGAAAGCGACACTATTGCAGCAATCGCTACGACAATTAAAAAAACCTTGATATAGCTTAAGTTCTGAGAGTTTTCGCGCATAATTAAAGCAGATGCTGACGGCGTAGTCTTTTAATGTACGATTCTGCCTCCTCATCGTCTACATTAAAAAGCTCGAGTACCTCTGCGCCTATTCTAAAACCGGCTTCGGTCTCAGGCATTACAATTCTGTTAACACCCAGGTTTACAAGATCATACTTATCCTCTTCAATGTGAGACCTGCAAATTACCGTAAGTTTTGGATTAAGTTTTAACGAAAGATTGATTATTTTTTTCTGAGAAAATGTATCCGGCACTGCAATTACCAGCACACGAGCACTATCTATAAACGCAGCCTTTAGAATATCCGTGTCGGTTGGGTCTCCGTAAATTGCATATTTGCTTTGGGCCAAAAGCTCATTGATCACTTTTTTATTGAAATCGACCACAACGTAATCAATGCCTGCTAGCTCGAGCATTGCTCTAGTTTCTCGCCCTACTCTCCCATGTCCACAAATAACAACATGGCGGTCAACCTGCTTGGTAACCGCTTTTGGTAAAGTTTGATTCTCTTCCCGCATAATCGCTTTTAGAAATCCTAACCTGGCAATTTTCTCCATCACTACTATTGAATAACGAAGCCAGAGCGGGACAAGCATAAGACTCAGGATAAAAATTGAGAGAACCATGTCGTATTCCTTCTGAGAAATGAAGAATGAAAGAAGCGCGATCTGACCGATAACTATTGAGAACTCACCGATATTTGATAAATGTGATGAAATGAAAACGCTTGACGATGGAGAATGATGGCTTACTCTTAATATTACGTACAAGACGGCAAACTTCACTATTAATATTGAGGCAGTTAATCCGACTATAAATGGCAGATTGCTTATAAAAAAATTAAAGTTGAGAAGCATTCCTGTAACGACGAAGAATAGAACCAAGAAAAGATCCCTGAACGGCCTAATCTCAGAAAGCGGCGTAAGATTTTTCCCTTGCTCTGATATCAAAATTCCTGCTAGAAACGCAGCAATAGTCTCAGGTAGTCCGACCGCTGTCAGGAGAAGTATAGATAGCGTCGCGGTAAAAATAGAGGCAAGAATTGTGAGTTCATGCGAGGGGTAGCGAAACAAAAAGTTTATTATTCTCGAGAGAAACAGGCGGCTTGCAAAAAATACAGCGGCAAAAATTATAAGTGGCTTTCCCGCGGCAACTAAAAAACTTGTTACAGTACTTATGTCAAAACTATTTTTTGTGAAAAGGAATGGTAAAAAAAAGATTACGGGAACTATGAAAAAATCCTGAATTAGAAGATATATAAAAACGTTATTACCCGGAAAATCATTAAGCATACCCTTCTCTTCAAGGATCTTAACTATGACTGCTGTTGAGGAGAAGGAAAACAGGACTGACAGAATAATTGCGAGTTTAAAACCGATTCCAAACAGGAAAAGAAGAGGGAGAAGTGCCGCTGCAACAAGAGCAACTGACAAAATTCCCACAATAAAAACTCTTTTGTTTATTTTCTTGAGAACGTCAAACGAAATTTCAAACCCAAGGGTAAAAAGGAGTAATGACACACCAAACTGAGAAAGAGAAACAATAGTATCGTAAGATTCAAAAAATTTGTGGCCAACAATACCAAATACCACTCCGCTAACTATGTATCCCAGGACTGGTGGAAGGCGTAGACTTCTTGCAGCAAAACCTCCTATAAAAGCTGCTGCTATAACAAGAATTATTTCTGATAGAAAACTGCTTTGCACTATATTCAGTTTAGGTAAGTTCGCCGTGAAAATCAAGAATATTTGACTACTGGTCCAACGACGAAAGAAAGTTGGCTAAATCCGCGGGGAGGACCGACTCCAAGGTCATCGTCTCGTTTGTTTTTGGATGACTAAATGTAATTTTACTTGCATGAAGAAAGTGTCTTGGGAGAAGTTTTCGGTCGGCTCTTGCCGCCTTTCTTCCAGCATAAAGCTCGTCTGAAAATATTGGATAACCCATGTGACGCATGTGTACCCTTATCTGATGTGTTCTACCCGTTTGCGGATAAAGCTCAATCAATGTTAGATCTTCCTCTTTTTTTCCATTCTTATATTTTTTATGTTCAAGAACTTTGTATAAGGTCTTTGCTTCTCTGCCTTCAGGTAAAAAACCGAATTTTGTTCTGTTCCAAGGGAGTCTACCAATGGGAACGTCAACCTCCCCATCCGATTCTATACGACCATGGCAAAGCGCAACGTAAACCTTCTTGACACTCCTCTGCTTGAATTGGCTTTGGAGATTTACAAAAGAATCCTCATTTTTTGCAATTATCAAAATCCCCGATGTCTCCTTATCAAGTCTGTGGACTATTCCGCCTCTATTATTAAACTCTGAATTGTCTGAATTTGGAATCCCAAACTTTTCCTCTGCCCATTCTTGGATAGTAGAAACGCCTCGAGTAGTATCTGCCCTATTCACAATAAGGCCGGCCGGCTTATCTATAACTGCAAGACTATCATCCTCAAATATAATTTTTATTTCCATCATCTTGATTTACCTTGATTCAATATGAAGAACGTTGAGGCAAGAAGAGCAAGCGGCACGCTAAATACCTGAGAAAAGGAGAAGTTGAGCAAGAGAATATGATCAGACGTGTTGAATGCTTGGTAGACAATTGTCATGAAGGAAAGAATGAAAACAAATGAGATGGCAATACCACCGTCTCGCAAGACATATTTATTATGCGATCTAATATAAAAAGCGAAAAGAAAAACTAACAAAACAAGAAAAGTTACGGTTAGTAAAGTGCTAATCTTTATAAACTCCGACGCGACGAAAAGACCATACAGAGGTATAAAGCTTAAGGTAAAAATATCGTATATCCTACCCAACCCCTTCTTCTTCCTAAAAGAAATGTACAGCAAGATCCCTCCTCCCAAGAAAAATCCTAGAGGAGAAAGACCGGGAAAACGCAGTAGATGAAAAAATCTAAGCAAATGAAAAAGAGCAAAATTAAAATCGTCGAAGATTGAAAATAGCCTACCGAATACGACCGAGGAGACAAATGCTAAGGCCGCTGCATCAAAAATTTGGCCAAGCGATATGTTTTGGCGAAGCAACACAAAATCGTGTTTTGAAAAGACAAAAAGCAGAAAAAAACAAATAAAAATTACCGGAATTGCAATAAGGATCAACATTTATTTTTTGATTAAATTTGCAAAGATGTGTGAAAAAAATTTTTCCCTTACGGCGCCTATTATAATGATGCCTGTGCCAAGCAAAAGCAGTACCGCACCCACACCAACGACGTCGGCAACCGCTCCGGCCAACATTATTGGAATGAGTGAAAAAAGTCCGATAAGCGCGAAAAGTAAACCATATATCTTTGAGCGAAAATCTTCCGGGACTGTCTCCTGAATCATCGCCTGACTCGGGATAAAAATCAGAGCGTTTGCAAATCCGGCAAAAAAAGCGAGCAACAAAACGAAGTTGAAAACATTGAGGTTCAGAGCTTGAGGAAGAATACTATTGAGAGTTTTAAGCATTACCCCCGATATGATTCTTGAAGTAAACGGGAGCAAAAAAAGAACAATCCCCGACATGAAAACCCCAATGCTCATAAGCTTTTTTTTGGGTGCTGCCCCGAATATGCCGCTTAGGAAAAGACCTGCAACTACCATACCTACTGCTGCCGGAGCAAAAATCATTGTTGATAAATCCTCTGCCGGAATCTGAAGAATACTCTTAGCGTACCCTGGAATAAGAGTCGCCAATATGAAAATTATAACCTGAGAAAAAATTAATAAGAAAAATGCATCTCCCACTCCGCCCGTTCGCTTAAGAAGTGACAGACTCTCCCTAAGTTCTTCAATGACCGATCTTTTAATTTGCGCTGTCTCGATGTTTTTGGTCATGGATTTAATTTTTTTCTGGGGTATGAGAACCGCAAAAAAAGTTGCAAGGAGAAAAACAATTGAAAGACCTATCAATGTATTTGCCCGTCCAAAAAGACTAATCGCGGGTCCTGCCGCAACATACCCTATCAAAATTGATCCAAACAGACTTATCCCAAAGATCGAATTTGCTGCAACTAGCTTATCTTTTGGAACAAGAAGCGGAATAAGAGGGGCTTCTGCCGGAACATAAAATTGCGTGATACCTGAGATCAAGAGTGTTACAAAATAAACTAAATAAACTGTTTTGAAGTTGAAAAATAGAATTAGAAGGACTATGGCACGAGCTAAATTACCAATAACTAAAATGTTTTTTCTATTTGCCGTATCTGCTACTACCCCACCAAAGAAGCTTAGTACGATTTGTGGGAGCAGAACTGCAAAAAGAAGTATTGCTACGGCAAAATTTGAGGAAGTCAGATAAAAAACCAAGAAAATCAGGACAACATTAAGCATATTAAACGCTACCTGAGAAAAGAAAACCGAAAGAGAAAAAGATAAGTATGCGGGATTCGCTAAAAGCTGCAGTATATTATTACTGGATATTTTCTTTCCGATGCTTTCCATTGGGTGGGACTAAGCGCGTTTTGTATAGCTGCCATCTCTTGTGTCAACAACAATACTATCACCTAAGTTTATAAATAATGGTACGCGAGTTGTTATGCCGTTTTCAAGTGTTGCGTCTTTATAGACATTTGAGGCGGAATTCCCTTTCACTCCCGGAGTGGTATCCGCAACCTTCAGGGTAATTTTTGGTGGTAGAATTAGGTCAAGCGCCTCATCTCCGCTGAACTCAAGATATACAGTCTCGGTTTCCTTCAAGAATTCTATGCCCGATAAGGTTTTGAGAGGTACTACTTTTTGCTCGAAAGTTCTCGGATCCATAAAATATGCACTATCTCCGTCTTTGTATAGAAATTGAAATTCGCGTTTCACCAAGTTTATATCATCAACAAAAGCGCCATTTGTGTACCCTTTTTCAGTTGTTGATCCCGAGCGGAGATTTTTTACCTTAACTTTTATATTGGCAGAGCCCCTACCCATTTTTATGTGTTCAAATGCCAGAACCTTATAGAGATTGCCGTCCTCTTCGTATGCGGTACCGGCACGAAGCTCATTAACGGAGATCATACAAACTTTTCCTTTCGCCTGATACGAATGAGGCCCGAGCAAGGAACAATTTCTACTCCGCGTCTTTCAAGCTCATCAAAGAAAATATTTGCACCAATTGAATCGGCTGCCATGTGTCCCGCATCGATAACATTCATATGGCTTTTGTTTATGACTTCAACCGAATCCTCCGGAACATGCATCTCAACCAAGGTCCCTACTCCAGCTTTGGCCAACTCTGCGTAAAATTCTTTTGAAGGATTTGTTCCACCTGTGAAAGTAACTGCGATTCTTCCTGCACGTCTGCTTGCACTTCCAGCTGCGATAAACGGTCCGGCTTTTCCTCTTGTAGATTCTACGAACTCCGGAATTTCTTTAATGTATTCAAGAACGTCACCTGCGGTATCGAGCTTCTTTTTAGTTAAATAATTTTTTGTAAAGAAGTCTCCGAGGTTATCCCAAATTGTATGGAGTGATAAAAGTGGAATACCCAAAAGCCTTGCGGCATCAACCGCTTGTCCATGATTGATGGGACTGATCCTTCGCTGAACAATATTCATTCTGTTGTTCATAATCGCATCTGCAACATTTTCAGGAACCCCACTTGCGGCGGCCATATCAATCTGCATATCCATAACCTCGTGAAGCGAGGCCAATGCGTGTCCACTCGGATGGTGAGATATCAAAAGATCAATCTTTTTTCCAAGTTGATTAAGCCTATCCATAATAAGGACTTCAGCTGCGTCTGCATCAATGCCTGCCATAAGTTTTTTAACTTTTGTTTTTGGATCTCCATACAAGATTCTTGAATCGGAGTACGGATTTGTTAAGGTCTCGGGGTCAAAAAATTTCTTTTTGTCTTCTTTTAATTCCTTAAATGCTTTTTTCCTCTTCTCGAGTACTCTCTTAACTTTTTCAACGCCTCTTGGATCTGCTTTTGTCGCCATTTCAATTGCTAAATCGTATATTTCTTGAATTGTCATATCCTGAAATTATATAATATGTAGGTTCAAAACTCAATCTTGAACGGATATATGGGCGAGTGGCGGAATGGTATACGCGGTAGTCTCAAAAACTACTAGTCGCAAGGCTGTGTGGGTTCGACTCCCTCCTCGCCCACATATTTATATCTTCATTGATTTAAATTTAGTTAAATTTTAAAATATCGGAATGGTTAAAAGCGTAATTTGCATTGTAGGACCTATTGCTGCCGGAAAGGGAACTCTTGTTGAGATTCTCAAAGAAATGGGATATGTGCCCTACTCTTTCTCAGACAGAATCAAGGAAGAAATTAAAAATCGCGGACAGGAAGTCACAAGATTCACTCTTAATGAAATTTCCAATGAGCTCAGAAAAAATATTGGCCCAGACGTGTGGGCTAGAAGAAATGCGGATGTAATTGATAGGGAAAATCCCGAGCTTGTTGTAATTGACGGAGCCCGAAACCCTCATGAAATCGAATTTTTAAAATCAAAATACGACGCCAGGGTTATGGGAATTGATGCAGATCAAAAAACACGTTATGAGAGACTTAAACACAGAGGCCTTATGAATGAAGATATAACATTTGATCAGTTTAAAGAGCTTGACGATCGTGAACTTGCGCAAACCGGCGAATACGCGCAACAAGTTGGTGAATGTCTAAAGCTTGCGAATATAATCATTGAAAACAATGGTACCATTGAGGAGCTGCGAGAAAAAGTCAGGGAATTTGTTTCTTCTCTAAATTAATTGTGGACCTAGCCAGAATCGGACTGGCGTCTGGGCAATGCGAATGCCCTGTTCTACCACTGAACCATAGGCCCCTCATCGTAAAACTCCTCAGTACCAGGTTCAAACAAGCTGAAACTGGCACAAAACGAGATCGACATCCGACAATTATACTAAAACCCGAGGTTAGTTTGCAGTCGCTTCCGTCTGCGTGTGTTCAATATTGAAGAATTTAATTCT
This sequence comes from uncultured Gammaproteobacteria bacterium, assembly GCA_964452165.1. Taxonomy (GTDB): domain Bacteria; phylum Patescibacteriota; class Microgenomatia; order Levybacterales; family GWA1-39-11; genus GWA1-39-11. Next base: position 39,626 of record CAYVKP010000002.1, on the reverse strand, counting down.
GTCTCCGCGGAAAAGAAGCTCCCGTTCGCCAACTGGGCCATTTCTATGTTTTGCAATGTTAATACTAACAATTCTTTGCGGGGTAAATTCCTCGTCTTTTGTGTAGAGAAACATAACAACGTCTGCGTCCTGTTCGATTGATCCCGATTCACGAAGATCCGCAAGTTGTGGCTTTCGCTCTCCTCTATGCTCTACTGCACGTGAAAGCTGAGAAACGGCAAGAACTGGGATTTTAAGTTCACGAGCTAAATTTTTAAGCGAGGTAGATATATATGTAACCTCCTGCACGCGATTTTCAAAACGTCTCCCCGGATTTATGAGCTGAAGATAATCGACTATTAACATTTTCATTCCGTGTTCCATCTGAAGGCGTCTTGCCTTGCTTCTTATCTCGGCTATCGAAATTCCCGGAGTATCATCTATAAATATAGGGGATTCAGCCAGTTCTCCCATTGCAGATGACAGTTTTTCAAAATCATCATCTGACAGTTTACCTGTCTTGAGTTTCCAGGCGTCGATATTTGCTTGTGAAATAAGCAAACGATCAACAAGCTCCTCCTTGCTCATTTCAAGTGAAAAAACACCTACGGGAATTTTATTAACTGTTGAAATGTGCTGGGCAATATTAATAACAAAGGCGGTTTTTCCTTGTCCCGGACGCGCGGCCAAAACTATAAGGTTTGAATCCTGAAGACCCGACAAGAGAAGATCCAAATCTACAAATCCCGTCTCGATCCCGCGGTAAGCAGATTGCCTCTTATGAAGCTCGTCTAGCTTATCGAAGCTTTCCGCAAGAGCATCTTTAACGTGAACAAACCCCTGCTTTACATTTTCCTGAGAAATGGAAAATATTGTCTGTTCAACGGTATCAAGAAGTTCTCCCGAGGGTTTATCCTCAGAAAAAGAAAGATCTGTCATGTTGGCAGCAATTGTCACGAGTGACCGACGAATGTATGCTTCCTTAAGAATTTGAGCATAATGCTCAATGTTGGCAGCCGTTGGGACAGCAGACGCAAGAGATGTCAGATATTCGGATCCTCCAACATCCTCATATATTTTCTTTTTTTTGAGGGCATGGGTTAAAGTAAGAAGATCAATTGGTTTTCTCTCCTCGTATAGCGAAACCATTGTCTCAAAAATTAATTTATTGCGACCATTATAAAAAAAGCCTGCTTTTACAATTTGAACAACAGAATTTATTGCCTCATGATCAATGAGAATTGCACCGAGTACCGCCTGTTCTGCTTCCTCACTATGTGGGGGAATTCTTTGTCCTGCCATATACTTACTGAGTTATTTTGAGAGATGAACTATTAAGCCTTTATATTCTTCTACTTTCTTAAGATTCAATTTTTCTACTTTTCTTACATTTTCTCTTTCAGAAGGCAAAACCTCATCAGTACCCGCAACTGCGATAACCTCAGAAGTTAGAGACGCGAGAGCGTTGTCAACTTTATCATCGGCCAAAACAACAACCGCAGTATATCCTTCCACGTCTTTGGATTTTGCTGCTGCAGTGTTTGCTAAAACCAGAAGGTTTTGGTTTTCTTCAAGAAAATCAAAAGATACTCCGCTTCCCGTCTTCTCGCCTTTTATGCTTACTCCCGACACTTCATACTCTCCCGGACCATCAATAATTAAATTCTGAGACATTCCGGTGTAACTACCCGGTTTGTCCGTGAAGATGACGACTTCCGTGTCAACTTTTCCTGTAGGATTTATGATAAAATTGGCGTTTTTTGATTTGATTTTTAGGTTTTTGGGACCGACACTTGAGACTTCCATATTTTTAGGAATTCTATCCTATCACAGTTTGAGCTTCCTTGACAAGAGATCCTTTTTGGACTATCATATTGGGCACGGCTTGCACCAAGACTTAGATCTTCACAACAAGTCGAAGTGTATGCGGGAGAAAGTCATAATTGTTTTTATTGCAATCGCAATTGGGCTGCTCGTTACAACACTCATCTTTTTCCTCTACCAACAAACAAAAAACATACCTCAGAAATCAAATCACGTGACCGCTATAAACGATGTTACCCCTACTCCCAAAAGCTCTCTGTATCTGGTTGTCAATTCGCCGACAGACGAGTCAATATCTGATAGACGCTCTATTCAAGTTAAGGGAAAAGCCAACCCCGGGACTACAATTGTCGTCTCCACAAATCAGGAGGATGTTGTTGCAAACCCGTCAAATGACGGCAATTTCTCAGTGACTATTACTATCGATGCCGGCGCAAATAGAATAATTACGCGAGCAATTGGTGAGAATGGAGAAGAAGCGCAAGATACACGAGTCGTTACTTTCTCAACTGAAGATTTTTAAATGAAAAAGATTTCAATAGCAATAACCATAGTAGCAATGATGTTTTTAATAACTACTACGTCTTTCGCGCTGTCTCCCACTCCATCGCCAACCCTCAAGGTAACTCCTACCGCAAAACCCAAAGAAAACCCGACTCCCGTAGATACAGAGATTGAGAAAATAAAGGATCTGGTTGCGAGCAAAGTGGCAGAACTCAAGCTCGTTGACAAACGCGCGATTCTTGGAACGGTCAAAACATCTTCAAATACTCAAATTGCCCTGAATGATGACAACGGAAAAGAAAGACAGGTGGATATTGATGAACTTACAAAGTTTGAGTCGGACTCAGATCAGAGCTTTGGAATATCAGATATCAAAAATGGAGACACTCTTTCGGTTATCGGGCTGTACAATAAAGATACAAGAAGACTTCTTGCAAGATTTGTATCAAAAGAAAAAAGCGTTCCATTAAATCTTGAGGGAGTAGTTGCCTCAAAGGACACAAAAGAATTCACGCTAGTCCTGGTGGCAGAAGACGGGAAGAAAAAAACAATAAACATAGATACATCAACCAAAACCAGCTCTTACGACAAAGGAGAAAGCACAAAATCAGGCTTCTCAAAAATCCAGGTTGACCAGAGAATAATTGCTGTAGGGTTTGCGGATCCTAAAATAAAAGATCAAGTAAATGCTTCGCGAGTTATTGTATTTGCGGCAATACCTGCCTCATCCCTCATGAAAAAGTTTGAGAGCGTTAGCTCGTCTGTTGCACCGGTCTCAAGCGGATCTGCCGGAAAAATTCAACCGATTACAAAATAATCTACTGCAGTTTTCGGAGTACCTTAGTTTTTCCTTCTTCGTCTTTAACTTCGTATCCAAAATTCTCAATTCTATTTCTCAAATGGTCTGCCTGAGTGAATTTCTTTTGCTTTCGCAGTTTCTCGCGTTCCACAACCATTTTCATAACACTTGGAGGGATTTGTGTTAATCTTTTCGCGTTCTCGGCAATTCTAAGACCCAAAACTTGGTCCATTTTAAAAAGTGTTGCCGCCTTGACGTCATCTTTGAGATCTGAACCTAACATATCCCACATGATTGAAACGGCTTTTGGGATATTCAAATCTTGACTTACCGCATCAAGAAAATCCCGCTCATATTCTATGTCCTCATGTTTATTTACGTTAGTAAATCCTGCTGCAATCTCGTAGAGCTTGTTAAGCGCAATCTGAGCCGACTCCAGAGCTTCAAAAGTGAAATTCAATTCGGATCTGTAATGTGCTTGATATGTAAAGTACCGAAAAGCCATGGGGGCAAATCCCTGATTTTTAAGATCTGAAATTCTGTAGAAATTCCCCAAAGACTTGCTCATCTTCTCCTCATCAACATTAAGAAATGCATAATGCACCCAATATTTTACGAACGGCACACCGGTTGCCGCCTCGCTCTGGGCAATTTCATTAGTATGATGAACCGAGACATGATCTATTCCACCCGTATGAATATCAAAACTCAAGCCTAGATATTTCATTGACATGGCCGAACACTCAATATGCCAACCGGGAAATCCCTCACCGAATGGCGCCGGCCAATGCAATGCGTGGCTTGCGAATCTGCCCACCGTAAAAAACCAAACCGCAAAATCGGCGGGATTTTTCTTCTTATTGTCCACAACTACGTCGCCTCTTGCACCAGTAATTTTATCTTCAAGAGATTGCCCTGAAAGCTTTGTATAGTCGGGAAATTTTGAAACATCAAAATAAATCGCTTGATCAGTCTGGTAAGTGTATCCTTTGTCTATCAATGTCTCGATGAGGGCAATTTGGTCTTCGATATGCTCTGTTGCTCGGGCTATAATGTCCGGCTTTGGCACATTAACAGCCTTAAGCGACCTCCAAAAATCTTCCTCAAAATATCCTGCCACTTCAAGCACACTCTTACCCATTTTCTTGGCTCCCTTCTCAAGCTTGTCTTCGCCAAGATCCGCATCCGAACTCAAGTGACCAACGTCAGTTATATTCATGACGTGGCGAACGTCAAAGCTATTTGCCTTCAAGACTCTAACCAAAATATCATCGTTTATGTATTTTCTAAGATGACCAATGTGTGTATAGTCGTAAACCGTTGGACCACAAGCATACATTCCAACTTTGGGTGGATTTAATGGCTCAAACTCTTCAAGAGAACGACTAAGTGTGTTATATAGCTTCATTGTTTTCTTCGGTGGACACCCCCAATGTTTCCTCTTCTTGCAATTTTTCTCGTAACCCTCATCATTTCTTCCAGCAAGGGCTGAGCTTGTGCTATCTGCTCTCTTTCTTCCAAAACCGGCAACATACTCTCAAAAAAGTCTTGTACTGTTTTATTTGTTGGCTTGCGAGGATAATGCGTTACATCTTTACCTCCAACCATACCTGAGACTCTCCATGAATTTGCCGAGAGAGGCAAACTACCTATTAGGTCGACTTCAACACCGTTAACAATTCCCTGCATTCTCCTAAAATGGTCTTTATGCGACACCGGCCCCCTTCCGGTAAATTTCAAACCCACCGCCGCATCAATAAGGTCTACTGTTTTTGCCTGATCATCTGTTACTCTAGCCTCTTGTTCGATACGTGAGACAAGCAATCCTCTCGCAAAGGCGCTTCTTTGAAACAGCCTTACTACAGGATTTTTCCTATCTATTTCGTCTATCTGATCAGCAAGTCGATCAACTTTAGTGATTCGTACTGCAATTGTATGAACCCTGAACTCTCGCATTTGTTGCTCTGCAAACCTATAATGTTCTGCTTTAACCATGGTGTAATTTTAACAAAATAGAGATTGGTATGGAAGAAGCTTTAATTTACTTCAAAAGCTCGATGATTGCTGCTTGGAGTTGATTATCAAGCTTTTGAGGAATAAGCTTTGAGCTTTTTGAGGCATCAAACGGAACAGAAATGTCGGGCTTCAAACCAACCTTATTAACCCACGTTCCGGCGGGCGTTAACCATTTGGCAACGGAGATATGAACGCTTCCTCCACCATCAAGGTCAATTGCCTGCTGAACTGTCCCTTTCCCAAACGAGACATCTCCAAGTAATTTTGCTCGTCCGTTATCACGGAGTGCGCCGGCGACAATTTCAGAAGCAGAAGCCGAACCTTTGTTGATAAGAACAATTATGGGATAATCCGTTAATGTTCCATGGCGCGATACTGACATGGGATCTTTCTGTCCTGCACCATCTTCCTGGATAACCACTACTCCACTCTTTATAAATTCTGAGGCAATAAAGACTGCGTCATTAAGATATCCTCCAGGATTATTTCTAAGGTCCAGAATAACTCCTTTAAGTTTTTTGCCGGAAATCTTATTGTTAATGCCATTGACCGCTGAAATCCATTCATCATTTGTGTTATCCCCAAACTGGGAAAGTCTAATATACGCAACCGTTTGTGATCCGGTCTTTTCCTGACATGTGTCTTTGCTGCAAGAATAATCTTTCACCCATGATGCTACACTTTTGATAACAATTGTATCTCTAACTATTTTTACGTCTACAGGGTTTTTACTCTTCTCGTGTTGAATTTGAAGATCCACAGAGCTTCCCTTTGGCCCTCTAATCTTATCGACTGCTTGGGAGACTTCCCAACCGGAGGTATCCTCACCGTTCACCTTAAGTACTAAATCTCCTGCAGCAAGCCCTGCTTTTTGCGCGGGAGATCCATCAAGTGGGGATACAACTATAATTCTCTTATCGTTTGATAACGATAGTTCTGCGCCGATTCCCGAGAACTGACCGGCCAGCTGTGTTTTGAAATCTGAGTTTCTTGCGGGAGGGAAAAAGGATGTGTAGGGATCGCCTAGTGTTGACAGCATTCCGTCGATTGCTCCCTGAAGAATCTTGTCCGAACTAACCTTGGACTTGTCATAATAACTTTGATTCACCTTATCAAGAATTTGATAGAAAAGAGAAAGATTCAGGCTCTGGCCGGGAGGAGGAGCTTTGGGGTAAATTGAGACAATCGGTCTATAGTTTTTAAGCTCAATATTTATCTTATTGACTCCAATTAAATATCCAACGAAAGCTGCGACTACTACTATTATGAGAATATGGAATATACGAAGATTAACGAATTTCCTCATTTTCAATCCCCCAAGCCCGAAGAGCGAAGGAGGACAGAATTAAATAATACTAGGTTTGATTGACGGGATCAAGAGTCAAGAATTACTCGGGTCTGACCACAAAGGGGAGAAAAGCAAGATAGCGGGCGCGTTTTACCTCAGACGTCAATTTTCTCTGATGCTTGCTGCAAAGACCGGTCCTTGTACGTGCCATTATTTTGCCTCTTTCGCTTACAAAACGGCTCAGCATTTCCTGCTCCAAAAAGCTTGGCTCTTTTTTTTCTTTGCAGAAAAAACAATCCATTTTCACTTCCTGTTTTCTCTTTGTACTTCTTTTTTGTTCTTTTGCCATATTTTTAATTATAAATTTGTTAAATGTTAGAAAGGTATATCGTCCGGATTTACATCTTCAGACTCCGCTCTTTGCTTCGGTTCCTTTTCAACTTTTGGGCTTTTTTTAGGAGCTGCCGCTTCCGCCGGTATAGAGCTGTCTTGGGCCTCTTCAGGCATTGGTACAGCTTCTTCTGCCCCTGCTCCTTCGCGCTTATTATCAAGAATTATCATATCGTTGATGACAATTTCTGTAACGTTTTTTTGCGCTCCATCTTGTCCGGTCCAACTTCTATTCGCAAGTCTTCCTTCGACGTAAATCTTTCTTCCTTTTGTTAACAATTGCGAACAAAGCTCTGCCAGCTTATTCCATGCAACAATTCTGTGAAATTCCGCTTCTTCTTTCTTTTCACCTGAATCAGTAACCCAGGATCTATTTGTTGCAAGACCGAATGTACAAACTGCCGTTCCTTGCGGTGTGTATCGCAATTCCGGATCGCGCGTAAGATTTCCAATCAACTCTACCTTATTAAGACTTCTTGCCATATTATTTTAACTTTTAACAAATTGACCAATTTACAAATTAACTATTAATTTTGTTAATTGGTTATTCTCGTTAATTTGTTCTAACGAGAAGGTGTCGCAAAATTTCATCTCTTATTAAAAGCTTCTTGTTAAGATCGTTGTCCACTTTTTCAGTATCAAAAGACATGACTACGTATTCGCCTTTACGGGCTGATTTTATTGGGTAGGCAAACTTTTTCTCACCCAGGGATTCCATCTTGTCATTCTTGGTCTCCCCTACCCAGGCTTTGACGTCGCTAAATAATTTTTCTTTTTGATCTTTTTTTAAATCTGATTTTAAAACTAATACCAATTGATAGTTTCTCATAAAAAATTTCCCGCTTTATGCGAGGATCAAACGTAATGATACAAAATTGAGGCCTAAAAAACAATAGTCAAGAAAAAGGGCCCGAAGAAAAGAAAGAAGAAATGAATACGCATGAAGCGTAAAGTGAAGACGCATGTCCCCACAGTTCATCTGATCTTGCTCTTCCTCGAGCCCGTAATTCTTTGCACCGCATTTAGCGATCGCTATTCAGTTTTAACCTGGTGGTACTCAGGCAATACAGCTCTCTTGAGTAAGTTCCGAACTCCGAGTATGCACATCGAAACCATCCCGACTATCACAAGAACGTCTGGAGGTTCGAAAATCACCCAGATACCTACCAAGACTAGCATCGGATTCAACCATAACAGACCTGACTTGACGTTTTGAGGTGTTCTCTTGAACCACTCCCTAAACAGAACAGGTCCGAGTAAGAAAATTCCGATGCCGACCAGGATGAGGATGAGCCCTAGAGCTAAGCGCACGATCTTGCTTCCTCTCTGCGGCAGAACTACGCGGGCTTCTTGTCCGTGAAGTGCTGGGCGATTGAGATCGCGGTCCAGAATCCTACAAACAGAATCCCGATGATAATGGCTTTTTCCATCGTACTCCTCTCTACTCAGAAGATCTGGCTAGCTACGGCGCTGTGCGTTGATCTTATGCAGGATTTCATGCCTTAGATCATGCAGCTCCGCGCTGATGTATCCCGGATGAAGCTCCTCGAACCTGTTATCGACCGTTCTGCGAGAAGGAAGGGGTACATTACCCGAGTTCCACTCTCGAAACCTGATGAGGGCTTTATCCGCCTTGTTTCGTCGGTAAACGTGTCGTGCCATCACGAAAACGGCAAGAAGCACTCCGGCGGCTATCAAGACCACGAAGATCAGAGGAAACATAGCGTTATTCTCCTTCCTGGTTATCTGTCTGCAACGGGTGCGGGGTCAGCGAATCGAAACCTTGGCGTGGGATAGTACGGGCCCTCGAAGCTACACGGCAGTTCTGACACAGCCGCAGCCGGGTGCGTACACCTTGCATAGAACATGGGATCGCGCGGTTCCAGCGTGAACTGAACTCCTAGCTTTCCTCCGTCCTTACGTTCGTCAAGACCACTCCATTCAACCTTAACGCTACGGCCCAGATACTCTTCAAGGTACTTCACTACCTCTTCAACGCTGGCTAGAGCGGGAATCGGTGTAGGTGGCGGACCTTGCTCGAGCGCAGCCGCGCTATCAACCCGTGAGGGCGCAGCGCTGTCTAGTCTTGCTGGCACCAAAAGCACCGCAAGCATGACGACCGTAAAGGCCGCTGCGGTAACGATGAACGCGAGTAGCTTCTTGGCGGGGACCATGAGCTTTACCTTTCTCTCCTCGTTTTCAGGCGAGGGCTAACTGACCCTGTACGGTCTGGTTCGACGGTATTTGGGCGGACTGAGTGGCCGAGATCCCACGTGACCAATATTGTCTATTGTATCAAGCACTTCTTCGGAGAAGTCCAGGATATCGCCGACAATATTAAAGACGAGAACGATCACAGCAAGACCCGCCGTTGGAACCTTCTGGATGTCACCATCCCAAGGGGCTCCCTTCTTGTCCTTTTCGGCTTCTCGATAGGCCTCAACAGCCGACGCACCGATGTAGGATCCCAATAGAGCCCCGACGACGAACTTGATGAGCTTCATTTCGCGTTCCCTTTCTCTCCTCGTTTTTTTGACGAGGGCTAGTCCCGACGTTCGGGAATGTCACGAGTTACGGCGTCGTTGTAGGTGAGCAGAATCATCATTGGGGGCGAGTTCTTGAGCTCACGAATCTTGTCGCGCAGCTGGACTATATCCAAAAGCACAGCCGTTACCATGCGCACGGGAAATGTCGTGAGCAGTTTTGTGTGGGGCATCCATGGCTCTTCGTCTTCCTGACGAAAAGTCTCCCCTACTGCGAGAACCACGACTCTGATCGCATACGCGATGAGCAGCAGCCCCGAGGCAAGCTTGGCGAATGTTTTCACTCCATCCTCCTCAGGATGAGACTTGTTCGGATAACCATCCGAGTTGCGGGACAATAAGGCTAAGAGCTCCCAGAGCTAGGGAGATCGCGCAAAACGCGACTCCAAAGATCTTGGCTCTTGATGCATCGCCTGTTTGCTTGAGCACACCGCCCGTGGTTCCAAACCACAGAAACAGAACCCCAAAGGCAAACACAGCGGTTAAACCAATAACCATATTCATGTACCCTTCTTTCTGCTCGCACTGAGCAAATTTTTATTTTCCATCACAGATGGAACAACAAACTTCAGTTTGTAATTTTCAATAGCCAAGCACCAATTTTCGAACAATTTGAGATTTGGAATTTGGATTTTGGAATTTAACTGAAGTCCACTGCTCCACCTATGATGAAGATTTTTTAAACTGAATAGCTTGTTAATGTGCAAAGAAGTTTAAAGAAACACCTCGAACAAAAATCCAGCATGCAAACGCCGAAAATTGCTCCAAATGTAGCCTGATTATAGCATAACAGGAGGCTGACCAACTATATTATAGGGTGAGCTGCAGACTATTGAGTGACTTGTCCCAAAGAGGCCTTAAGATCTATAGTTTTACTATCCCGCCAAACGGTCAAAGAGACACTGTCTCCTACTTTTTTCTTCGCGACAATTGTGGCAAGTGTGTTTTCAGTTGTCAATTTTTGTCCATCAATTTTGGTGATTATGTCATCTATCTTAACGCCCGCACGATCCGCTGCGGACCCGCTTACAATATCTCTAACCAATGCTCCTTCCGGCAGATCATTCATAATTGCCGCGTTTCTGCTGATTAGTACGTAAGAAACACCAAGGAATGGCCGGTTGAATTGACCGGTCTTGTTGAACTCATCCAAAGACTGCTTAACAATTTTTATTGGAATCGCGAAACCAATATTTTGACCCTGGGATGCAACAGCGGTATTTATCCCAATAACTTGTCCTGCGGCGTTGAGAAGCGGTCCGCCGGAGTTTCCGGGATTGATTGCCGCATCAGTCTGGATTACATTGTCAAGCTGTTCTACAAAACCTTCAAAGGGTGAACCCGCAGAGATTCCGCGGCCCAGACCCGAGATAACGCCAGTTGTTACAGTATTGCGAAATTGTCCAAGCGCCGTACCAATTGCAATTGCAAACTGCCCTACTTCAAGTTTGTCTGAGTCTCCAAAAGAAACTTGCGTAAATCCTCCGCTTGGAGGATTTGAAACCTTAAGAATTGCTATATCATTCAATGGATCTCGGTAAATATTTGAGACGGTGTATTTATTGCCCTTAGAATCGACGATGATATATTTAAGACTTGAATCTGAAACGACGTGCTTGTTTGTGACAATTGTGCCGGCGGAATCTACAACAAATCCACTACCTATATAATCCTCCGTCTGGTTGTTATCAGAAGGCGGTGGGGCCTGGGGAGTATCAAAGAAAAATCCGAAAGGATCATTTTGAGAATTTCTGCTTTGTGGTTGAGCTTGTGCGCCTACCGTGACGACTGAGGGGCCGACGGCCTTGACAACATCAACTACGGACTCTTGTCCTGAAATCTTAAAGTTATTTAATACGGGTGCTACATTTTTTGGAGCAACTGCCGTGGGTAGAAATCTTCCTATTCCTTTAAGCACCAAAAGGGCTGCGATTAAAACCAAGACGAGAATTATTAGATTCCTACTCTTCATGGGATATATTTTATTCACTAACAATTGATCTGTCAAACAAATATAAGCATGAAAACTGAAAGGAAGCTTAAAGAGAGCTTTTTTGTTGCAAACATGAGTAAATTTAAGCTAAACTTTTCCTATGTCCGTAAAAAAAACCTTAATAAATGTTCTGGAGGCGCCATTCAGAGAGACAAAAAAAGCAGTTGTTGATACCGTCAACGATACCGGTGAAGATTTTATGAGGCAAGCTTTTGGCGCAGACATTCCAACAGATGATGCCGTAAAAAAAGCTGCGGAGGGAGAAAAGTCAGTCCCTCAAAAAGAGTCCGATATTGTCCGTGAACTCGGACAAATTGCAGGGCTTGGCAAGGCCGACCAGTCAACTCACGAAGCGCACGACCTTAATTCAAAACTTTTGTCAGGAGCAAACGTCGAAGACGTGCAAAAGCCCGCCGGCGCGGGAGAAGATAACGCGCAAAACTTGAATGCTGATTTGCTTCGCGGTAAAAACATTGAGGATATTGCGCGTCCTGCCGATTCTACTCCCAAGTCTAAAAGCGAGATTGGAGAACAGATTTTCGGTTCGCACGAAAAACAAAAAGCCCCGGTTGTAAATGTTTTTAATAATAAAAAACTTACGACTAACGTCTCTGCCGAACAAATCCAAATGGCCGCTCAAGATCAACGTGCCGAGGTCAATCAGTACGGAGTCAAAAGAGAAAATCCGAATATAAAAACATCGAGGCAAGAGGTGGAAGAAGAAGAACTAAGGAAAAAACAAGACAAAGAACAAGAAATGGCCGAGTCTTTTGAACAGCCCGTGGGTAGAAAAACCGGCCAACCCAAGCAGCCAAAAACTAAAATGAGGAAAAAAGAGATTAAAAAACGCACTGAAACAAAAGCTGAAACAGGCGCTTCACAAAGCTCTATAGGATAAGAGTATAATGAAAATATGATGTTGCCGATCTTAATCAGAACCGTTGCGGTCTACGTATTTATAGTTGTTGCTATCCGGCTTTTTGGAAAGCGCGAGATAGCGCAACTCTCAATTACCGATCTTGTCTTTATCCTTTTAATCTCAAACGCTGTTCAAAACGCAATGGTTGGGGACAACACTTCTCTTCTTGGCGGACTTATTGCCGCAGCTTCTCTTTTTGTCATAAACTTCATTTTTGGTACTCTCTTCTATAAATCTGCCCGCTTTTCCGCTTTTTTTCAGGGCCACGCTTTAATGTTAATTTATGAAGGAAAAGAGATAACGGCAAACCTCAATAAGGCAAAAATCTCGCACGACGAGCTGGATGCCGTTGTTCGCGAGCATGGAGTAAAGAATATTGCGGACGTAGACCTGGCAATTTTAGAGCTCGACGGAAACATCAGCGTTTTGTCAGAGAATTTTAGAAAGCGAACAAAACGCCGCCGCGCCCACAAAGTCCTCACCAAAACTGAATAATTCAGCCTCAGTTTGACAAAATTATATAACTATGAGACAATATTTTTAATGAAAGCGATTTCAGCACTAAACTATCATTATTACAGCTCGCTCTAGGCGGTTGTAATTTCGTGGTTTAACTGAAATTTACATAGCAACCGCCGAAAGGCGGTTTTTTAGTGGCAAAAACATATGAAAAACAATAAAACTATTGCAATATTAGGCGGAATGGGACCTCAGGCTTCAACTAAGCTTCTCGAGGTGTTAATTAGCCTGTCTTCGCGTGATTTTGGGGCAAAAATTGATTCCGATTTTCCTGAATTTATCCTGGATTCTGTTCCTGTACCCAATTTTGTTTCAGACAAAGAGAATGTAAAAAGGGCCCTGTTAATTCTTAGCGAGCGAGTTAAGAAACTCGAGACTTTTGGACCAACCTGCTTTGCGATCGCCTGCAATACGGCTCACGTCATGCTGGTGGATTTGCAAAACCAAACAGAAGTTCCCTTCGTCTCCATAATCGAGGAAGTTACCAAACGCGTCGTTGATACCAAGCTTAAGAGGATAGGACTTATGGGTAGCCCAATCGCAATTAACTCTGGTTTGTTTCAAAAAGCTCTTGCCGAGCAAAGCATCGAAGTAGTTATTCCTTCCGAAAAACAAATTGAAATTCTGGAAAGCATTATAAGAAATATTTTGGCCGGAAAAGTCAATAAAACAGATAAGGAAAGATTGCTAGAAATTAGCCAATCTTTGGAAATAAGAGGAGCTCAGGGAATCGTCTTGGGTTGTACAGAATTGCCCCTCATTTTTCCGAAAAACTTTCCCCTACCCGTCTTTGACTCAATAGAGATACTCGCAAGAGCTCTTTTGAGAAAACATTATGGAAGGAGGTGAGAAAATATGGCACCAATAGAATGCGGGTTCAGATCAGAAGATGAACCTGCCAAGGACCGTAGATTCACGGTCAAACCAGGAGAAAAAGAAACTCTCTCCGCACCTACGCGTCAAACAACGACGGTAGATGTTTTTTGCAAAGATGATGATTCGGGTGGAGTTATAACAATAACTGGGGAAATGCCCTTTATTGAAAAATTCACTCCCGGCGGCTTCCAGAGACTTCTCCGCCCAAATACTACAGCAGTTTTGGATAAAGATCAAAGGGCTAGGGTCCATCTTGGTTCTGGAGCTCAGTTGTTCGTCAGACACATAAGTTCAGAAAATAAATAAACTTATGCTATCATAGTACTATGAGTAAAATCGAACCTAGAACACTAAAGGGTTTTCGCGACTTCCTGCCGGCGGAGGCGCGAAAAAGGCAGTATGTAATTGACACTTTGCGAAAGGTGTTTGAGTCCTATGGTTTTGAGCCACTTGAAACTCCAACTCTTGAATATGCTGATATTTTAAAAGGCAAATATGGCGAGGAGGAAAAACTGATTTATGAATTTGAGACAAAAGGCGGAGACAATGTTGCGCTAAGATATGATCAAACTGTCCCTTTGGCCCGCGTTATGGCCCAATACCCTACGCTTCCAAAGCCGTTTAAACGCTACCAAATACAAAACGTCTGGCGGGGTGAAAATACGCAGAAGGGGCGCTACAGGGAGTTTATTCAATGCGACGCGGATATTATCGGCTCCTCCTCTGCTCTAGCAGATGCTGAAATTTTGGCACTAGTTTTAGATATTTACGACGCTCTGGGTCTTGAGGTCAGTATAAAAGTTAACGACAGGGCAAATTTTGCCGATCTTGATAAAAAATATGTTGCCGCAATAGATAAACTTGAGAAAATTGGCGAAAGCGCGGTTTTGGCTGAGATGATTGAAAAAGGAATGGCTGACCAAGACGCAAAGGAGGCACTGGCTGCGCTCCAGAATAAATTCCTGACTGAAGACTTACAAAAAATTCTCGACAAGCTTAAGGCAATGGGTAAAGACGTTTTGGGAAAAGTTAACTACACTCCAACTCTTGCCCGCGGACTTGATTATTATACCGGCATGATTTTTGAAACGGTTACGCAGGAATCAACTGGATCCATGTGTAGTGGCGGCCGATGGGATAATTTAATCGGCAATTTTACTGGCCAAAGCCTTCCCGCGGTTGGGTTTGGCCTTGGATTTGATAGAACCATGGAAGTACTCGAACAAAAAGGCTTGTTGCCAAACTTCTCATCAACCTCAAAGGCTTTGGTTACGGTTTTTTCCGATAGTGTTGTTACGAAGTCTCTTGAAGCCGTTGAGGTTTTGAGAAAAGCCGGAGTCGGCGCCGAAATCTATTTTGAGACAGGCGCAAAAATGGACAAGCAATTGAAATACGCTAATACCAAATCCATTCCTTACGTTGTAATAATCGGTCCTAAAGAGGCTGAGACCAACAGCGCGACAATCAAAAATATGGGAACCGGCGAACAACAAACAGTTAGCCTTTCAGATCTGCCCAATGCAATTTCTTAGTTCTAATAAGTTCAGAGCCGCAGTTATTGCTTTAATCCTGGCCAATACTATTTGGGGTGCGGGTCCTCCAATTTTCAAATGGGCGCTTGAAGATATTGGTCCCTTCACATTAGCTTTCTTTAGGTTCTTCCTTGGTGCGCTTATTCTATTTCCTTTTGTCGCTAGTAAGTTAAAGGTCGACCGACAAGACTGGCAAAAATTAATTTTAATGTCACTACTCTCGGTAACCATCAATATTTCTTTCTATTTTGTAGGTCTTAAGAACGCGCCAAGCATTAATGCTTCAATAATTTCTTGTGCTGCTCCTATTTTCATAATATTTGGCTCTTTCATTTTTTTGAAAGAAAGGAGTACAAAAAGAACAATAATCGGAGCAAATATAGGGCTTCTTGGTGTCCTGATAGTCCTCCTTAGTCCCCTGCTTAAATCAGGATTAACTCTTGCTTCCAACTTATCATTCTTTGGCAACCTACTTTATCTTATCGCTATGTTCGGAAGTCTTGGAAATGTACTGATTGGCAAAAAACTCATGCAGAAATACCAGCCGACTACAATCATATTTTGGTCTTTTACGATTGGGGCAATCTCCTTTATTCCTTTTTTTGTTAGCGAACTGGCGGGCAACAACTTTGTATTAAATTTAACTACGAAAAGTGTATCGGGGATATTGTTTGGAGCACTTCTCGCTACTGTTGTCGCCCACTTTCTCTTTTTCTGGGGACTAAAATATCTTAATGCCACAGATGCTGGAATATTTACCTATATTGATCCTATTGCGACTGTATTAATAGCAATCCCGCTTCTCGGGGAAATTCCGGGGCCATTCTATCTCGTAGGTTCAGTTCTCGTTTTTGCCGGAATTTATATTGCCGAAGGCCGTCTTCACTGGCACCCGCTCCACCTACTTAGAAAGTCTTCTTGATACCGTCTCTATAACATCTCTTGCTGCAAATTTTTCTATATTCATTGGTACGCTATTAAACCACTTCGAATCAAACTGGGTGCCAAGTTCATTAAATAAATCCATCTTAGTGCTATTTCCGGATATCTCCTCAACGCGACTTGCAACATAGAATTCCATAATCAAAGACATCGGAAATGACTCAAACCACCTTCTCTTAGCTTGTCCATTTATTACTTTGGTAATTTCCCTGTAGGTTAAGTCCTCGCCAAAAAATCCCTTTTCATATAATACTTTTGCAAACCCTATGGCCTTAAGTTCGCTCTCGCTTGGATTTATACCTTTTCTTTTTCTACTTGCCCTAACGCTTGCTTTTCTTCTCCTTTCGGCCAATTTTTCAGGAGAATAATAGCCGTAAGGCGCCAATAAGTTTCTATTATCGACAGTAAAGCCTGTAACTCTTTCACTTGGAACACCGGTTATTTCCTCAACTTCAAATGGCATACCGTCTCTTAAAAGTAGCGGACCAATCTTATCCCAAACCCACCTCAAAGATTCAGCAGTCTTAGCTCTCTGTTTCTCCGATTTTGGGTTATGTGCTGAGGCGGGATCATAAGCAGGCAAATAGCCTTTTCTCCTAAGTTCCCTTCTGACCACTCTAAGCTGGCTTAATCCTAAATCAGTCATCTCCGAAAGTTCATCGTTGGAGACGTCTCTGACTTGCAAAACGCCTTGAGCGTAGATATGTAAGATCTTTTCTTGTTTTGGTGCAACTTTCTCCATACTGATAGCCTTGATTAAATTCGGGAAACGAGGTATAATTATACTTCAATGAAAGCTCAAATTCACCCGGAATACAATGAAGAGGCAACTGTTGTTTGCTCCTGTGGAAACTCTTTTAAAGTAGGTTCTACCAAGGGCACTATTCACGTGGAGCTTTGCTACAATTGCCACCCCTTCTACACAGGACAGGCAAGATTTGTTGATACTGCTTCAAGAATTGAAAGATTTAAGATAAAACAATCTCAGGCAAATCCCGTGAAGAAGAAAAAAGAAGAAAAACAAACAGATGATCAGCAACCCCAAACTCTCCGGGAAATGCTTCAGGCATTAAAGCGTTAAGAACTCCTAGACTTTTAAATATGGAAAACGATTTTATTCGTGATCAAATTGCACTAATTGACCAGAAAATTAAGGAGGCGGAAAGCTTGCTCCAGGATCCCGAGATGGCTTCTTTGGCCCAAGATGAGATAAAAGACCTGAAGAAACAGAAAGAAGCACTTGAGATGGCCGCAAACGGTGGTCAGCAATTTTCCCAAGGCGAGCAAAAAGTGAATGATACTCTCTCCCACAGAAACGCGATTATTGAGGTCAGAGGCGCTGCGGGCGGAGATGAGGCAAAAATATTTTCAAGCGAACTTGTCAGAATGTATCAAAGGTATGCAGAGCTTTCGGGATTTAGAATCGAACAAATGGACGAATTTACTTTGAAAGTAATAGGAAGAAATGCTTTCGGAGTTTTTAAGTACGAGGCAGGAGTTCACCGCGTGCAACGTGTTCCGGATACTGAAAAAAGGGGCCGTGTTCATACTTCAACTTCCGTTGTCTCTGCCCTTCCCGAGCTTGAAGATATTGATCTCCATATTAATGCTGATGATATTGAATTTGAAGCATATCGCGCAGGCGGTCATGGCGGACAAAATGTCAACAAGGTTTCAACTGCGGTCAGATTGAAGCACAGGCCTACGGGAATTGTCGTTACTTGCCAGACGGAACGCCATCAAAACCAAAATAGGGAAAATGCTATGAAGATCCTCCGTGCCAAGCTTTGGGAAATAGAGCTTGAGAAGCGCGCTGAAATGATCTCAGAACTTAAGTCCACGCAAATTGGAAAAGGAATGAGAGCTGAGAAGATTAGAACTTATAATTTCCCGCAGGACCGCGTCACGGACCACAGAATTAATCAATCCTACCACAATTTACCGGCTGTCATGGACGGGGATATTAAGAAAATTTTGGTTGACCTGAAGGCCGCTGAACAAGCAGAAAACTAAAGATTCTGTAGAACCTCAACAACATCTTCGAGGCTAACCCTTGATCCCTTCATCTCAGGATTCTTAGTACTTCCATTGAGAAGCATTCTTTTTGAAATGTGAAGAAACCACGTCGCATCGGGATCCATTTTCTTTAGCTTCTCATAAACCGGGGTCAAATCAACATCGGCATTTTCAAACGCTCCCTCGGGATATTTTTTGTTTTCGCGTCTTTGGGGCCTGGCTTTTATTCTTACAGATCCTGTGGCAGGATCCTTGCGAACAGTCAGAACATAACCCATCGTTTGTCCAAGCTTCATAACCGTGTCGTTGAGTGTCTCAATTGCCAAAGCTTTCCCCCACTTTGTATCAAATCTTATCCCCTTCTCTTCTATTTCTTTTTCCGCCCAAACCCTGTTCTCAAAATAATGATAGGCAGCATCAAGCGCATCCATTCCAAAAGCGAGAAGCGATACGTCATCTTTTGGGTACAAAAGCTTCATACCATGAATGAGACCTACAATTGAGAAGTCATATATATCGGCAGACGGATTTTGGAAGAAAACTTCCTGAAAGTGGTCATCATCAACTGCATACTCTACAATTCTTTTGAGAGCCGCGACTTTATTTTCATCTTTGGCGAGCGCCTCGTTATTCTTCAAAGCGTAATCAAAAGCCAGAGAGGTAGCACATACATCATCACTTTCTATTTGATGATGGTCAAGCGAACACATTCCCGTATCAACATGAATAACATCTGCCTCAGCCTCCCCTGCAGGATTTTGCGCATCGGAAATTACAACTCTTTCAATAATAGCGCCCGTTCGAATATATTTCCCCGGAAGCTTACCTCCTGCTGCGACGAATCGGGACTGCGCATTTTCCCAACCCGGCAAAAACCGCTTAATTATCCAACTTGATGCAATTGCATCAAGGTCACAGGCCTTATGAGTTACTACTATCTTCATATCGAAAATGAATTATGAATCATGAATCGTGGGGAATCACATTAATTCTTGCTTCATGCTTCTTTATTCTAATTTGAAAGTATAGCTTGTTTTACCCTCACAAACAAGCCTAGGCTTGACAACCAATCAAAACTTTACCTATTATTAAAGTATGGATCCAAAGAAACAGGATTTAACTCCGGAGCTTAAGGAGATTTATGATCGCGTAATGAACGTTCAGGTGCCCGCAGGTGACAAAAATGCTGCACCAACGGCCGGAGTTACCGCCGCTCCGACTCCTTCGGATCATCCAGTGGTAGCTCCTACAATTCAGGCTCAAACACCTCACGAGACAGAACCTACTCCTCAACCCGCTGCCTCAAATTTAAGTGAGCCTGCGGGGGCAAAAAGCGATCCTTTCCTACCCTCTGCTCAACCAAGACCCCTGACAGATGACAAGTCCTTTGTTTTTACTGGCAATAAAATTACTACTCCTCAGGGATCAACCGAAACACATACCGGGGCACACCCTCAGAAAAAAATATCAACGCCAATAATTGCTGCCGGAGTAATTGTGGGAGTCGTAATCTGGGCGCTTGTGTGGGCTAAAATCTTCGGGATTTTTTAATCAAACTCGGTAAGAATATCTACTAATGCTTCATAAGTTTCGTGTCTTGCTTCACTTTCGTTTCTCTTTTTGATTTCAATTTCTCCATCACCAAGTTTCTCTGAAACAACTACTCTTGTTGGAATTCCTATAAGGTCAGCGTCGGCAAATTTCTGGCCGGGAGAAACATCGCGATCATCCCACAGAACATCGATATTTTTTGCGGTCAAGTCGTCATAAACTTTTTGAGCATATTGCGCGTTGCCAATATTGACCAAATGAATTTTGAAAGGCGCAACAGCTTCAGGCCAAACAATTCCGTGCTCATCGTTGTGAACTTCAACGATTGCACCCATTAGCCTTGAGACTCCAATTCCATAACAACCCATCACTACGGGTTTATCTTCCCCTTTTTCATTTTTGTTAGTGAGACCGAAAGCGTCTGAGAATTTCGTTCCAAGCGGGAAAATATTACCGACCTCAATGGTTTTTGCTTTTTTAAGAGGCCCATGGCCTAAATCGCACTGTTTCCCTTCTTTTACCTGTGAAACTTCAGTATTTGCAGAAAAATCACCGCCTGGGCAATAAATAATTTCGTCCTCGCCAGCCTCAGTTATAACCTGAAACTCATGAGATTTTTCTGAAAATGCTCCACCTGAGGCTTCCGTTAAGATTGCGTCGAGTCCGCATCTATCAAATACATTTTTGTAAACTTTTTTCATCTCCTCGTAATATTTATCGAAATCTTTTGTGTCAACGTGAAATGAATACAAATCCTTCATCAAAAATTCTCTCCCGCGCAGAATCCCGGATTTCGCTCTTGCCTCATCTCTAAATTTAGTTTGGATTTGATAAATTGACAATGGTAAATCCCGGTATGAAGAGACTAATTGACTTACTAGTGGAACCAAAACTTCCTCATGTGTTGGCCCCAAGGCATATTCATGTTTGTAAGCAGAAACCAGCTTAAATAATGCATCGAAAGTATCCCAACGGCCTGTTTTCTCCCAAGACTGCTTGTTTTGCAAAGATGAGAGAAGAAGTTCTTGGCCTCCTGCTCTATTCATCTCATCGCGGACTATGTTTGAGATTTTGTTAAGGACCCGGAGACCCAAAGGCAAATAGTTATAAACACCGGCCAGTTCTCGCCTTATAAATCCCGCTCGAGTTAAAAGTTTAGCATTAACAGAAGTCTCCTCTGCTGAGACGTCGCGAACTGTTTTTCCAAGTAATGTTGAGTATTTCATTTCAAATTTAGTTTAGCACTTTTTCACAAAAAAACCTCATCCTGCAAGGACGAGGTTATCGTGGTACCACCTTGTTTTATCCCGTTACCGAGACCTTAATTACTTTTAACGGTTGAGTCCGTTCTGCTCTTCGCAGCCTGCGCGCTTCTGGCTTTTTCAAGAAGCTTGTCCGTTGGGGCGGACTCCGATACTCCAGTTTTGGAGTTTCGCGCTTTATTCATCATTGTAGCATACAGCAACATATTGTCAATCTCAGACCTGCCATGGGAACCGACCCGTCCAGATTTGCCTATGACACGCTGCTGCTCTGGAACCAACATCATTTCAATTCCTTTTGCTATAAGTGTCGCCAATCCCTCTGCAATGTTAACCACTGCTTTCTTTTTCTTTTTATTCTCCTCTTCAACTATAAGCATTTCGAGTAAATCCGGCTTTGGTCCGTCTATTGAGTCCATCTTGACTCGCTCATGGACAAGCGCCTGTCTTACTTCTCCCAATCTGTTGCTTACAACATATTCATCTATCTGACCGAACAACACAGGATTTGAGAGGACCTTGGCCCCCGGGATAGACTCGGGGGCTGAAACTGCTACTCTAGCATCCAATCTCCTTGGTGCCTCAACGGGCATTCTTGTAATTCTTGCTGTTATACCTTGCTTCATATTAATTTCTCCAATTGCTCTCATATTTAGTATCCTTTCTTTACTCTGGCAGTATAAGTCAGATGAGGCAAGTAAACTTGATATTAAGATTACAGGAAGCCAACAGAATAGGCACGAAATGAGGCCGGCAGGCTAAACGCTTTTGATGGAGGCTGAAAGGAGGCTCGCAATAGATAAAATCTCGAGCTTACCAAACCGTTTATCTTTAGGCACAAAGATACTATCCGTTACATATACTTTCTCTGTGTCGCACGCTTCTAGAAGCTTGGGGGCATCATCTGAGAAAACGGCGTGAGTCGCCATTACATAGATTTTTTTGGCACCCATTTTTTTAAGAGGAGGAATAGCTTTGACTATGGTACCGCCGCTTGAAATCATATCATCTACTACAAAACATGTCTCCTTTATTTGACCTTCAACGTTGTTCGTCACAAGATCCCCGGTCTCAAGGTCCCGGTTTTTTTCCATGGCAGCGTATGGCGCGCCGTCAAGCATTTCCGACAACTGTTTTATTCTCCTTATTCCTCCCATGTCCGGAGACACAACCGAATAAGAATCTTTTGCAAGCTTCATTGATCTTATCTTGTCGGCAAACACATTAAGCGCTGAAATATTCTCAACTTTGATATGAAATAGTTCGGGGATTCTGATTGAATGGGGATCAACCAGGACGGCTTTTGCAAGACCCATGTTTTCAAGCATAGATATAACTGCCTCGAGGGGCACTCCCTCACCTGTTCGGAACATATGATCGGCGCGCATGTAGCCAAGATACGGAATAATTCCGGTTACAAGACCCGCGCCGTTTCTCTTGAGGGCATCAATGAGAAAACATGTCTCAATTACAGCTGAATCAACGGGATTTATGTGGGATTTAAGAAAGACAACCTCCTGATCAACGACTTCTTGTAGCAAACGGACGCGCATTTCCCCATCGGGGAAAACGTGTTTATCAGGATAAATCAAACTTGCCTGAAGTTTTTTGGCAAGTTTTTCAGATAATTCCGGGTTGTCGAGGTCTCCAATGAAAAGCATTTTGTTCTAGGCTTATTTTCCTAGCAATCCTCCCAAGCCTCCAAGTTCTTGCATTTTTTGCGCTGCTTTTTTCTGAGCTTTGTCGATTGCTTCATTAAGACAATCTCGAAGGTCGTTGTACTCTTCTCCATTTATCTTAACGCTGTGAATCTTCATGTCTGCAGAAAGCTCAACAGACGCTCTTCCACGCTCTTCATTTATAACGATTTGCTTAAGAGCTGCCTGAAGCTGCTGTGCTTGTTTTCGTAATTCGTTTATTTCTCCTATTCCTTTTAGTGGATTAAACATAAAACTTCACCTCATTTCCCATATTGATTATACATTATTTTCCTGACAAGTTTACAATAACGCGCACTTGCTCTGTCAGAAGCTCCGATGCCCGGCGATCCAATACTTCACGGATTTTTGCTTCGTTAAGTTTGTCTTTATGGAATTTGTATTTTGTCTCAAAAATTACTTCCCCGTCTCTTATCTCCACCAGACGACAACCTCGCAAGATTCCTGCAATTGAATGGTTATCGCGCTTGAGAGTAGTCAAAAATGCAGCCAGGAAAACTTCAGGTTTTGAGCTTTTGACAAACAAATCCGAGTCATTTTGCTCAGAACGCATGGGCTCGGGAGGAACACTTTTTTGTTCGTGAACAACAGGAGTCTCTTGAGGTTTGCTTAGTTCATCTTTTCCTGTGGTCGATTCGACTTTTTCCTCTTGTCGAACCTCTTCCTTCTTAACCTCCTCTTTTTTTTCACTCCTTATTCCTTCTTCATTATTCGATATTCCTTTCGCAAGACAATAATCTACAGCGACGAGCTCGAGCGGTATTTGTGGTAAAACGGCAAATTTTAGATCTCGATATGTAGCGTTCACCGACTCTAGTAATTCCTTGACCTCTTGATCTGAAAATTCCGGAATATCAAACGGCGTAACCGCAACCTTGGCGCGGGTCATTATCATTGCATGGAGCGCTGCGGCAATCTTTTCCATCACAACTTTAAAGTCAGCCCCACCTTGGGCCAGGCTGTCGATTACCTTCATTGACTCTCCAAGATCTTTTTTTGATAATGCATCAAGAAGTTTTCGCACATGCGCGTCTGTGCTTTCCGTTTTGTAAGAGCTCTCCATTACTTCCTTTGTAATTTTTCCGTCTTTTGCGGCTAAATTTAGTTCTTCAAGAATTTTTGCAGCATCTCTGAATGACCCTTCCGAAAGAGAAAATATCTGTTCAAGAACGGATTTTTCTACCTCCAAATTCTCACCCTTTACCATTCTTGCAAGTGAATGTGCGAGCTCATCTTTGTTTGGTTTTTGAAACTGAACATGGAAAGTTCTTGATGAAATTGTCGCCGGAACTTTCTCAACTTCCGTCGTACACAAAATGAAAATTGCATGATTTGGCGGCTCCTCAAGGGTTTTAAGAAGCGCGTTAAAAGCATCAGTCGTCAGCATATGTACCTCATCAATTATGTAGACCTTTTTGGGTAGACTTGACGGCAGGAATTTTATTTTTTCACGAAGGTCACGGATCTCGTCAATTCCGCGATTTGATGCCGCATCAATTTCAATTACGTCAAGGTTTGATCCGTTTGTAATTGAAATACAAGCGTCGCATTTGTTGCAAGGCTCTATCCCTTTTTTATTCTCGCAGTTGATTGCTTTGGCTAAAATTCGAGCAGAACTTGTTTTTCCAAGTCCTTTTGGACCAGTGAATAAAAATGCGTGCGGAATTTCTTTTGCAGAGAGAATAGAGCTGAGCTTTTCGCGGACGGCTGCAAGGTCTAATTCCGAAATGTTTTGAGGACGATATTTGCGGTAGTAAACCATAGCCTTACTATTCTAAAGATTTAGAATCTCAAGTCAAGGGCTTCTGATATAATTCGTTCATGAAGCATTTGGTAATTGTTGGAGGCGGAATAACAGGACTTGTCACCGCTCTTAAGCTTTGCAAAAGATATAAGATAACAATTGTCGATGCAGGTCCCGATCCAAAGGATGACAAGCACACCCTGGGAGCAACTTACAGCGGACTTGATGCACGACACATTTCTTTTACCGAAACAGCTCCCTGGACTTCTTCTTCTCGTCACGAGCTCATCGTAACTGAATCAGCAAAGCAGGGCTGGCTTTGTATACCAAAAAACGAATTAAATGACCTTGAGAAAAATTGGATCGCTGAATTTCAAAAAGCTGCTCTCGATCCGAACGGACACTCTTCAAACACAACCTCCGTTGTGGAGTTAAACAAGCAGGGAATAAATGGTTGGGAAAACCTTGAAAAAGAATACGACTTTATCAAACCCGTATCAGCCCATAACGACATGCCCATTATTTGCCGCAGCAAAACAGACTTAATCGATGAGTTTTCTGCCGAGAGCTCTCTTGATCCCCGATGCCAACTATACGAAAATACCGAATTACCTGAATCTATTTCATCGTTAAACGAAAGGATGAAAGGACTTGGAAATCTAGGATATTTCACTTTATACGGTAATGCTTTTTATGCAAAAAGTCTTTGTCTGGACTTGATTAACTTCTTAAAGTCACAAGGAGTAATATTTATATGGGACCAACCAATTTCCGACACTCTACTCTTCGAGTCAGAAGGTCATTTTGCAGATAAAGTTGACGGCGTTGCGTGGTGTAGCGGTGTATCCGAGTCTACTTCCAAAATACTAAGTGATTTTGGAATACTACTTGCAGGAGTAATCGGATGCTGGGTTGAGATTGATAACCCCGGAATTTCAGTTCCCTGTAAAATATACGGACCCGAACCAGTAAATTACATTAACATCACTCCAGAGGGTGGGAAGTTACTCATGAGCGGAGGTTACGGTTTTGTCGGGATTAGAACTTACGAAAGAGCTGTCGAATATGCAAAGCCCGTAATGAACGCTATGTGCGAAGAAGTTGGAAGATGGTTCCCGGAAAGCGAGATCAGAAATAAAGCATATTGCGTAAGACCTGCAACGCCAACGGGAATACCTACTGTCGTAACGGATACTCTCAATAAAATGTTTCCGATAGTAATAACCGTCGGGCATTCGGCCGGAGGATTTACGCAAGCTCCAAATACAGCAGACCTGATAGAAAAAGAGCTTGAAAGTGTTTTGTAAAATTACTTGTGGTGGATGCCGAGAAGATGCGTTACTCCGTGTTCAATAAGTTCGCATGTCCAATCGTCAACCAGCTTGTTATAAAGCGCTGCCTCCTCAACTACAACGGGGTATGAAATTATCACGTCTCCAAGATACAGCTTGTCAGGGGCCTGAGGAGAAAATTCTCCTTCGGCCTGGGGAAAGGACAAAACGTTTGTAGTCTTATCCTGATCACGATATTTCTTATTGAGAGAACGCATCTTGCGGTTCCCAACAACAGCAACAGATACTTCAACTGCCCCATGAACTAAGTTTTTTGCCAAGGTTTGAGCAACAGCTTGTTTAATTCTCTTTCTGTTCACTCTGTATCTGCTTTCTATGTAGATTGGGACAGAAACATTATCACCTGACCCTACTGCAAGACTCCCCATATTTTATCCGTGGTTGATTTTGGCAAATTTGCGGGCGAGCTCTTTTCTAAATTTCTTGGCGAGAGATGGTTTGAGATAATACTCGCGCTTCTTCATTTCCTGTACAATTCCCTCGCTCATAACTTTGCGAGTGAATTTTCTGATCATTGCGTCTGGACTGTCTCCATTTCCTTTTTTTACAAAAACCATAAATAAAAACACCTCCTTAAAGGTAACTTACCCATATTATATTACAAAAAGCGGCCAAAGAGAAGCTATTGAGGCATTAAACCTTAAGACCAATTGGTCCAATGAGGTGAAAATGAAGGTGGTCAACGGTTTGAGCACCCCCTGCATAAACTTGTATTTTATAGCCGCGTCCTTCAAGTTTATTTTTGCGGACCAACTCTTCTACTCCCAATCTCACGGAATATAAAATGTTTTCGTCACTTTTAGTCAGTTGGTCAAAACTCTTCAGGTGTTTTTTGGGAACAAAAAGTATATGAGTGTCGGCTTGGGGAGCAATATCATCAAAGGCCACAATATTCTCATCTTCAAAACGAAAGTCTTTTGGGATTTGCTTGTTAACTATTTTACAGAAAATACAATTTTCCATGGCTACATTATATCACTGGCTAGCTGGGGCTAAATTGTGCTCAACCGCCGAAAGTAAATCGTCTATGTCAAAAGGTTTTGAAACAAAACCGTTGGCCCCAAGCTTTAAAACCGTATCTCCAGCGCTTGGGTGAGCAGATATCATTATCACTGGAATTTTTTTAGTTTTCTCGTCACTCTTAAGCTTCTTTACTATCTCGCGACCATCCTCACCTGAAAGAAGAACATCGAGCAAAATGAGATCAGGCATATCTGACATATTTTTGAAAATTCGGCCGGACAGAGATGTTTTCACCTCATAATTATTGTCCTCAAGAATAATCTGGATTACTTCAAGAATCGCCGGATCATCATCAACTACCAAAATTTTTTTCATTTAATTTGTTTTTCTACCGCCAGTAGCGGGAATTTGAAAATAGAAAGTTGAGCCCCTGCCCTTTTTGCTCTCGAACCATATTTTACCATTGTGCCTTGTGACTATTTGTTTGCTTAAGTATAAACCTATTCCAAGACCCGGAAAAGTCCTGTGAGCCGCGTCCTCTACTCTATAAAATCTATCGAATAATTTTCCTTGCTCGCGGCTATCAATCCCTATACCAAAATCCTTTACGCCAACCCTAATATCATGTCCCGCTTTTTTTACTTCAACTATTATGTTTTTACCTTCCGGTGAATATTTAATTGCATTCGTTATCAAATTAATCAAGACTTGAGAAATCCTTTCCCTGTCAGCAGTGACCAACTGCTTCACTCCGTCTTTAAACTCTATCTTATGATTCTGCGCAGTTGTCTGGATATCCTCAACAACTTCGCGGGTCAACTTTGAAATATTAACTTTTTTCATTCTGTAAGGAAGCTTGCCGGCCTGAACTCTGGAAAGAGTCAAAAGATCTTCAATTAGCTCAACCAGATTATCGAGTTGCTTGTCAACCTTGGATAGAAACTTATAATGCTTATCCTCGGGATTATGATCTTTCTGAAGAAGATGCACAAATCCCTTGATACTTGTAACCGGGGTCTTGAGCTCGTGAGATGCAATACTTATAAATTCATCTTTCTTTTGTTCAAGTTCTTTGATTCCGGTAATATCGTGCGTTACGCTTACCGCCCCCCTTAGCTTTCCTTCCTGATCTATAATTGGGCGAGCACTTATCACAGACCAACTCTCCTTTCTTTTTTTCTTGTTCAAAACCTTAACCGTCTTCTGTACGCTTCTTCCCGTATATACCGCTTCCCTTCCGGGAAGCTCCTTAATAGCAAGAGTCCGACCGCTCTCATCTACAACTTCAAAATTATTTCGCCACTTTATAGGAGCCTTAAGCATAGCCTTTACTGATTTATAACCTGAGGCAAGAGCAACAGCCGGGTTAACAAAGACAACATTGGCTTTATTATCAAAAACCGTTATACCATCAACAACATTCTCAAGGATCACACTGAGCTGATCCTTTGAGGCCCTGAGCTCCTCCTGTATCCTCTTTCTTTCACGGATCTCATTTTGTGCTTCGTGGTAAAGTCTGGCATTATCAACCGCATTCCCCGCTCGTCTACCTACTTCCTGGAAAAAAGCTAAATCGCGCTCGTCGTAGGTCTTGCCAATTGATGTTGTGACAAAAGACATTGAGCCGAGCACGTTTTTACCGGAGACCAAGGGAACCGTAATAGCAGATTTTAAATCAAGCAAGTCGACTATCTTTCGCAGCTCTTTATTCTTAACCATCTTGTCTAACATTTCCGCGGTTATTTGTGGATAAAATTGCGAATGTCCTGCACGTAAACTCTTTAAATTTCTATTCTCTTCTTCTTTGTTGGTCAAATGTGCCATTCTTTTCTGGAGATCCAAAGCCCACTTTACTTTCGCCGGATCGGTGTGTGCTACAGCAAGCTGGGTGAGCTTGCCGTTCTCATCAAAAATGTGTACGCTGCTCCAATCCGCCAGATCCGGAACCAAAATTTTAGCAAGCTTCTTAAGTGTCTGCATGTAATTAAGAGACGAAGAAAGAACCTTAGTTGCTCTGGCTAAAAATCTCTCCTGAAACTGTTCGCGTTTTGCTAGAGTGTTATCGCGATCAAAAATTGAAGTCCCAATTACCTTTCCTTCTTGCGAGATGACAGGTGAAACCTTGGCGACAATATTAATTCTCTCTCCGTTTTTTTTGATACGAATTGCTTCGTAATCTTCTATAAACGTTCGTCTCTGTACCAGCTTAGCGATTTTCTTAAGTTCTCGCTTATTCTCTGGCGGAACGAGCATTGAAAAATTTTTCCCCACCATTTCTTTGGCACTGTAACCAAACAGTTTTTCAGCCGCTTTATTCCAAGTCAGAATTTTATCGCTAAGATTTCGGCTAATAACAGCGCTATCGGATGACTCCACGACATTCTTAAAATGCATCAGATCCTGCTCTTCATAATACTGGCGTGTTATGTCGCGCCCGATCCCTATAACTCCTATCGTTTTGCCTGCTATTATATCCGGTGCGCTTTTAAACTCGCCCACAAGATAACTTCCATTGTTTTTTAAAATTCTTAGTCTGTACGGCGCAATCTCGCGGCCGCGAAGGGATTTTTTGAAGTTGGACAGCGCGAGCGGTAGATCTTCTGCGTGCATTATTCCTGCAAAATTTTTCCCCAGCCATTCCTTTATTTTCCACCCCGTTATTCGCTCGAAAGCAGGAGATAGTGATGTGATTACTCCTTCTGAGGAAAGTGTATAAACTACGTCTGGGGCAAGCTGGACGATTGTTTTGTATCTGTCGCGGTTAACTGTTGGTACGTCCATGTTTTTAAAAAAATGGCCCGTGGTGTCGGCCCATAATAAAACCATTATGGAAGTCCTGAGAAAAGATTGATTAAGAAATACGTAAGAGAAAGATAAGAACAGCCTGAATTTTTGGGAGATTATTGAATATAATCGACGTACAGCGCAACCAATTTATCTCCCAATCTTGAACTCCACTACGTCTCCGTCCTGCATGATATAGTCTCGCCCTTCCATTCGCGCCTTTCCGGAAGATCGGGAATTTTTCCAGCCGTTTGAACTCACAAAATCGTTATAAGACACTACTTCTGCTTTTATAAAGTTTTTGACAAAATCCGTGTGAATCTCTCCGGCAGCTTCGGGCGCAGTCGAGCCCGCCTTAACGGTCCATGCTCTCACTTCCTTCGCGCCACTCGTTAGGAATGAGATCAATCCAAGCTCACCATATGCCTTTCGAATCAATCGCTCAAGCCCGGAGCTATCAATTCCAAGTTCCTTAAGATACTCTTTTTGATCCTCGTCTGAAAGTGATGCCAAATCTTGTTCGATTTTGGCCGAAATCACAACAAATCCTTCAGCTGGAATGGAAAGTTCTTCCGAAAATCTGGCAGTTATACCTACCGCATCACCAATTTCAGCCTCTGGAACATTCAGAACTACTATCTCAGGTTTTGTAGAGAGTAAATTTAATGAACGAACAAATTCTTTTTCCTCCCGCGAAAGTTGAGAAATATCCACTTTTGCCCCCATATTTAACTGATTGGTTAAGAGTTGTATGAGTTTTTTCTGATCTGGAGCTTTAATTTTTGCTTCCTGGCCTTGCAGAGATTGGATATCGGCAAGCGCCAACTCGGTGCGAATTGTTTCATAATCTGTTTTTGGATCAACCGAACCTTCACGAACAATATCCGAATTCTCAAACGCACGGACTACGTGGGCTATAATTTTGACTTCGCGGATGTGGGATAAGAATTTGTTACCGAGACCTGCTCCCTCTGACGCGCCCTTTACCAAACCAGCAATATCAACGAACTCAACGGTCGCAGGTTTTATTGGTGGAAGCAAACTCATATTTTCCTCCTCCTTCGTGATTTCGGCGAGGCGAACTAAGCGATCGTCCGGGACCGGGACTATACCGACATTAGGCTCAATTGTAGCAAAGGGATAGTTTGCCGCCAGGGCTTGCTGCTTTTTTAAAAGCGCATTAAACAAAGTTGATTTCCCCACATTTGGCAACCCAACAATCCCAACAGATAGATTCATAAGAAAAGATTATACCAAATGCGATAAGAGTCTTTGGTATCTATTTGGCCTAATATCTGGTATAATACTAGTTGCAGGTTGTGCGTAAGTACATCTGCTTACATATTGAATTAGTTTTTCAAAGATAAAGATACCTTATTTTTCTACACGTATCTCTTGAATTCCAAAACCACTTCATTTTTGAGCAGAAGTATTTGCGCACATAAGCAACTTTAGGAGGTGATAACAGATGACAAATAAATTATTTATAGGAAGCCTTGATTATTCAACTACAGATTTACAACTTGAAGAGCATTTTTCAAAAATAGGAAAAGTTTTATCAGCAAAAGTTATTGTTGACAGGAATACGGGAGTTGGAAAGGGTTTTGGATTCGTAGAAATGGGTGATGAGAGCCAAGCCAAAATTGCTATGGACAAACTTAACGGTTCACAGCTAAATGGTCGCTCTATAGCGGTAAAAGAAGCCAAGCCACAAATACCAAGATAGGTCCTGGACAAATCATGGAGGAAGTTATTAACATATTCAATTTGAAACTTGAGAATATTATTGTTAGCTAAAGAAAAATATGAGTGATCCAATTTCCAAAACATTATATAATGACGCACCTTGTGAGCGTTGTGGTGGTGAGAAATTCGTATCCAAAGTATGGATAGAAGAAATCAAAACAACGTTTGGAGTCACCTCTGTAGAGGTGTCTCAATTCATGTGTAAAAACAAAGAATGCCAGGACAAATTCGAGAAGAAACGTCAAATAGAAATAGAAATCACCAATAGCAGAAAGCGTGAAAGAGAAGGACAATCAAAAAGCAGAAAAGAAAGCATAGCAAAAACTATTGCTGAGAGAAAAAGCCGCCGCGTACCGGTCAGTAAATAAACGGAACCAGAAACTTCGTCCTCCAAAACCAAACCGTTTCAATCCTAATATTTAGCAGGAGCCGGCAGGAATATTGATTATGACCGTAGTAAACCCTAAGGCCTTAAGAAGCGAAGATAGTTGGCTTCGTCCGTTCTTCTCTGCCTCACCAAGAATATTCTCTTCACAGGCTGCTTTTCTTATTGACTCTTCAGCCGCGGCGCGTGCTTTTGATTCAAGATCTTTATCCCCTTTTGACAAGAGCCCCTGGCGCCTATCATAAACACGGGTTTTTTGTTCATCAAGTTTGGTTGTCAAAATCTGAGGAGCAGGTAAATTTAACGTAACCGTCTGGCCGTTGACCACAACTGAGTCGTTTTGAAGTGAAGAAAGATCAAATCCCGCAATGACCTCTCCGTGTGCAATCAATAAAATCTTGTCACCGAATAAGATTTGGTTGAGTGTGTTTCCGCTCGTCCCAGCGTCAATTACCTTTTCAATAGTAAAATCCGTTGTTTCGTAGCGATTAAGAGCCTGGAGCTGTTTTACTACTGCGGTACCATTAGTATTCACATAAATTCCGCCTCTACCAAACGTTCTCGCGGCTACCGAAATGAGAGCAATGACGCCCACAATTGCCAGCACCATTACAAAATACTTCACAAATTTATCCATTTTTAGAAGAAACATGTTTATATTATAAACTATTCAGGGCCTAGTAGCTTTTCCCACCGCTTTGTTGAGGCTGAGACTGTGAGGAAGATCCGGATTGTTGATAACTCGAGCCGTTGTAGTTTTTCTTCAAGAAGACAAAATAAATTACACCATATACAATTACTGCTACAACCGCGTAAATTAGAATCCACTGCCACATTGGTCTCTTTCCGTATCCGCTCTTGCTTTCTGCCATATATCGACTTTAGCTTATTATTAGTAAAGTGCTAAGAGGAAATGGTAAGAAAATCATGAGAAGCAAAATTATTTCTTGGGGACGAGGGCGACGATTGGTATGGGAATATTCGTACGCCAGGACCATTCAAGTATCGCCGCCTTCATATCGAGGATTATAACAGGGTATTATAGTTGGGGAGGAAAAGGAGTAGTTTGAACCGACGTATGGAGACCGGCAATAACACCTTTTGCATAATCAAAATTCTCCTGATTAAAGACGGTTCCAGAACCAGAGGGCCGTGTCCATCTATTCGTGGGGTAATTGTCATCGTCCACTGCATCTTCAGCCTGAGGATTAAATATTTTCCCATCTTTAATTTTGAACGACGTATATTTGCCAATCTTAGCTTTCGGGCGCTCCTCACCCTTATCGCTTTTTTCAAATGTAGGATCTGTAAAGTCGTATATGCGTACTGAATAACCCCCGGCTTCCGAAGTAAATGAGACGTCCATATCAACATCGCTGCTTACGCTGGAATTGCCACCCTCATGCACGTGATCGAAAATTACTTTTTCATCTCCCCCAGACATTCCTCTTCCGGTATCTACGCCTCCTCTTGGATAGTAAGCGTTTAGCTCCCATCCTCCAGGCATTTTTCTGAATCTGGCTGTCGTTCCCCATGTATCTTTCCTTGGTTCACTGCCAACTGCGGCCACTATTTCATCAATTTGTCCTTTTAATGAATCTGCTCCTTCAAATTCCCTACCCTCTTTTCTTGCTTGTTCCACTTTTCTTCTTGCCTCAATTATTGCTCTCCTCTCAATCTCAAGATTTGAAAAGCGACCTATCAAATTATCATTGCCTAGATTTACTTCGCTAACGTATCTTGCAAGCCTACCGGCCTCTCCATTAAGTTGATCTAGGCGTCCCTGTTCTTGCTCAAGTATCTCCTCGCGTTCCTCGGGCCATTGGTCATATTCAAGTCTTGCTGCATTCCAGTCGGAGATATCTCCTCCCCCATCCGAATCAGGGCCTGATCCGGGATGAGTAGGTTCGTATTTGCTGTTAAAATCTATAGAGTGCTCGGTTGATTTAATTTGCCGCTGAACCTCGGCACCTTTATGTCCGAGGTAACTTCTTGCTAGGTCTGCAGGAGATAGCTTTATGTCGGGATTACCGGGTCCTTCTAGTTTTGGGGTAACTTCACTCACAGATTCATCGTAGGACAATGGGCATAAAAAGTCAAGGAAGATTGAGCAATACTTATTGGACTATGGAACAATTCTGGCAAAGACCTTACATCCTCTGGAATGAATAGGCAGTAAGCGAGTTTATCTCTTCGCAGGGACGAGGGCAACCATTGAGACTGCGACTCCTGCGCGAGCCATAATCTCAGGCCCATGGTCCTGAATGGGATTGGGTTTTGTATCTCCATCTATCCAAACATCGGGTTCATGAGCTTCAACTAACATTTCACGCCCCTTCAGGGCAGCAAATACTGCCTTCGGTGGCCTGATTCCGGCAAACCATGAGAAGAGAGTTAGATTGAGCTTTGCAACCTGAATATTTGTATCGCCAGTTATTGTTCCGTGCGCAATCTCATCGCCAAAAGTATCAAGATCCGGAAAAGCATTAACTTTACCAATGTGAGACGTGACAGAATAAATATCCATCATCTCTTTTCCCGTAATGGATGCGGAGATTGATCCAGCCACGCGGGCAAGAGTCGGTCTTAAAAACTTCGGAACCTTGCCTCTGAGTCGCTCATTCCACTTTCCGTTTGCACGTTCAAAATCTCCCCTAGCAAATTGGTTAACAACTGTAACCTTACCACCTACAACTCCTGGCTTGAAACGTTTGTCGGGGAATTCACCCACAGAGGTATCCATGAATTCTTCAGGCGTCATAATCGCCCCTACTTTTTTAAGTCTGCGGCTGAGCACGTCTTGCGTTCCCATGGGATTAATACCTACAACTACATCATTTTGTAGTCCTCTATCATAGATGTCCTGAATTGCCCTTGAAACCGCTCCATCTCCTCCATTGACCTCAACCCTAAAAATTCCTCCAGTGAGAGACTTGGGGAAATTACCTCGAGAATCAAAGGGCGAACCCTGACCGACTTCCGTTCTTTGAGCCATAGCAAATATTATATCAAACAGTTGTCAAACTATAGCCCCGGTTGTATACTTTTGTCCATGAAAACCAACACCATTGTTATTGGTGCGG
Organism: uncultured Gammaproteobacteria bacterium; assembly: GCA_964452165.1. GTDB lineage: Bacteria > Patescibacteriota > Microgenomatia > Levybacterales > GWA1-39-11 > GWA1-39-11. The sequence goes on along the minus strand of CAYVKP010000002.1, from coordinate 4,898 downwards.
GACAAGCAGGACTCTCCGTTTCCTACTGTCTAAAAAAGCTCGGAATTGAACATTTAGTTCTTGAGCGTGGAAAAATTGCCAATGGTTGGCGCGAAAACCGCTGGGACTCTTTCCGCCTTATTACTCCGAACTACATGACGCAGCTTCCGGGTTTTGCCTACAAGGGTAAAAGCCCCAAAGGCTTTGATTCGCGAGACCAAATGATCAAGTTCTTTGAAGAGTATGTTAAGAAGTTCGCTCTTCCCATTCTTGAGAACGTTGAAGTCAAGAAAATCGGAAAGATCCATGATGGGTTTGAGGTTAAAACCGGCAATGAAACTTACGTAGCAAAAAACGTAATTATTGCGATCGGCTCGTTTCATAAACCAAGAATTCCTACCATTTCGAAATTATTGCCGCGAACAATCAAACAACTCCACTCTTCTGAATATAAAAACGCAGACTTATTACCAAAGGGTACTATCCTTGTTGTTGGTGGGGGAAATTCCGGCGTACAAATTGCAAACGACCTCAATAAATCAGGGAGGAAGGTCTATTTGTCTCTTGGAAGACTGCGAATTGTCCCAAGGGATTATCGCGGAAAAGATTTTATGGAATGGGCCAAAATATTAGGGGCACTTGATAAAACAGCTGAGGAGGCAACGCCGGAAGTTAAAGCCGTCCTACCCCCGCTTCTTTTTGGGAATAAACAAACCGTCAACTTTAGAAAGCTTGGAAAAGACGGGATTCAACTTGTTGGACATTTAAAGAAAGTCGAACGGGGGAAATTTATTTTTGCGCAGGATCTAAAAGAAAATCTTGAAAAAGGGGAAACTGCGCTTGCCGGCTTTAAAAGCGTTGTTGATAAGATGATTGCCGATAAAAAACTGAAGGCCCCCAAGGCAACTTCCGAGAAGCTAGTTCGATTTGAACCAAAGGATGTTCGACAACTTGATATTAAAGATGTTGGAATAGTTATTTGGGCAACCGGATTTGACGACGATTACGATTTCTTAAAAGTCAGAGCGTTCGATAAAAAAGGCGAGCCAGTTCATAAAAAAGGAGTCTCAAAAATACCGGGACTTTATTTCATTGGTCTTAGATGGCTCTCAAAATATAAATCATTCCTCCTCAGCGGAGTTGCCGAAGATGCGGAATATATAACGAAACAAATTAAAGCTAACTAGGATTTTTTGTGCTTGAAGTATTCTATTTGTTGTAGTCTTTTCTTGGCTTCGTCTTCAGTTTTGTACGTTCCCATATTCCTGCCTTTTTCTGACTGAACTTGAAAGCCTTGTTTTACTTTTCTAATCATACCCTAGTTTGGTGGAGGTGGCGCTTTCCCACCTTCTTTTCGAGCTTCCGATAATCCAATAGCAATTGCTTGTTTCCTGGAACGAACAGTTTTGCCGCTTCCTCCACTCTTAAGCTTACCCTGCTTCATCTCATGCATGGCTTTTCCTACCTTTTCTTGTGCTTTTTTACCGTATTTTGGCATTTTAGACTTGTGCGCTCAAAACCGTAACAAAACTTTGTATGATAACTTTAAATTGTTTTATCATAAGCTAAATATAGCCTACGAACCTGATGTTTTCGGTAAGAAACAATACCAGAAAATTGTAAGAGAAGTTACGGATCAGTAGGAGTTTTCTATAGTTTGCGCGCTACCATTCGTGAGAGATTCGTGTTCCATTTCCCGCAACGTTTGAGAGACACTTCTTATCTCATCGTCTGCCTCTCTTATCTCATTTTCCAAAGCATTCATCTCATCATACGCGGACCGTGCTTCATAATCTGCGTTTTTTGCCTGAGTCTGGGCAGATGCCACCTTTCTTTCGGTGTCTTGCCTTCTCTGCTCCATCAGAGTTATTTCGTCCGCTACTCTACGAGCTTCATTTTGAGCGTCAAGCGCTTCCCTCTCAGCAGCATCTTTTTTCTTCTCGGCATCGTTTCTTCTTCTATCAGCATCTGCCCGTCTGGCCTCCGCCGCTGCCTTCTTCTGTTCGTTTGTCTCGAGCTCTGCGCTCAACTGGTCAAGATCCATGACATCAGTATAAATTTATACGATCACTTTTAGATTAAGAAACTATCACAAAAACGTAAGAGTTGAATACTAAATGGTGGAACCGGCTATTTTTTGGTAGTGCTCAAAGAGACTCTCCTGGCCTCTCCAAGGAAGTGGTTTATCCTGACCTTCTGCCTTATTTCTTTCCGAGAGAAAATCTCCAAACTTCATGTAAACACCAAGAGCCTCTTCTATAGGAGTGGGCTGGTCATCTTTAAATCCCGCGATACTTGAAGACATAACTTCCTGCAAAACACCACTTGTTCTTCCTGAAGTTATTACGGGAGAAAAAGCTAAATACTGGACTACCTGCACCTTGCTACCGTGAAGTGTTCCTGAAATCATACTCAACATCTCTTCGCCTTGCTCGAACCAATTGAGCTCAAGCCCGCTTGCCTCTTCAACAAAAACTTGCCTTTCAACTGCTCTTTCATAACCCGTCACTGAATTCTCCAGAATTCGATCAAATGCTACGTCCCCGTACGCTTGACTTCCAATATCAACTGTCCGCGCAGCACAAAATAGCCTTGTCCTTGCAGCCTTCACTTGCTCTGCCGCATTAAGCATAATTTCCCTTCTTGCCTCAACCATAAGAGAAGATTATATCAAATGTTATAATGTTTTTATGCCAGAAGTAGCAGAAGCGCCCGCAGAAGCAACAGAAGAACCGGTAGTCTTAAAAGACGTTGGAGTCTTCAACGTGAACGGCCATAATGGAATATCGAGCAATAAAGGCATGGAAGCGTTACTTATACATGTTAAGCCTGAGGACAGACCAAAAGCATTAATTCTCACAGTGGATACAGGCGGGTCTCCCCACGAAGCCGTTATTCCAACTATTCAAAAGTTGACGAACGAGGGAATTCCTGTTTTCATGGTCCAAAGTCACTACGATACAGGACCTTGGGCTGAAAAGGATACAATGTATGAACCGGAGCGCGATGCAATTCAAGCAGGTGCAACTCCACTAGTAAATGTGGATTTAAGAGATACGGTAAAACTTGCAGGAAGGATTCAAACTTCAATCAATGAAGGAAAGACGGGTCCGGATTTAGTTGCAGATATCAAAGCGCAATTCCCAGCAGCCCCTCCCCCACCAGGACCGAAAACTTAAAGGGTTTTTACGAAGTGGTAACCGTAGTTTTTGTACCCAATCTTTTCATAAAAATTGTGAGCGGGCTTGTGATCATAACCTGATTCAATATACATTCTATAGCAACCTCTCTCCTTGGCGGTTTTTTCAACTTCTCCCATCAACATGTGTCCTACTCTTTTTTTCTGGTAAGTAATCGCAACAAAAAGTTCTTCAAGTTCGGCAATTGGTTTTGGATACCGAACAACATCGCGGATTGAAAAACTTGCAAAACCTATGACTTTTCCGCCGTCCTCCGCAACAAAAATATAGCTGTTCGGGTTTTTCAAAACCTTATCGAACGAGTCATTATCATGCCTCGAATATCGATCTTCTCCTACGAATCCGTTATAAAGATTCATAAGCTCCACGTAATCTTTTTCTTCAGCCAGACGTATTAACATTATTTAAAGCTCCTTAATTTTCTCCAAGAGTAATTCGAATTTTGTGTAACCGGCTTTTGCGTTGAAGTGACCGGCGCCTTTGACCAGGGTCAAATTGACACCGAGTCCTTTTGATATCTCCTCGCTTTGCCAAAGTGGAACGTTCGGGTCATTATCAGAAGCAAAAACCTCAAACTTGCCGCAGGCAGATTTTATTTTCTCCCAGTCAAACGGCTTATCATAAAAAGTCTCATTAATTTTGTCAAACTCATCATTATTTAACCCTTGCAGAAATCCTGCGATGAGAAAAATTGCTCGAATCCGAACATCTACTCGTTCGAGAACTCTTAAAACGAAGGCAACCGCAATGCTATGACCGATAATAATAGTCTCTTCGTTCAGTTCTTTTTCATGGGGTTCGAAGACTTTCAGCCAATTCTCGAGATTTTGTCCAACGGGTGTTGGAAACTGCGGGACTATAACGTTGTAACCGATGTTTTCGATCTCCGACTTCAACCATGGAATCCAATTCTCCTGGGGATTTCCGTATGCTCCGTGGATTATAAAAGCATTTTTCATACGCTTATTATAGCATTAGAAAAACAGGAGCTTGATACAAGATGCTATGACCACAATCACAAAAAACTTTTTAATCCAGGACTCTCCCTTTTTAAGAGCGGTGTGAGCGCCGATATAACCGCCAATCGTCATTCCAATCACAAGAAATATTCCGCTTTTCCAGTCTACAATTCCACCACGAATAAAAATGTAGAGTGATGATAGCGAAAGCAAGAACCACGGAATAAGATTGGTTGCGTTTGATTCAATAAAAGTGAAACCGAGAAGAAAAACTGAATTATAAAAAGATACCGACCCCGCGCCCATTCCTGAAAAACCATTGAAAATCATGAGTAGAAAATAGACAACAAAACCAAATCCCTTCCTAAGTGAAGACACCTGAACGTGTTTGACACCAATGTTCTTTTTAAAGTATGAGATCGGCAACAAAACCAGAACAACGATAGCAACGATTCTTTGCAAGATTTTGGTGTCAATGTGGAGCAGGATATTTGCGCCAATTGTTGAACCTACAAGCGCAATAACTGTGAAAGGAATAACGTAACGCCACAAAATTTTTTTTGAATTCTTGAATTTAAGAAGTGCTCCCGCTGTTTCGCCGGCTGTCCCAAGTCTATCCGTAGCAATTGCAACTTGAGGCGGAAGACCGGTAAAAATTAGGAACGGGATTGAGACAGATCCTCCGCTTCCAACAGTTGAATCGAGAAATCCCGCAGTAAGACCGATTAATAAAACTAGGAGTCCGTGAATAATATCCGGC